>CAYVBE010000250.1:0-4958 GCA_964448935.1 uncultured candidatus Brocadiaceae bacterium
GAACGCCGAGGCCAAAGTCACCACTTTTCTCAGGAAATCCGTGAACGGTTACGATCCAGTTTGGACTGCCGCGGCCTTGCCGCATCTGTTACACATGATTACAGGTTAGACTGTGTGTCATAGAATGGCCGTTAGGCGACGGCTTCTTCCGGGTTGCGGACGTCCCCCCCTTTGCGGTAGGCGAGGCGGAGGAAGAAGAATCCGGCGGCGAGGGCCAGGATTATGGCCGCTATGCCGTAGAGCACCGGGGCGTCCATGTGCTTGACGTCCAGCAGGATGACCTTCCGTGCTATGGCGATCATCGCCACCAGGAAGACCACCTCGACGTGCAACTGCTCTTTCGAGAGGTAGGTCTTGATGGTCTCCAGAAGCTCCAGGCCGATCAGCACCATGAAGACGAAGCCGAAGACCTCCGTCACCTCCGTGACCTCCAGTATCAGGAAGGGCCTGGATACCAGCTTTCCAAAAACCCGCAGAGCGAGATCCACGGTGGCGACCAGGATGGCCAGCATCATTATGCCGAGCAGCACGATCGTGATGATGTGCTCGAAGCGTGCCACCACCTTCATCGTGAAACGCCGCCCGGCCGATTTCTGTTCACTCACCGTTTCCCTCCAGTTTTTCCAGAACTTTTGATTTCTTCATCACAAACGGGTTGCTGCGCAGCGCGCGGTTGAACAGGTAGGGGTATCGCCGCTGCATGTGCTCCATGTAGCGCAGCCACTGGCCAACCAGGCGCCGATAGGCCCGCTCGCAGTCGCCCATAATGTGGCCCTCGTGCATGCGGAGCACGGCGGACAGATCGTCCTCCGCCTCCAGCTCATCCACCACGTGGAAGACCGCCCAGAGCACGTCGGTGAACGCCTCGTGTTCCATGACGGCGGAGTTCTCCAGCAGGCCCACGATGAAGGCCCGCTTGCCCTTCATCAGCCGGGCGACCTCCAGCAGGCTCAGCCGGTCGGGATCGAGCGTGTATGTGCGCTTCTGCAACTTGCTCCGCACTTGCGCGAAATCTCCTTCACCCCAGTCGCCCTCGACCTGCATGAGGTCCCGAACCTGGTCGCGCTGGGGGTCGGCGTCCGCGGAGACCGTCAGCAGGTCGGTGCCCACCTCGCTGAAAAAGAGCCCGATGACCATGTTCAGCTTCTCCCGGCGGCTGGCCTCCGCACGTCGGGCGATGAGCAGTTCGGTAGCGCTGGCGATGACGCCCAGAAAGGTGCCCACGCCGAGGACGATGACCACCACGGCCACTACCCGGCCGACGGGCGTGGCCGGGCTGATGTCGCCGTAACCGACCGTGGCCATGGTGACCACGACGAAATACAGCGACTCCCCGAACCCCATGCCCTCCAGCACCATGAACGCCCTCGTCCCGCCCACCAGCGCGATCACAAAGACCACGAGGTAAAGCAGGAAGCGAAACCGGACGGCTTTGACGTTCTGCGGCATGATTTCTCTCTGCAGAAAGACGTTACCCCACGGGCTTCCATTGTAGCGTCCGCACGGTGTCCGTGCCAGCTGCCGAGGGTGTGTGTCTCAGGGCTCCAGGGGCACGCGAGGCAGGATCACACAGGAAGGCCGGTCGGCCGAGAGGTGGAGCGTGTTGCGCGCCACCGGGGAGTTGTCGTAGGAGTAGACGGGCTCGTACGAGTTGGGATGCACCTCGTATTTCGGCGAGTTGCTGCCGGTGATGTGGACGGCGATGCGATGGCCGCGGTTGAAGACGATGGCGGTGCTCCACATGTCCATCATGAGCCGGTAGGTCCGGCCTTTCTCGATGGGCGCGGGCCGGTCGGGGCCTTGCCAGTAGCGCGCCATGATCGCCGAGTCCTGCACGAGCGCCTGGTAGCCGTCGGGATAGACATCAATCAGTTTTGCCATGAAGGTCGTGTCCGGCACGTCGGAGCTGACGTGCAGCTCCGCCCGGACCTTGCCGGTTATGGCGAGGGGCTTCGAGAGCGGCTCGGTTTCGAACCGCAGGATGTCTCCCCGGTCCATCAGCGGTCTCTGATCGCGCGGGCCCGCGTTGTCAGAGGACAGGATGGCGCCGCCGATGGTCGGGACGGGGTCACGGGGATCGTAGCGATAGCTGAGCGAGGCGTCCGGCTCGGAAGGAACCTTCTTTGAAAGCGTGCCGTCCCGGTGCATGTAGAAGCGGACGGGCGTGTGGTCCAACGGCCAATCGTGGGCGACGCGCCAGACGTTGCCCGGCGCGTCCTCGTCCGTGACGTCGCCCATCAGGTAGTACGTCAATCTGGAGCGCGTTCCCGTGGGCTCTTCGCCTTCGATGAGCTGATCGAGCGTGACATTCTCGATGCCTTCCGGCCACGGGGCGGAGGGGTATTCGAGACCCTGCATGCCGCCGTGCGTGCCGGGGCCGATCTTGACGAACGCCGTCCCGGTGTCCGAGAGCGCCGCGAAGTTGTCCACCTGCGACTCGCTGAAGATGTTGTACCACCCGCCGTCGTTGCGGAACCACGTCTGATTCCCGGCAGCGCGCTCGCGGCAGAAGCGGTGCCACTCCTCCGGGTCGAGGGGACTCGTGGTCGGCTTCGGCCATTCGGGGACGGTGACCGATTTGCTCCTGAGCCAGTCGTACATCTTCCGGCGCACGCCGTTGTGGTAGAGCCAGTAGAGGTGGGCGTGGCCGCCGGAGTTGTTCGGCCAGCAGGCGGTGATGTGCGGGGAGTTGGCGTAGACGGCCATCACCGCGGCCATCCCGTGTCCGGAGCCGCCGATCATGATAATGCGGCCGTTGCACCAGGGCTGCCCCGCGATCCACTCCGCCGTGTCGGCACTGTCTGCGATCTCGTTGTTGAAGCTCTCGGGTTCGACCGTCTCGCGGCCCTCCGAGTCGCCATCGCCCCGGATGTCCTGCACGACGAACGCGACGGTATGGTCCCTGACGCGTCCGTAGTAGCCGAGGGCGCGCCGGCGGCCGTAGGGCGTGCGCATCAGGATGACGGGCCATTCCCCCTCGCCGGGCGGCAGGAAGACCTCCGTGGCCAGCCGAACCCCGTCGCGCATGGCGACCATCGCATGCTTATGGCGGGTGCCTTCCGGAAAACGCTCGAGTGCTTTTTGCAACTCTTCGCTCTCACCGGCCTCGGCCCCTGCGCCGGCGCCGAGGAGTGGCAGCGCACAGATCATCAGCCCAAAGATCACCCGCGGTGTCAACATAGCCACTCCACTGCTAAGTAACTCTGAAGTCGAACCTGCCGTCCGCGCGGCGCGCGAAGCGGTAGGTCGTTCCATCAAGGCACACCTGCAGGCCGGCGTCGTCCTCCGAGTAGTCGTAGTCGGGGTCGCCGAAGGTCAGGAGCGTGGCGTGTACGGTGTGGACGCGGTCGTAGTCGCGCTTCCAGGACAGGCAGGTGATGGAGTGCTGGTGTCTGCGGCCGGGTTGCCACCGATCGGCGCGCCGCCAGCCGGCGGCCGAGAGGTTGATGACGCGCAGCGCGTTCCGCTCGCCCTCGATCAGCCAGCCCTCGTCGGTCTCCCGGCAGGGCAGGCGCGTCTGGAGGTGGCTGCGGACCGTCGTCCGGATGTCGTCCGTTCCCAGCACGTCGTCCACCAGCAGCAGGTGGGCGTCATCGGCCAGCAGCAGGTGGCGGTCGTAGTGGCGGGTGACGTGCGGGAAGGCCTCCTGGATGTCGCAGCAGAGGTAGAAGCCGCCGTCAAACTCCTCGATCCGCGTGATACGGGCGGTGGCGCAGTCGGTCTGCTCGAAGCGCCGCACGGTGATGCAGTTGTGCCGGCTGGCTTCGTACGTGCCGTAGCCGGGGTCGCAGAGGAAGCGCTCGTCGCCGGCGCCCAGGATGAAGTTGCCCAGGTCGTCGTTGTCGTGGTTGCCGCCGTTGAAGCCGGACCGGAAAGCCAGCCAGGTGCGGTCGCCACGCCAGGTCAGCCAGTCCAGGCCCCCGAAGTGCCGGAGCGGTTTCCTCTCGGGAGGCCGGGTGGGCTGGAATGGTTCGCGGTACCAGAAGGCGGCGACGTCGCGGAAGAGACTGCGGGAGCCGTGGCCATGGTGTGCGTGCCGCTCAAGCTCGTGCGCCCAGTCGGGCCGATCCAGCATACGCGCCCACCAGAACAGGTGCGGCAGGGCCACGCCTCCCCGGCCGGCGTGCGCGTCGGAGAAGTTGTAAGTGCGCCCATCGCCGCCCTGCATGCAGGTCAGCCAGGTGATGGTGTCATGGAAGTCGCGGTTCTTCAGCAGGCCCAGGTCCTGCCCGGTCCGGCGGTGGTAGGCCACGACGAAGTCCGTCAGGTGGCCCACGGCGGTGCAGCAGTACATGGCCCCCTCGATCCAGCCGCCGCCGCGCGGGAAGTTACCGATCATGTACGGCAGCCCGCGCAGGGCCTCGTCCAGCACGCGTTCCGCGATCTCAGGTGCCTTATCGCGGATTGTGAGGGCGGCCAGGCCGGCGTTGCCGTGCAGGGCGGAGTTCCAGTTGAAGTCGCACTTCACCCACCAGTCCTCCAGCCGCAGCCCCTCCAGGTAGGCGGCCAGGCCCTTCTCCACGATCGCGTCCACGCACTCCCGCTTCAGACTGTCCGGCAGGTAGGGATGCAGGGCGTCGTAGCCGAAGGCCGCGTTGTAGAGAAGCTCCCCGGTGGCCAGGTTGGCGCCGCGGATCATCTCGATGCTGTCGTCGGTGACCCGCCACTGCTCGTCCTCCCGGCAGGTCAGCTCGATAGCCTCGACGGCCATCCGGAGGTAACGCTGCTCGCGGGTCAGGTACCAGGCCACGACGGCGCGTTCCAGGCGGTTCTTCAGCCGCCGCCTTTGGGTGTCCGGTTCGTCGCGTTCGGCCAGACGCTCCAGCGCTTCCAGGTTGCTCTCGTGCAGTCGCCGGAAGAAGGGGTCTTCCAGCTTCTCCGGCAGTTCCTCCCAGCCCTCCCGGTCCATGAAGAGGGCGGGCGGAGTCGTCTCACGCAGGTTTACTTCAGCGCACATT
>CAYVBE010000251.1:0-4929 GCA_964448935.1 uncultured candidatus Brocadiaceae bacterium
CCAACTGGAAGCCCGTAACGCGGAGTTGCAGGCGCGCAAGGCATCGCCATAGTCCGAGAACGCCCGGCTGCGCAAGAACTCCTCCAACTCCCACAAGCCGCCGTCGAGCGACATCGTCAAGCCCAAACCACCTTCGCCCCGGCGCGGCAAGAGGCGCAAAATCGCCGGCCAGCCGGGCCATCCCCGACACGAGCGCCCGCCTTTTGCGCCTGACCAGATCGATCAGACGCGGGAATATACGCTGGACCGCTGCCCGCAGTTGCGGCATTCGCCCCGGCACAGGATGCGATCACGTGTGGTGCGCTTGGTGTAGAGCACGTAGAAGTGGCGGCAGATTCCGCAGAAAAAACCGACTTCGCGGTTTTTCGACAGTCAAGGTGCCTCTCGATGGCCGAAAAACACCTTTCGGACTGCCATATCCCCCGGACAAACGGCGGGCAGAGGCCAGCGCGGCAGGTTTCTTTCACGGGTTTGTCCTTGACGAACAGCGCGGGGGGAGAGTACCCTGTCACGGTGAAGGCGAACTTGCAACTTCCCTACTGTAAATGGGTGATCTCGGTTGAAAGCCGTTCTCGGGCTGTGCATCCTGTGGGGCCTCATCGCTGCCGGTGCGGCGGCGGCTGACTGGCCCCAGTGGCGATACGACGCCGCCCGCAGCGCTGCGACGCCGGAGGAGCTGCCCGCCGAGCTGCACCTGCAATGGGTGCGGGAACTGGGCGACCCAGAGCCGGCCTGGGCCGGGGATCTGATCATGCGCCGGGTCTCGTTCGACGCCTCGTACGAGCCGGTCGTGACGGGCCGGACGATCCTTGTCGGCTCCAGCCGTACCGACGCCGTCACGGCGTTCGACACGCGCACCGGCGCGGAGAAGTGGCGCTTCTACGCGGACGGCCCGGTCCGGTTTGCGCCGGTGGCTTTCGGTAACAAGGTATGGTTCGGGTCCGACGACGGGGGCCTCTACTGTCTGGACGTCGAGACGGGCGGACTCCTCCGGCGGTTCGAGGCCGCGCCGGGAGATAGGAAGGTCCTGGGGAACGGCCGCGTGATCTCCTCCTGGCCGGTCCGCGGCGGGCCGGTCCTGGCCGGCGGGAAGGTCTACTTCGCCGCGTGCAGCTTCCCCTTTATGGGCGTCTTCATCTATGCCCTCGACGCCGAGACCGGGAAGGTCGCATGGTGCAACGAGACTGCGGGCAGCCTGTATATAACAAACCCTCACCATACGGAGGCACTGAGCGGCGTCGCCCCCCAGGGGTATCTTGTCGCCGCCGGCCAGAGGCTGCTGGTTCCGTGCGGCCGGTCCAGGCCCGCCTGCTTCGACCGCCGGAGCGGGGACCTGCTCTACTACCGGATGGGGGGCCACACGGGCGGCTCATTCGCAGCGGCCACAGAACGGCTGTTCCTCAACTCCTCCTATCTCTACGACGCCGCGACTGGAGCGCCTGCCCTGTGCCTGCCCGGGCCGGCCGAGAAGACCGTCCTCGCATCCGGGCGGGCATACGTCGCCCCGCGGGGCAAGGGCGTCGTCTACTTCGACCTGGACGACCTCGCGATTGCGCCCCTCGAGGAAGACTTTGCGCCGGCCCGGTTCAGAAGGGATCCATCCCGGACCATCGAGGCAAGGCACCTGAACCCGTCGGTCGCGATGCACGCCCTCTGGCTGAAGGCGGGGCCGCGCCTGTACGCCACCGGGGGCGACGGGACGGTCGTGATGGCGCTCGACGCGGCGGACGGCTCCGTGCAGTGGCAGCACGACGTCGCTGATCCGGTGGGGTCAATGCTTGCCGCCGATGGGAGGCTGTTCGTGGTCACCAGTCGCGGTGACCTGTATTGCTTCGGGACTGAACGCGCGGAGCCGTGGACGTTTGCGCTCCCCGAGCCGGACGCCGCTCCGCCCGACGAGTGGACGCGCCAGGCCGAAGCGATACTCTCGTGCAGCGGCGTCAGGGAGGGATACGCGCTGGTCCTGGGCGCCGGCGACACACGGCTTCTGACAGAGCTTGCGCGGCAGTCCGCGCTGCACGTCACCGCCGTCGAGTCGGACGCGGCCCGGCGGGACGCGGTTCGCCGGGAGATGGACCGCCAGGGATTGTATGGCAGCCGCGTCGCGCTCCTGGCGGGCGATCCTCTCGCGTCGTCGGTGCCGGCATACGCTCACAGCCTGGTCGTGGTGAGCGAGGCGGAGACGGCCGGGATCATCGAACGGGGCTCGTTCCCGCAGGCCGTGTTTCAATCCCTCCGCCCTTACGGCGGCGTGGCGTGCCTGGTCGGCGGAACTGAGGAGGCCCTCCGTAGTCTGGCGGTGCAAAGCGACTTCACCGGCGCCCAAGTGCGCGCGGAGGGCGGCTGCGCCATGCTCGTCCGCGCCGGGGCGCCGCCCGGCGCCGGCGATTGGACCCATGAGGATGCGGACCCGGGCAGGACGAGGTGTTCGCGCGACGCCATGGTCCGGCCGCCGCTGGGCCTATTGTGGTTCGGCGGCTCCGCGGGCTTCGACGATTTCTTCAACACGCACGCCCACGCCCTCCGGCCCCAGGTCGCCGCCGGGCGCATGGTCATCCGCGGACCGGGCGCCCTCCACGCAGTGGACGTTTACACCGGGCGGCTCTTGTGGAAAGCGCCCCTGCCCGAGTTGTCCGACCGCGGCGGGCATCTTGTCTCTTCGGGTTCCGGGGAACGGCTGACCGGCGGCGCCTATGTAACGCTTGCGGACAGCGTTTACGTCAACAGCGGCGGGGCGATCCTGCGCCTGGACGCGGCCACGGGCCAGAGGATCGCCCGGTTCCCCCTGGCGGGCGGCGCCGGGGAAGCGCAGCCGGGCTGGGGCTATCTGGCCGTTGATGACGATGTCCTCGTCGCCGCGGTCTTGCGGGTGGCGAGGGGGAGGACTGCGCTCGAGCGAATCCTGGCGCCGCCAGAGGCAAGCCGGCGGCTTGTGGCCCTCGACCGCCTGAGCGGGGAAGTGCGGTGGAGCCGGGACGCCGAATACAGCTTCGTCCACAATGCTATTGCCGTCGGCGGCGGCAAGGTCTTCTGCGTTGACCGCATGCCGGGCCCCCCGGCCGAAGGCGCGCCCGGCGGGGCACCGATGCTCCTCGCCCTGGGCCTCCGGACCGGCCGGACGGCCTGGAGCACCACGGACGACGTCTTTGGAGAGTTCCTCGCCTATTCGGCCGAGCGCGACGTGCTGGTCCAGACGACCAGCGCCGGCTTCCGCGTCTCCGACCGGGAGCCGCCCCGAGTCATCGCCTATGCCGGGCGCAACGGCGAGGTGCTCTGGGAAGCAGAGCCCGGCCACCGGCAGCCCTACATCCTCATCGCTGACAGGCTCGTCCCGGCCATGCCGCCGCTCAACGCGTCCGAATCGGCCGACGAGTACTGCCTCCTCACGGGTGCCAGTCGCCGGTGGCCGGGGATGCACCGGGGGATCGGGCGCGTCTGCTCGTGGATGATCGCCGGGGAGGGCGTCATCACCTACCGCTCGACGACGGCGGCGTACTCAGATCCGAGTGGCGTCGGGGGGATCGTGAACCTGGGCGGATTCCGGTCGGGCTGCACGGAGAACCTCATACCGGCGGGCGGCGTCCTGAGCGCGCCGGTCGAGTTCAGCTACGGCTGCAGCTGCAGTTTCCAGATACAGACCTCCCTGGCGCTGATCCACGATCCCGACGTCGAGACGTGGAGCACGGACGGCTCCGCCGACGAGGCGTCGGGCCTCGGGCTGAACCTCGGCGCACCCGGCGACCGGCTGGCCGACGACGGCACGCTCTGGCTGGACTACCCCAGCGTGGGGGGCCCGTCGCCCTACACCATGGAAGCGTCCGACACCCGGGACATCAAGCGCCGCACGACGGAGATCATTCGCGAAAGGAACGTGGTCACCGTGCCGGCCGTGCCGGAGATCTTCTGCCGCCACTCGCTGCGGCTCCGGGGCGACGGGTTGAAGTGGGTCGCTGCTTCAGGAGCCAAAGGGCTCCGGTCTTTGGCGATGAAGCTCGCCCCGGCGGGCAGCTACACCGTCCGGCTCCATTTCGCCGAGCCGGAGGACCTCCGGCCCGGGGAGCGCGTCTTCGACGTCGCGCTTCAGGGCGAACCGGTGCTAAAGGACTTTGACATTGCGAAAACAGCCGCCGGCCGCCTTCGGGCGGTTGTCAGGGAGTTCAAAGGCATTATGGTCGTGGGCACGTTGAGGGTGGATCTGGCGCCCTCGGCAGGGACGCCCGTGCTCTGCGGCATTGAAGTGCGGCCGGACGGTGCCGGCGGCGGGGATTGAGATCGAAGGGGTGCATACGGCCCGCCCGTTGATGGGAGGGCCGGTCCCCCTGCTGGGGGCGGCGCGCTCGGAGCCTTGCCGGTTTTTCCCCTGCGCGAGGCCCTGCACGTTCCCAGCCGCGTCACCAGCCCATCCGTGGGTGTTTGAGCACCTGCTCGGCCCGCCCGTACCGTCACAAACGCCCTCAGCTGCGCCCCGTCAGCAACCCTGGCGAATAATCCAGGCTTGGTGGCTCCTGAACCGTCACCACCAGTCCGCAGGCTCTCAGCCCTGATCTCCGCGTACCGGTCCCAGAGCTTCTGATCCTGAGGGAACGAGTAGACCATCTTGCAGCGCCCTCCGTTCCACTTGGGATGCGCCTCGCGGTCCAGGATGCGATCGGCCATGTCGCCGGGCTTGATGACCGTGCAGGGCATGAGGCCGCTGATCTTCCTGCCAGGGCCGGCGAGACCGAGCACTGGTCGGGCCAGGATGCTCTCCCGCGGTCGGCAGACGCCACGCCCTTCTTGCTGAGGTGGGTGCGGAAGGTGTGCTGCACAGTCCTACACTCGGCGTCGAACCGAAGCTGCCAACCGAAGCATTTATAAACCTCCGTCACGTCTATACTCGACTTTCGACAAAAAGAGGAAAGCCGGCTCCCGTTTTGGGTAGATTAACTT
>CAYVBE010000252.1:0-4920 GCA_964448935.1 uncultured candidatus Brocadiaceae bacterium
TGGGCGAGTCCACGTAGCGGTTCTGCACCCGGCCGACGGCCAGAGCCTCGGGCGGCGCGCCGCGCTCGTCCCGCGAGAAGCTGAACTGGGAATCGGGATCGCGACGACGCTCGAACACCAGCGACCCCGGTTCAACGTCGCCCCGGCGCATCAGGACGGCGGCGATCGGGTAGAGGGCGTAGTGGCCGGGCGTCACGTTGAGCCCGCCCAGGTAGGGCTCCCAGGTGGGACCGGTGGGGCAGAAGTGGAACAGCGCGTCCCAGCCCTGGAAACCGGCGATGGCGCCCATCAGGGGGGCGGCCTCCGCCACGTGCTCGCCGTGAACGCCGGCGTTCCACTCCGAGATGCAGAAGGCGCGGTCGGCCACCTGGTCGAAGGCGTGCATGATCATGCCGCGGCCCACGGCGCCCAGGAGCGACCGGCGGTCGTTCCAGTAGGCGTGACGGTCCACGATCTCGCCCAGCGCCGAGGCCTGCACCACCAGCCGCGTGGTGTTGCCCGCACCGCGCCAGTTGGAGGTGATGATGGGGCAGCGCACGCCCCATTCGCGCATGTCCTCGATGGTGTCGCGGTAAAACTTCGTCTCCACGTGGTAGAGGAAGCGGAGCTGATCGAGCCCGCGCTTGCGCACGTGCGGTTGGGACTGGGTGCCGACGCGGCCCAGCTCGATGGTGCCGGTGTCCAGGTTTTCTCCGGGCTTCAGGGGAGACGGCTGCCCCTCGACCTGCCACGCCTCGATCAGCCGGTCGTGTGTGCCGTATTTCTCCTCGAGCCAGTCGGTGTAGAGCTGGTTCAGTATCCGGCGCGGGCGGCCGATGTGGATGTTCGTGGTGCCCCAGAAGATGGACTGCTCGTTGTGGACCGTCAGCATGGCCATTGCGGGGTCATCCAGCCACCGCATTCCGGTGTACGGGTTGCGGTGTTCGAGGAGCTTGCGGTAGAGGGCGCTGTTCAGCTCGATGACGCGGGGGTGGAAGAACGCCGCGCTGCCGGCCGCCCAGCTCCGGTTGTAGCCGCTCTCGTCTTCCCCCTCGCCGATCAGCTCCGGGTCTATGTTGTCGCCCTCTTTGAACGTCCGGTGGTACATCATGTCCAGGTTCACGTAGATGCCCTGCCGCTTGAGCGCGGCCAGCAGGTAGTCGAGGCGGTCGAGCTTCACGGCGTCGAAGTGCCGGGTGTCGTCGCGGGTGTCGTCTATCAGGCTGTTGGTGTTGTGCAGGAGGTGGAGCCGCACGCAGTTGACGCCGTATTGCGCGAGGTGCTCGGCGAACCGGTCCGCCGCAGCGTGCTCGGGGTAGACGGTGCGGTTGGCCCAGTAGGAGGCGTTGACGCCCCAGAAGCGCACCGGCGTGCCGTCCTCGAAGACCAGCTCCCCGTCCTCCATCTGCACGAACCCGTGGGAGCCGACCGGGTGATTCAGGAAGGACATGTCCATGACCTTCTCCTCGCCCGGCCGGTAGACGGTCCGGAATGGCCACCAGTCCTTGCCCTCCCCGGAGGAGGGGATGACGGGGTCTATCTCCTGATCGGGCCGGTACCTGCCGCGTGGGACGAACGGCCAGCGGGTGAGGATGAAGCAGTCGAAGCCCTGTGTGGCGCGCTGTCCCTCGGGGAAGCGCACCTGGAAGGTGTGTGTCCCGGCGTCCAGCTCGACCGCGCCGAACATGGTCCACGAGGCGGGGCGGAACTTGACGAAGTGCACCGGCTGGCTGAAGGCCGAGTCCGCGCGGGCGGTCTGCCACTCGCCGTCATCGAAGCGCCAGTCATTGCCGGCCCAGCCCCGCCAGCCGACGCGCGCCCAGAAGTCGTACTCCGCGCTCTCCGGCACCCGGATACGCCATGTGGCCACCAGGCCGCCCGCAGGCGCCTCCTGCGCCTGCGCCGCCAGCCAGACGTCGTTCGAGAGTATGCCCTCGGCCCCCTCCGGCGACCGAACGGCCGGGGAGGGGAAGTTGTCCTCCACGGCGTCCTCGCCCTCCCACCAGACGTAACCCGGACCGGTAACGGTCGGCGTAACCGACGCCCGGTCCTGCGCCTGCGCGGAAACACACACCAGCATCGCAACCAGCAGTCCGGCCGCCATCCATCGTTTCATCATGGCTCTTATGCCTCTTCAATCCGTGAATCGTCGCACGTCTCTCAGTTGATGACCACGTGCAGGGAATTCCCTGCCGTCAGCTCGTTCTCGCCTGGCAGGCGCACCTCCGCTTTGCCGTCGACTGGAGTTAGCTCGCACTCCACAGCCTCGCCTGCTATCTCGACCCGGGCCTCGGCGGGTTCGCCCCCGAAGGGCAGCACGAGCGTGTCCACCGGCAGATTGCCGCTGAGAACCTCGATCTCGGCGCTTGTGCGGCCTTCTTCGCACTCATAATCCAGCCTGCAGGTGGCCATGGCGGTCATCATCAGGCCGCAGTAGTGGGTCCGGTCGCCGGGCGGGTCGAGTTCTATTCTTCCGTGCCAGCCGTCCACGTTCAGGCCGAGCCGCGCGGCGTAGGCGCCCCAGATGCTCAGCGGGCGGGCGTAGTGGTTGTTGCACTCGCAGTGGTCGAAGCGCATCCCCTCCCGGTCGTGCCGCTCGAAGACGAGGTCCACGATCCGGTCGCCCTCCTCCACCATGCCGGCCTCGTAGAGCTGCAGCGCCAGGTAATACTCCGTGCCGGTCCAGGGCGTCTGCCACTGCATGTAGGGGAACTCGTCCAGGAAATGGCCGTCCGGGTAGGAGCCGTTGATGACGGCGAAACTCTCCGGCTGCACGTTCTTGCGCAGCACCAGCCGCAACTGCTCTCGCACCCGCTCCGGCTCCAGGAAGGCCCCCAGACCCATCACGGCGGCCGTGGCGTTGCCGTTCAGTGCGTCGGTCATCACGCCCGTGTCGTGCAACTCGACGACGGCCTCCGGCCGGACGCAGCAGACGGACGGCTTCTGTGGCTCCAGGTGACCTTCTTCGCCTTTGCGCTCGTATTCCGTCTTCTCGCCCTTCACCCGGCGGCCGTAGTAGAGCACGTAGCGCTCGCCGTCCCAGAGCAGGTCCTCGAAGCTCTCCTGACCCCGCTCGAAGAGTTCCCGGTAGCGGGCGGCGTCCTCGTCGTCCAGGAGCTCCGCCATCTCCTCCATCGCGCGCAGCGCGGCCAGGTAGATGCCGGCCATAAAGGTGACGATGCCCTTCATGCGCCAGTGGTCGTAGGTGATGCCGCCCTCGATGTAGGGCAGGCCGACGTCATAGAAGTCCAGCCCGATGATCAGGTCCATGGCCCGTTTGGCGGTCGGCCAGCAGCGCTCCACCATGTCGCGGTTGCCGGACCATTTCGCGTCGCGATAGAGCTGCAGCACGTACTGGCAGGAGCAATCCCACCGGTTGTAGCCGTCCTCGCCGCCGGCCTCGATCTCCTCGACCGATCCCGGGAAGCCGTGGTGGATCTTGCCGTTCTCCGGGTGCGCGATGGCGGTGTGCATGTCGAGCACCTTCTCGCGCAGTTCGGGAAACAGGGTCGAGAGCGTGTAGGAGGAGTAGTGGTCCACGTCCATAGTGTTGAACGCGCAGCACCCGTGGCCCTCCTGCAGGCCGAACCGGCCGTCGCGGATGAAATGGGTGGACTTGGTCAGCGTGCTGAGCTGGTCCAGCATGGATAGCTTGAGCCGATGGGGCAGCGTGGACTCCATCAGGGTCTCCGGCAGTTCGCGCGAGCGCGCCAGGAAGTCGTCATGGTTGCCGATGAGGTAGCGGGCGACGTCGGCGGAGTGCTCGAACCAGTTCTCATACACGTGGCCCACCGGCGTGCCGTGGATGGAGACGTGGTTGGGGTAATACCATGTCATGCCGGCGTTTACGGCGCTCCGGGAGCCGGGTTCCATGCGGTTCTGCACGCAGAGCCAGCCCTTGTTCCAGCGCTGCGGTCCCGGCGGGTCGGCGTATTCGATGCGGGTCAGCCGCTCCGGCATCAGCGGGCCGTCCAGCCCGCCGGAGACGTGGATGGGCCAGGCGAGGTTCGGCATATAGGGATTGGCCTCGATGGCGGTCGTGCGGGAGCCCTCGGGCCCGCGCATCCAGATGGTCATGCAGCCGCTGGTGTCGTGGTCGGGCTCGTCCAGGCTGCCCCGCATGCGGATCAGAGTCGCGTCATCGAACTCGCTCTGCTCGTGCTCCTGGCGGACGCTTTCGGCCGCGTAGCCGCTGAAGTTGCGCTGCTGCCAGACCAGTGAGACGTCGAGCGGCTCGTCGGAGCGATTATGAAAGCTGAAATCGAGGTAGGCGCCCGGCAGGCTTGAGTTCTTGACGTCCCGCGGGATGAAGGACGTCCACGCGCGCAGCGAGACCTCCACCGGCATGGCCTCGTCCAGGTAGTCCAGGTAGATGAACGGGTATTCGGCGCGGTAGTCTATGGCGGGATAGGACTTGATGAAGAAGTACTTGTGGACGCGCCAGAAGTGGCCGATGGCCAGCATGTTGCCGTATCCGGTGAAGAGCCACCGATAGAGCGGCCGCCGGCCCTCGCGATGGACGCGGACGAAGAAGTCCGTCTCCCCCG
Source organism: uncultured candidatus Brocadiaceae bacterium (assembly GCA_964448935.1). GTDB lineage: Bacteria > Planctomycetota > Brocadiia > SM23-32 > SM23-32 > CAYVBE01. The sequence goes on from CAYVBE010000252.1 coordinate 4,527, forward strand.
CCGCGACCTCCGGCGGGGCCACGGAGTGGTAACCCCTGTCCTCGTGGTGGGTGGCCCAAGGGCGGCAATTGAGCATGTTCCAGTGGTGGAAGCGGCCGTCGGGCCAGAGTTCCACGCCCCCGGTCCCGATGCCCCCCAGGTTGAGCCCGCTCGTGCTTGCGCCCCGTTCCCTGATTATGCCCGCCTGACGCGGTGTGTCGTCCATCTCCATTCCCTCCGATCACTGGTTGTGCACTGATGAAGCCCCCGGCATCTTGTATTCGCCAGACGAGAGATTGTCAAGACTACGCGCCTTCAATTATCGGCTTTTCGTTGTTGTTTTCGGGCGATGGCCGGGTAGGCCCGGTTCTGCGCTATGACGGCCGGAAGGCGGGCGAACCACCGGTTCGTGTGT
>CAYVBE010000253.1:0-4902 GCA_964448935.1 uncultured candidatus Brocadiaceae bacterium
CTTCACCATCGGCAGGCGTCCCTGCGCCGCGGCGATGTGCAGGGGCGTGTCGCCCTCGGTGTCCTTGATGCTGTCCCGAACCCGCAGGTTCGGATCGGCGCCGCCGGCGACCAGCGTGGCGACGGCCCGCGCGTGTCCGGGGAAGGCGGCGCGGTGCAGGGGCGCCCAGCCGCTTACTCCAAACGCGTTCGGATCGCGACCTTCGGCCAGCAACGCCTCGATCCTTGCCACATCCGCGTCACGCCATGCATGCCGCGCGGCCTGGTGCAACAGTTCATCTTCGTCCTCCAAATAGGCCGCAATCGGGGGCTCGGCGCTGATCCCGTCCGGCCTGGGAATTTCAATTTCCGGGCCGGACTGCAGGACGACGATGCTCTCGGCGGGCATGACGATCTCGGTGTTCGGTCCGCCAGGAAGGTCGGGAAGCCGCACGCCCTTCTGGTCGGCGCTGGTCCGGTACACCCGGAAAGAGGCGGGATCGCCCCCGGCCAGGGACAGCGACACGGTCGCCGGCTCCTTGAGCTGGTTTATGACGATGACGGTCAGGTTGCCGTCCGACTCGTGCCGCCACGCCGACACCACCACCTCGCCGTCAACCGGCTCGGCCTCCAAGCGGACTGCCCCCGGACGCACGAAACGGAAGAACGGCCGGAAGGAGTGGTAATTTCCGGTTGGTTCGCCATTGCGGTGCAACATCGAAAACTGCCACATCGTCCAGACGCTGACGTTGCCGGCCGCCAGGGCGTTGTGCAGCAGACGCGCGTTGTTCAGGTTCCGCGGCCAGTCCCGGCCGCCCACGCTCGCCTCGGTCTGCCACATCTCGCGGCCGTGGTAGTCGTTCAATTGGCGACGCAGTCGCCGCCATTGGCCGACGGTGGCGCCGAGATGCACGGCGAAATGCCCGTTGAAGCGGCTGGTCTCGGCGTCCGCCATCACCGGACGGATATAGTCCACGATCCGATGGATCTGGGGCATAGTATCCTCGTGGAACAGGATTTTGGTGTCCAGGTTGTCCGCACCGAAGCGGCGCATGACCGCCCGCACCGTCTCGCGCAGGCTGTGCGGGTTGTACACGCAGGAACCGTAGGGCTCGGGGAAGGCCAGTTCGTTCTGGATGCTCACGGCGGCCAGTTCCAGGCCGTAGCGTTCTTTGAGAAACCGAACGTTCGCCGACAGGAACTCGGCATAGTCCTTTCTGCGGTCGGGGCGTAGATGCCCGGCGTGTTCAATGTGCCGGTTGGTCTTCATCCAGGCCGGCGGGCTCCAGGGAGAGGAGAAAAACGTTCCGACTCCCCGCTCCATGAACGAACGGACAAGCGCCATCTGCCGGTCATTACCCCCGATGGACAACCGCTCCGTCGGCGGCACCGGATTCGCCGGGTCGGGGGGGTCGAAGGACGGTGGCAGTGGATAGCGCACCAGGTTGACGCCGAGATCGAAAACCAGGTCATCGTAGAACTTCAGGTCGCAGTAATCGGTCAGGTCGTGCATGAAGAAGCAGGCGCCAAAACCGCGCAGCGTCTGGTGCGTCTTCGTGGCATCCACCTGCGCCTCGACCGTGGCGCCGTCCGGCGCCGGGGCGAGCTCCTGTGCCCGCGCGCCCGATCCGACCATGCAGCCGCACAGAACCACCCACGCCACGCCCAGCATCGTCATCGTTCCCAACGCGTTCATATGTGTCATAACGTTCTCCTTTTGGATACCGTTATCATGCAAACAGTCGGCAACGCCCATCGCATTGCGTTCGGTTCCCTGTCAATCATTCCCGGGTCCCCGAGGCGTCGCCGTGGGGGAGTATGCGGCGCAGCGAACGCTCCTCGCCGCTCGGGATGTCGGCAGCGGATCTGCCGTTTACCGCGGCAAGCACCCAGCCGCCGTTGCCACGTTCGAACACCAGCGTGTTCCGGCGGTCTCCGGCGACGACGGTCAGTTTGCCTGCGGAGTCGGCCGTTACCTGCGGCGGCGCGCCGCCGTCGGGCGACTGCGGATAGAGCACCACCAGGTAGCGTGTCTCGAGTTCCGGGTTCGCCGCCCGGATCGAGAGGGTGTGGACGGGCACGCCTTTGGGATCGCCCGGATTCTTTTTCGCTTCCCGTTCCTCGGCGACCACCGTCGCGTCCTTCGGCCGAACGGCCACGACCCGCAACGCGTTCTTTTCGCCTCTGACGGTGGCGGAGCGACCATCGGAACCGGCCTCGATCGGCAACCGAGACTGCAGACGCCACTCGACATCGCATGCATCGCTGAGCTTGACGTCGTCCATCAGCACGATGAAGGCATCGTCGACCAGCACGGCGTGGCGCACCCAGCGCTCGACGGGGCGCTCGGGGGCGGTTTCGCGTTTCAAGGTCGGCCCGGCGACATTGGCGCCGCTAAGGTCGCAGGCAGCGTAGGAGAAACCCTCGCCCTCGCCGAAACGCAGATACTTGCCCCGAGGCCCTTTGGACTGGTGGTCGCCGCCGAAGACCAGGGTCGAGTGGTCGGCGGTGGCGATAAACTTGTAACCCGGGTCGTGGACCAGCCGCTCGCCATCGGCGACGAGGATAAACGTCCCCAGGTCGAGGTTGTAATGCGCCTGGGTATTGTTCCAGCCGCCGTGCATGGCGAACCAGAGCCGCGGCGAGCTGAGGATCGCGTGCCCGGCGCCGCGGAAAAGAACGTTCGGTTGCAGTTCCGGCTTCGGGCCGGCCGGCGGGACGGGGCGCCGCCAGAGGAACCAGAACGGGCTGCCACCCCAGAAGTAGAAAGCGTGCCCGCCATTGTCCGCCGCCCAGAGCAGCAGCGGGTCGCCGCCGTCCACCCAAGACTCGAACAGGGCCGCCGTCGCTGCGGGCGGGCCGCCCATGGGATTGCCCTCGTTTTCCCCGTATAGTCCGGCGAAGGTGCCTTCGTTCATGTTGTTGAAATTGGCGTAGCGTTGGTCGGGGCCGTGCATGTAAATGTTCCAGTAGCCGGCCAGACGCTCGGTGAGCGTCCGCGACAAGCCGTCATCGCCGCCGCACAGGCGGGTGGCGGCGGCCAGATAGTAAAGGCTGAATGTAACGCCATAGTTCCAGTACATGATCCCCTCGGGTCCGCCGCCGTCCTCGTGCAGGGCTTGTTCGAGAAAGGCATGGTTATGCCCCCAGGACCATTCGGCGGCCTTGGCGGCGACCTCGGATTTGTCTGCCAGGGCCAGTGCCGCCAGGCCGCAGCCGCCGTGCCCCACCCCGCGCCAGTTGGTCACCGGCACCTCGACACCCCACCACTTTCCCGAAAAATACGGCTTGACGCCCAGGCGGACAATGGCCTCGGCGTAGCGTTCCCGCTCCTCGGGCGTGAACAGGTCGTAGCACCAATCATACGCCAGGGCGGCGGCGGCGCTTCGCTCCCCGACCACCAGGAAGAAGCCACCCGTCCACTGCTCGACCTCGATCATGGCTTCCAGCTCTTCTTTCGCCCGTTCCCCGTAGCGGCGCTCGCCCGTCACCAGGTAGGCGAGGGCGCTCACGCCGATGTAGCCCAGGGCCGGGCGAGAGTGGTTCAGCCACGGCCCGGGATGGCGCGTCGGCTGTTCGAGGATATGATCGGCGTACTTGATGAACCGCTCCCAGCGCTCGGCGAACGGCTCGCTCTTCAGCTTCTCCCGAAGAGCAGGCAACTCCTCGGCGGTAATGAAGAGCGACGGCCGCTCGCGCGGCGCGGCGAACACCGAGGCGACTCCGCTACTGTTTTCCTCCGCGCTTTGAACTCCAGTTGAACAGGCCAGCATTAATAGCGCCGCCATTCCGATTCCGTTCCATTTCTTCATCGTTCTTCTTCCTTTCGATTGGAGTTGCGATTTTGCAGTTTTGCGACCTTATGACCGGGTCGCCGCCGCCTCGTTATTCTTCCCACTCGGGGACCCGCGCGCCGAGCCCCTCCCCAGGGCCGCCGGGGGCGGGCTTGAGGAAGTCGGGGCTCTCCGCCTCCAGCGATTTGAATTCGGGGTCGCCGGCCGTCGAGTTCCGGTCGTGGCCGGCCGCGCGGCGCTGCTTCAGCCATTCGCTGATGTCCACGGCATCTCCCGTATCGGTGTTCACGGCGTGGTAGAGGTTGTGGTCGCAGTCCAGCTCATCGGGCCGTGTCAGGCGGAGCGGACCGCGCAGCCCGTCCCGCTGGATATCCTGGTCGGCCAGGACAACGGTATTATGCTGAGCCCTCACCCGGTTGCCCGCGCCGGCCAGAAATGCCGGAGAATAGCACGTGTTGTGATGGAAATGAAGGTGTTCCGACACGCCGACCTGGCTGGACTTGTGGGAGAGCCCGGCGAATTCGGCGGGGCGTATGACCCGGTCCCGCACCCCGCCGTACTTCATGCGATTATGCCGGAAGGTCAAATGCTGCCCCATCATCCAGTATCCGCAGGTCGAAACGTTGCCCTCCGCCAGGCAGTGGTGGATGAACGTCTTGCCGCCGTCGTTCGCCGGTTCGAAGGCCGAAAGCGCGTCAAAGCGGTTGTGCGCCAGCACGACCCGGCTGCTGTAGGGACCGCGTATCGTGAAGGCATCCTTCACGACTCCGAGGTCCCGCAGATCGTTGTAGGCTACGTAAGCCTTCTCTGCTCCTTGGGTGCGGTAGCCGTGCTCGAAGGAATGCATCTGCTCCAGTCGGTTGCCGAGGAAGCCGATACGCGTTCCGCGCGATGAGTACAGGCCATACGCACCGAAGTCGTGCATGTGGCAGTCGGCCACGAAGATGCCGTCGGAGTTATTACTTGTCCCCGGGTCTGTGATGGCATTGGCACCGAAATTCTCGATCTCCAGGTTCTGCAGCAGCAGGTTACGCACCCCCCAGACGCCGAAAGCCTGTCCGGAGTTCTCAGCGCGGCGCTCGGTGGTCAGGCCCTTCAGGTGCAGGTCCATGAACCGCCAGTCCTCCACG
>CAYVBE010000254.1:0-4849 GCA_964448935.1 uncultured candidatus Brocadiaceae bacterium
CAGGTCCCACGTCCGGCGGAACGCGGGCAGCCTGCCACGGTAAACAGGTACCATTTTGGCTACTGGCGGACCGGACCACTAGCGTTTGACCCATTCTTGCACTCTCGTTGTGATATTACCTTGTCAGGTTGCCTCCGTTTCTTCTGGTCGAGACATGTCCGGTGTTTATACTGTTCTCCGAACACCTCGGCGGCCGCCACGAGCCGATCAAGGACGCCTTCGAGGGCTCATCCATCACCGTCCAGGCCGGCGCCGACGGCGTCCCCGGGCTAGATGACGGGGGTTGCCCCTGACTTTCAGCAGAATCTGGCGCCGGAGCTTGTGTCTCATATCCCGTCCGAGCGGCCTGCCTTGCAGGGATTATCGCCCGTGTCGGGCCGATAAAAGTGTCCACGAACACGAACCTGGCGCCCCTGAGGTGGCGCCGTTTCCGTTGAGGCCGACAGGCCGATTCAAGGTTAGCCCGGGGCGCAACGCGCCGGCAGGCGCGCAAGCCCTGGGTTCAGGGCGGAAAGAGAGGAAAGAGCCCCGCAAGGGGCGACTCAATCGGGGCTACAGGGACTCTTGCGCAAGGCTTGACTCGCCCGCCGCGGGCGGGCTCCGGGATTGGGACTCGTGCCTGTCCCAGGGCTCTCCCGCTACGCGGGGTCGCTCTGGGCTAACCTTGAAACGCCCGCCGGACGGCGGGCTGACGACAGCTTGCCAGCCCGAATGGTGTTGTGGAGGCAGACGGGGTCGCCCGAAGGACCCCGGGGAATCGGTTAAACAGAATCGGATTCCCCCGAGTCAAAGGTGTCAATGAGGTGGTGCATTCAGGTCGCCGTTCCTGTCTCAGAGCCCTTTGAACGCCGTCCACAGACAGCCGAGCCGGCCGAAGATGTCGAAATTAAGATCAACGGATCGCGTAAACTTTCCCGTCGTCGCTGCCGATGTAGACGAGGCCGTCCTCGATCCAGGGCGAGCTCTTGACCGCTCCGTCCGTCTGGAATCGCCAGACCTCCTCGCCGGTCGCGCGATCGAGGGCATAGACGTTCCCGTCTTCGCAGCCGAAGATCAACTCCCGGTCGGTGAGAGCCAGGGAGCTGACCACCATACCCACCGGCCTGCTCCACGCCCGCTGCCACTTGCCGCCCTGCTGCCGGAAGGCATAGACCTTCTTGTCCCCCTTCGCGCAGTAGGCCCACCCGTCGTGCAGCGCGGGGCCGGATTCCGGGAAGAAGGACAGGCCCGCTCCCCCGGAGATGCGGAACCGGAAATGCGGATTCATCAGGTCGGATGCGTCCATCACGTTGCAGCCTGGGCCGGTGTTGTAGAGGATCATGCCATCCTCGTAGGCCATTGAAGCCTGGCAGTGGTGCCCGTGCCCTTCGTCCACCGGCATCTCGGTGCGGATATCTATGGCGACGGGGCGGATGTCGTTGGTCGGGATGTAGATCGTGGTGCCGTGGATGGTCGGCGCCAGCAGACCGTGGTTCATCCGGCCGAAGCGATACTGCCAGACCTTCTCGCCGGTCCGTCCGTCCAGCCCGACGAAGCCGCCCCGCGTGCCGACGAAGACGTGGCCGAACGCGTAGGCCGGCGAGGTGTTGACCGGGTATCGCGCCGGCTGGTCGTCCTTCGCATACCGCCAGACCTCCTCGCCCGTGGCGGCGTCGAGGGCGAACATCCACCCGCTGCCCTCGCTGCCGATGAATACCTTGCCGTCGGCAATGGTGGGCGAGGCAGTGACCTCGCCGCCCGCGTCGAACTTCCATTCCGGCGAGCCGTCGGCCGCGTCGAGCGCATAGACGAAGCCGTCGTCGCTGCCCACGTAAAGCTTCCCGCCCGTCACCACGGGTGAGGAGCGGACCGGCCCGCCGGTCCGGAAGGCCCACTTCGCGCCCTGTATGGCGGGCATGCCGCCCGGACCGTAATACCCGGCCCGGTGCAGGCTCCCCCGGAAGGTCCGCCCCACGAGCGGGTCGAAGTCGGCCGGGTCGGCATCAATGACCACTTCCGGTTCCCACGGCTCGGTGGAGTGGGCACCGGCCTCGCAGCGCACCACCCGGAAACCGATGGTCGGCCATCCGCTGGAGGGTTTCTCCATCACGGGCGCCTTCGCGAAACCCATCTGTGCGTCGCTGAAGAAGTGCCCGCCGGCCGCCGGGTGCTTGCCCATGCCGCCGCCGCGCTCGATGCCCTTCGGGTTGTGGCTGCGGTAGTAGTCCGGTTTCGGGATGTCCTGGAGCCACTCGGAGACATTCCCGCCGAGATCGTAAAGCCCGAAGGGACCGGGCCTTTCCGTGGTGCCCACCGGATGTGTCCGCCCGCCGGAGCGGGAGCGCAGCCACTCATACTCCCGGTCGCGTTGCGTCAGGTGGTGCGGCCACTTCTGCGTCTCCCCCTCGCGCCATGCCATGCCGTATTCGGCCCACGTGGGCAGGCGGTAGCCGTCGGCCTCCCATCTGGTGTAGATCTCGTTCTCCTGAGCCATGTCCGTACTGTAGCCTTTGAACTCCCCGATCATCCGAACGCGCCACGGGATGGCCGCGCGGTAGAGCTGAGTCTTCGCCTCGTCCGTGTAATAGACCGGCGTCCGGCCCTCGATCTCGGAGAGCGCGTTGCAGAACAGGCGGGCGTCGGTCCAGCCGATGTCGGTGACCGGCTCGTCGGGGCGGTGCGGCTCAGCCAGATGGCTGTCCCAGTCCATGCTGCCCATGTCGCCGTCGTGGTCGAAGTCATAGCCCTGCGTCACCGCCCAGGCGCGCACCGCGTTCCAGAGCGAGAAACTCACCTCGGTCTTCAGCATCTCGAAGGGCGAAACCGTGACCGTCGCGTCGTCGTCGCGGATGAAGCTGCCGTCCGCGATCTCGACGAAGTCGTCCTCATCGAGCAGGTCCTCCGGCTTCGGGCGCGGCCGCGGTGAGTCAGCCTCATCCAGCACCCAGGTGGGCGCGCCGCCCGCGAGGCCGGTCGGCGGCGTGGCACCCGATCCCCTCACGATGCGGAAGCCGACCGTGGGGCTGGCCCCCCGGCCGTTCACGGGCCCCCTTGCCCGTTCCCCTCGGCCGGGGCTTGTGGTGGCGGCGCCGTAGACGGTGTGTTGGCCCTGCGCGCCACAGTCCACGCTTTTCCCGTCAGCGTCCCAGACGAACTCCCAGACGTCTCCCCCGAACCAGGCGCGCGACTGATCGGGCTCACCGGCGGCGCGGGTCCATTCGGCGGCGGTCGGCAGGCGGAAGCCGTCGGCGTCCCACTTCACGTGGACCGTCGGCCGCCAGCCGTACCTGTCCGGGTGGTTGCGGTTGCGCACCACGCGGAAGACCTCCTCGTGCTCCGGATCGGCGTAGTAGCACGGCGTCCGCCCCTCAAACTCCGAGAGCGCGTTGCACCACGCCGCCGCGTCGGCCCACGTCATGTCGGTCACCGGCCCGCGGGCGTCGTGCGTGCCGCCCAGGTCCATCGTCCCCATGTCGCCGTCGCGGTCGAAGCAGTAACCCCGCTGGTCCAGGTCGAAGCAGTACTGGTTGCTGACGGCCCAGCGGTAGATCTTCTCCCAATCCCGGTATGCCACCTCCCTCCTGGCCATGTCGAAGGCCGGGACGCCCTCCCCCGCCGGCATCTGCTCCATCTCCAGAACGTGGCAGGGCTTCTCGGGCCGCTCCACGTTCCCGTACACCTCGAAGGCGTTCCACTTCACCGAGATCACGCCGCTGGTCTTCGAGTCCTTGGCCATGTAGAAGCCGACACCGGTCACGTGGCGGAAGTCGCGGTCCTGCCACTCGGCGCTGTCCGGTGCGAAGCGCGTGTCGTAGGTCGTCGGGTTGTAGGCGGCCCAGCGGCTGTCGGTGGGGTGCAGGATCCAATCGCGGTGCGTGGCCCGGCGCCCACTCGCCCCGATCTGCTCCGCGGTGCCGAAGGTCGCCTCGGAGATGTAGAGCTGCCCGCTCTCGCGCACTACCCAGCGGCCCAGGTCAATGTGGTCCCAGTACCGGCTGATGTGGACGGCCAGTGCGGAGTCGTCGTCGAAGGTGACCGGGTAGGCGGCCCCGCCGTTCAGGAAGTCCTCCTTCAGCCAGACCCAGACCGCCCATCCCCGGGCGAACGTGTCCGAGCGCTTGGTCGCCGCCGACTGCGGGCCCATGAAGTTCCAGTCGTCGCGCAGCTCGTGGTCGGTGTTCATGCCTCCCTCGGTCAGGCGCAGCCCGGGCGCGTTGGCGTTGTGGCCGATGATGCCGCCGTAGAACCGGCTGCTCGGCGCCTGGTGGTTGTACTGCGGATCGGTAACCGGACTGAGCGGCTCTTCCAGCGAAAAGGCCCACCCCGAGACCGCGTCGTCCGCCGTCTCGCCGTCGCCGTCCACATCGCGCGCGGTCCGCGGCTCGGACGCCCCCTTCTCGGGTCGCGAGAACAACTGCGCCGGGTGATCCCGATACCACCCGCCCCCCATATCGCTCCCGTAATCCACCAGCCGCACATTCGGCGCCACCGGCACCGGAATCCGGCCCTCATCTTCTGCCTCGCCGGCTTCCGCGGGGAAAGACAAGATGACCGCCAGCGCAAAGAGCGCCGCAGCCACATGATTGCGTTCGCGTGAAAGCATGGCCATAGTGGGCTCCATCAGGTAAAAAACAATCCTGCTGCTCATCCGTCTAAGGGTGTGTATGAAACCACGGTCCGGGGGTGGAATCAAACGGATTCCGCGCTTGGGGCATTGATCGCCTCGCAGACCGCGCATCCCGTACAGGGAAGTACGCGTTTAGCGCGGTCAACCAAAAAAGTTCGTAGGGCACTCCGCCCCCTCGTATCCGACCCGGATGCCTTCGAAGCACGCATTCCGCCCTATCAGGGCGGGACATAAGAGCCTAGA
>CAYVBE010000255.1:0-4839 GCA_964448935.1 uncultured candidatus Brocadiaceae bacterium
GGCGAGGTGATCTTCGACGGCGACGGCAACTACGCCATCTTCGAGCTGGCCGCCACCCGACACCTCTGGATAGACGGCCTGACCTTCCGCAACGCGCTCAGCGGCTTCGTCGCCGCCCACGACGGCTGGGATACGGCCGAAGGCCTGACGGTTACCAATTGCACCTTCGAAGACATACGGATGCCCATCTACGCCGACACGGCGCCGGAGGACTGGCACATCTCGGGCAACGAGGGCCTGGACGTGATCCACTCCGGGCCCTGGCACGAGGCGTTCGGCTCGATTGACGTCAACGTGGACGGCGAACCGGGCAGCCCCATCGTCATCCGGGGGGAGGGCGAGGTGATGATCGAGGGCGGCGACAACTATGCCGTCTTCGATGCGACGCACTCCGACCATGTCTGGATTCGCGACCTCAAGGCCCGCAACACCGAATGCGTGGTCATGACCGGCCTCTACCCCTTCGGCTACGCCCCGGACGGCCTGATCGTCATTGGCCTGGACGCCGAGAACGTCCGCATGGGCGTTTACGGCGACGAGAGCACGGGCCGGGGCTGGTACATCGCCGACAACCGGTTCATCGGCCGGGGGGTGGACAACATGAGCATGAACCAGCACGTCTCGCCGTTCGGCATCAACGTCTGCGGTCACGGCCACGTGGTCGAGCACAATCACCTGGAATGGTTCCAGGACGCCATTGACCTGGGCTGGTGGGACCGCGACACCGGCTACGACCGCGGCGACTTCACCTCCTCGGTGGACGTCTACCGGAATTACGTCTTCGGCTCCGGCGACAATTCCCTGGAGGCGGACGGCTCGTATTTCAACGGCCGGTTCATCGAGAATGCGTTCCTCACCAACAACAGCCCCTCCACGCAGAGCACGCCCGGCGCCCCGTATTACTTCATCCGAAACATCTTCTACAACGACTCGCGGGCCGGCAGCACCTTCAAGCTGCCCAGCTCGATCATTGCCGCGCACAATGTCTTCGGCACGGCCCGGAGCCTGCGCTGGCGCGCCAACAACCTGCGGTTCTGGAACAACCTGTTCATCTATACGCCGTCGAGAAAGCGGAGCGATGAAAAGGGCAGGATCATCACTTACAAGCCGCCCGAGCCCGGCGCCGCCAGCGACTACAACGGCCTGCGCGTGGTGCCGGAGGTGATGAAGGAGGAGCCGTTCGCCACGCGACACGGCCGGGACATCAAGGAGTACGCCACGCTGGAGGAATACTCGGAGGCCACCGGGTTCGAAGAACACAGCATCCTGATCCCCGGTTGGGAGGAACTGTTCGTCGGCGTGCCCGAGCCGGACGGCGAGACGCGCTATCGCCTGGAGGGCCTGGACTTCCGCCTGAAGGACGGCGCCCCGGCCATTGACGCCGGAAAGGTGCTGCCCAACATCAACGAGGACTACCGCGGCGAGGCCCCGGACCTGGGCCCCATCGAACACGGCGATCCCATGCCGCACTACGGACCGCGCGCAAGCGGGACGGCGACTGACGGGCTTGCGCCACGTGTTCCTATCGCCGATCATGAACTAAGACATCGGGCGGGACGCCATGATGAGTTTCAACGTGAGGGCACAACATTGACGACTGAGGAGAACACTCTGGGAGCATCTGTCTGGCTCGAATGCGACTTCGGCGCTCGGGACGCCTACCGGCCCGTCGGGACCGGTGAGCTGCCCGAGGGCTGGGTGGACCGGTCCGGGTGGGCGGATGCGCGGGTGCGGTACGAGTTCCGGCGTGAGGGCGACCAGGGATATCTCCACGCGGAGGGCGAGGGGGACGACAAGGTGCAGTTCGCGTGTCCCCTCGATGTGCGTCTGGACGGGCTGACGGCGCTGCGGATCCGCTTTCGCGCGCGGAGCGAGAGCGGGGTCGGCCTGCTGCTGGGCGTCCGGCGGTGGGACAGGCCCGAGCGCCACAACGACTTCTACGCGGCCTGCGTCCAGGGGGTTGAGAAGGACTGGAAGGACTATGATGTGTCCGTTCGCGGCGAGGCGGCGGACGGGGAGATCGGGTTCTACCTGAACTTCGCCGTGCCGGGCAGCCTGGACCTGTCCGAGCTGCGGGTGGAGAGGATGCCGTTGGGTGAATACACCCCGCCGACGGTGGTGCCCACGAAACGAGGGGGCGCAATAGCTGAGACCCACCGCCGGATGTGCCGCGAGGCGGCGGAGCGGCAGCCGGCGGTGGTCTTCTACGGAGACTCGATAACGGCCGGGTGGTCGCACCGGGGCAGGGAGGTCTGGGAGGAGCAGATCGCGCCGCTGGACGCCATGAACTTCGGCATCGGCGGCGACCGCGTCGAGCACCTGCTCTGGCGCGTGCAGAACTCCGGGCTGGGAAAGGACTTCCGCCCGCGCCTCATCGTGCTGCTGATCGGGGTGAACAACCTGTTCCGCATCCACAGCGTCGTGGACATCGCCGAGGGCATGGAGAAGCTGGTGCGCACGATTCGCGAGAAGGCGCCCGATTCCCGGCTGCTCATCCTGGGAGTCTTCCCTTCCGGGGAGGGTCCGGACATCGGCCGGCGGGATTTCACCCGGCAGCTCAACCGCCGCTACGCGGAGCTGGGCGACGGCGAGAAGGTATTCTACCTCGACTTCGGCGAACAGTTCCTGGATGCCGACGGTTACCTTCGAGAAGGCGTGACCGTGGACGGCGCCCATCCGGGGCCGAAGGGCTACCGGATATGGGCGCGCAACGTGGTGCCGAAGATCAAAGAGATCCTGAATTCCGGGGAGTGAGCTATGAAGAACGTCTGGTTGGTCTTGCTTGCTGTGGCTATCTGGTGTCCATCGGTCCTGAACGGCGCAACTTTTGTGCCCGGTGACATTGACGAGCGGCCGGGGCCGAAGGTCTACATGCTGGGCAACAGCCATACGGACACGGTGCGCGAGGAACTGGCCGGACTGGCGGTTGCCGCCGGGCACGAGGGGTTTGCCTATGGCACGCACACCATCCCAGGCGCACCGCTGCGCTGGCTGAGGGGTCATCCGAGGGACAGCTTCGAGCAACTGAAAAGTTATTCCTGGGATGTAGTCACACTGCAGTCCTACAACAGCACGAACGAGGAGGAGATCCAGGCGGCCATCGCCTACGCGGGCGCGGCCCGAGAGGGCAATCCCGATGTGCGCATCATCATGTACTGCATCTGGCCGCCCGGCGAGAACTGGGATAATCCGGGTCTCGGACGTCGGGAGGAGTGGAACGAGGGCGTCATGGCGCGCATCCGAGAGGCCCATCCCGGCATTGACGTGCACGTGGCTCCCACAAGCCTGATCATCAGGCGGCTGGGCAACATGGCCGACGCCGGCCTGATACCCGGCCTGACCAGCCGCCGTGACCTGTTTGCCGACCCCGGCCACATGGGGCCGGTCGGAGCCTATGCCATTGACCTCACTTTCTGCGCTATGATCTTCAACGAAAATCCCATCGGCTATCCGAGTGCAGTGCTGGAGGCGCGCGGCGGGCGGGCGCGGGAAGAGGTCGCCTTCGACCTGGGTCGGGACACTGCGCGGCCCATTCAGCGGTTGGTCTGGGACACGCTGGCAGAGTACGAGCACGATGCCGTGGACACCGGAATGGTCATTAACTCCGGCCACCTGCCTCCCGGCGTGGTAGGTCACACCTACGACGAGCCACTGCCTATCGTGAACGCCCCGGCCGAGCCCGAATGGACGATCGGGGAGGGCGAACTGCCCGCCGGACTCGAACTGACGGAGGGCCGCATCACAGGTACGCCGATGGATACCGCCGAAGTGAACCTGGGACTGAAGGCCGAGGCGGAGGGACAGAAGTCCGAGCGGGCCGTGAAGCTCCTCATCGAGGAGGACAAGCCGCTGGCCATCCCCGAGCCGGACCTGGAGATGAACGTGGCGCGGAACCGGTACATCTACCATACCTTCAAGGCCACGGGCGGCGTGGGCCGCGTTCGGTGGAGCGTTGCCGGGGGCGAGCTGCCGAAGGGCCTCATGCTGGTGGACGGAGGTCTTCTAATGGGCACACCCGGCGAGAAGGGCAGCTTCCCGGTCACCGTAGAGGCCACCGATCAGCATCCCGCCGGCCCGCGCACGGCGACGCGGGAGCTTACCTTCGAAGTCGGCCCCGCGGCGGGCGGAGTGCTGCGGGCGCGCCGGGTAACGCAGGAGTGGACCCAGGACGGCAGGCTGGACGAGCCGTTCTGGAAGCTGGACAATGTGCTGACCGATGACCGCGGCAACGAGGTGGCACGGTTCGATGCGGTCTGGTACGAGGGTCCGGATGACCGCAGGCGTGTGAAGACGCGGGACCTGCTGCTTGCGATCAAAGTTACCGGAGAAAGCAGCGACGCACTGCCGCTGGAATCCGTCCATCTCTACCTCGACTGCCGCCACAACCGCGAGATTATCTATAATGAGGACGACCTGCACTACGTAGCCTTTCCCGGAGAGAACCGCGAAGGGGAGCGGGTCGTAGCGGACGAAGTCGTCCAGGGCTACAAGAGCGGCCGCCATTTCGACCAGGCAGGCGCCTTCAGTGATGACGGCACGTGGCTGATGGAAGTCGAGATCAGTCGCAAGGTCTTCGCCGGGCACGGCGTGCATACCACGTTCGGGCCGAACGTAACCTATGGGTTCGACCTGGCCGTCGGCAGCAGGGACGATCCCGGCAAACGCGCCTACCTGTTCGGCGGTCCGGAGGCGGACAAGGATACGAGCGTTTTCGGCAGCCTCGTGCTGGAACCGGCCGACTGAGCGGGTTCATACAACGCAAACCTGCGGAGGAGGAAACATGAAAACCAGATTCGGATTGTGCACAATCCTGGTGCTGTATGCAGGCCTGGCGGTGGC
>CAYVBE010000256.1:0-4789 GCA_964448935.1 uncultured candidatus Brocadiaceae bacterium
TGTCAGGAAGAGGCGACGGACGAGAAGGGTCCCGGCATCAGCGAACTGCAGAAATTCGTGCGCCAGGCCGAAAGGGGCCAGGTGGACGTGGATGCACAACTGGCGGAGGCCGAGGCGAAACTCGCCGAGGGCAAACCCAGTGTGGCACGCCAGCTCCTGGCGGACGTCGAGGGCCAGAAGCTCAGCGAGCAGCAGGAAACCCGCCTGGCCGAGCTGAAGGGCAAGGTGGCCGAAGCGCTGGCCGACCAGCAGGAGGCTATCGAGGAGCGGCTGACCCCCGAGCAGGATCAGGCCATGTCCCTGGCCGAGGAACTGCGGCTGAAAGAGCGCGTGCGCAGGGAGTTGAGAAAGGCCCGCGCGCGGGAACTGATCGAGGAAGCCCGCTTCAAGCTCTACTACGAAGAGGGCGCGGAAGAGACCCGCGAGGCATACGAACTGGCCAGGAAGGCCCTGGAACTCGACCCGGGCAACGAGACCGCCCGCAAGGTGCGCATACAGGCCGGAATGGACCTGGGCATCGAGTCGGAGGAACGCATCTTCCTGACCGAGAAAGCCGTCGAGGTGGACCGAGTCCGTGCCCGCAGCGCGGAACACCTGCTGAAGACCCAACTGGCGAGAGCGCGTCGCCTGCACGAGGAAGGGGAGTTCGACGAGGCCTTGAAGGCCGCACGTAGCGCCCGCAACCTGGTGGCCACCCTTTCCTCCTACATGGATGTCAGCCGTGAGAGCAAGGAAGTGGAGAACCTGCTGGAGGTTATCCAGGGAGCGCACGAGCAACACCAGAGAAGGCTTGCCGCCGACAGGAAGGTCGCCGCAGAGGAAGCGGCCGAGAAATGGGCCGAGGATAGAGCCAGGCAGGAGCGCCAGCGGCGTGACCGCCAGATCGAAGAGGTCGAGGAGCTGATTCAGGCAAAGGACTGGAATGCGGCCGAGAATCTGATCCGCGACCTGGAGGTAGAAGACCCTTCGGACATGATCATCAAGGTTCTGAGGCGGGAACTCAGCGAGACGCGCCACATGTACGAAGTGGGCAAGATAAACGCCGCCCGTGACCGCGGCGACCTGCAGACCGAACTGTGGGAGGCCGACCGAATGGTCACCCCGCGCAGGCTGTTCAATTACCCGGACAAATCATTCTGGGTCAACGTCGTCGAGAAGCGCGAGCGCGAGGGACTGTATCCGTCGCGATTGATCCAGAGGTTGAGGTCCCCGGAAGACAAGGCGGTGGCCGAGAAGCTGGAGAATAGCTACGACTTCCCCTTCCAGGATGCCCCGTTCAGCCAGGTCGTCGAGTGGCTGCGGCAGGTCAGCGACGTTGACTTCATCACTCGGGGCGACCTCACCGGAGTGCCCTCGACCGACTTCATGATGACCACGACGCTGCGGAACGGTCTGGATCACATCACGCGGATGACCCGCACCCGGTGGAAGATCGAAGACGGGGCCGTGATCCTGGGCCTGCCCGAAGAGTTGGCCGAATACGAACTGCGCGTCTACCCGGTGCTGGACCTTCTGCTCAGCTTTGAGGACGCGGACGCCGGCGACGACGACTACGATGAGGACGACGGAGGCGGCTTCGGCGGCTTCGGAGGCGGCAACCTGTCCGCCCAGTACGGCAGCGACTATGAGGATGACGAGGATGAGGACGAGATCCAGCTCTTCGAGCGTGGCGATGATCTCATCACGCTCATGCAACGCGTTTGCGCTGAGGAGCCCTGGCGCTTCCTTGGCACCCGTATCGCCGCGCAGATCAGCGAACGAGGAGATCAGGACACCTTCGAGGAGGGTGAGGCCGGCGGTTTCGGCGGCGGCTTCGGAGGCGGCTTCGGAGGCGGAATGGAAGGCGGCGGTGGCGGCCTCGGCTTCGGTGCAGAGGGCGGAGGAGGTGCTGCCGGCGGCGCCGCCACGCGCTTTGTGGCCAGAACGCCCGGCGCCGGCTACCTGTCCCACCAGCCCGGCACCCTTATCATCTACGATACAGCCGCCGTCCACGAGTGCATCGAGGGGCTGCTGCAGGACCTGCGGCGGCGCATGAAGATACAGATCCACGTGGACCTGCGCTTCCTCACCGTCGAGAGCGAGTTCCTCCGCGAGGTCGGCTTCCAGTGGAACGATTTCATCCTGGACAAGAATGACTTCACCTCATCCGGAAGAATGACGAATGATTTCAACGTGATGAGCGGCTCGTTTGGCGGCTTCGATGTCTGGCCCTTCCCGACCTTTAATCCCACAGTCACCGGTTTCGATCCGGTGACCGGCGATCCGATTTTTGCTAACACGAGCCCGACGGGGTGGACGGGCGAGATAGGAAACACCTGGCCTGATCCCGACGGGTCCATTAGTGGAAGCACCGGGATTACCTACGACAAGAACGTTCTGAGCGGCGGCACGCCGTTTATCGGCACCCCCGTGCCCGGCGTAGCGTTGGACAGCGGGATGAGCCTGAACCTGGGACTGAAGGTCGGCGAATCGCTGCTGAGCGGCATGTTCCGCCTGGCGAACCAGAAAAACAAGGTCAGAACGCTCAGTGCGCCGCAGATAACGCTGGCCAACGGCCAGGAGGGGCGCATCATCAGCAGCACACAGCAGTACTACATATCTTCCTACGAGGTGCAGGACGGCGTTCCCGTCCCGCAGCGGGAGACCGCGCCTACGGCCATATCTCTTACAGTGCGGCCAGTGGCCAGCGAGGACCTGCGCTACGTGTTTCTGGAGCTTGACCCGCAGAGGACGGAGTCGGAGCTGAGAAGCACGACGACTCCGGCCTTCCTCGGCGTGGCGGGTGGCGACGACGGGGGCAGCGCAGTGGGCGAACGGGTTGACCTGCCCATAGAGCTGCCCGTGCAGCGCAGCGAGAGCCTGGGGACCACCGTCGGCGTGCCCGATCGGGGCGTGGTGGTCGTCGGCGGCCTCAGCCAGTCCAGCCGCAACCAGCGCGAGGCCGGCGTCCCCATTCTGGACAAAATACCGGTCATCAAGCGGTTGTTCTCGGGTGAGTCTCGGGATGCCCGACGTAACACCCTGTTCGTGATGGCCAGGCCGCAGATCATCATTCTGAGCGAAGAAGCGCAACGGATGAACTGAGACTTCTGAAGGGGGGAAGACGGATGGAAGGTCACAACTGGAAGACGGCCGTACTTGTCCTGGCCGCGTTGGTGGTCGGAGGTTGGCTGGCCGGCCGGGGGCCGGCGCCCGGCGCACAGGCGCAGGTCGTCGGAGGGACGGGCAACGTGATCGCCATGATCGGGACAGAGCGGAGCGGGGACGTGCCCATCGTGCTGGTGGACTCCAACGAACAGTCCGTTGTGGTTTACGAGTATGACCTGGGAACCAACCGGATCGAACTGGCGGCCGTGCGCAGCTACCGCTACGACAGGCGCCTGGCGGACTGGCACGGCACCAACCGGCCAAGCGTGGAAGATGTCCGCGATGCCGTCGAGCAGGCGGCCAGGCGACGGTAGCGCGTGCCAGAAGACTGCTCAAGCAAGGGCCGTCCTTTTCGGGGCGGCCTTTTTTCTGGATGCACCGGCATTGTGCACGGGGCCGCGTTGACCGCGCCGGGTGCGCGTCCTATCATGGGGCTTGGCGATGGCCGTGTGGCGACCGTCGCTGAGTGAGGCTGCGAGAGGTCGTTGGACCCTGACAGCAGGGGGCAAGATGAGGAAGAGCGCTCTGGTCCTTGGACTGATGCTGCTAATGTTGCTTCTGGGCGCCGGGCCTCAGGCCAAAGCCGGGACCGCTCCGGAGGACGACGCGCGCTATGCCAGCTTCGAGGTCGCGGGCGACCTGCCGGAGACGCTGCCACCCGTCTATCTGGTAGAGCCGCAGACGGAGACGCTGCACGAGCTGCTGACGCGCCTGCGGAAAGCCGCGTCGGACGAGCGGCTGGCCGGCCTGATCGTGGATATTCACGGTTTCCGCGGGGGATGGGCCAAAGCGCAGGAGGTCCGCAAGGCCATCATCGAGAACCGGGCCGCCGGCAAACGCGTGATCTGCGTTCTGGAGAGCCCCGGCACGCTGACTTACTACGTGGCCACGGCCGCCGACCGCGTCGTCATCACCCCCGCCGGGAACCTGATGGTCTCCGGCCTGCGCATCGAGGCGGTCTTCGCGCGCAAACTGCTGGATACGATCGGCGTAAAGGCGGACCTGATCCAGGCCGGAGAGTACAAGACGGCCGGCGAGGAGCTGACGCGCACGGACTTCTCCGAGCCGGCACGCCGCGCCCTGCGGGCGGTGCTGGAGGACTACTACGGCCAGCTCCGCGACGGCATTGCCGCAGGGCGGGCGGTGAGCGCGGAGCGCGCGGAACAGTTCCTTGACGGCGGCCCCTACACGGCCGGGGCCGCCCGCGAGGCCGGCCTGGTGGACGAGGTGTTGTACCGGGACGAACTGATAGCGGACCTGGAGCGCCGGCACGGGAAACCGGTTACCGTGGTCACCGGCTACGCTCAGGCGACGTCCGGGGCGCGCGGACCTTCCGGTGGCATGAACATCTTCCAGTTTCTGATGCCCTCCCGGCCGCCGTCGCGCATTGCGCCGTCGGGCCCCGCCGTGGCGGTGGTCTATGCCGTGGGCCCGATCCTGCGGACGCAGGACTCGGACCTGAGCATCGGCGATCAGGTGGCGGCGGCCGACCGGATCAACGCGGCCATCCGCGCCGCGCTGCAGGAGCCGAACGTCAAGGCGATCGTCCGCGGGGGAATTGATTCACCGCGGTCCCGATAGTCGAGGATCTTCCCGAGCGGCCAGATGTGGTATCCGCGCCCGAGCAGGCCGACGAGTTGGC
>CAYVBE010000257.1:0-4775 GCA_964448935.1 uncultured candidatus Brocadiaceae bacterium
GGCGAGCCGGGAAGGATTCGAACCCTCGACCTGCGGATTAGAAGTCCGCTGCTCTATCCGCTGAGCTACCGGCCCGCCGACTGCGGAGTTTAGCACAATCGCCCCGCCCGCTCAATGAGCCACACCCGTCCCGCGTGAGCGCTTCATTGGACTTCTGCGGTTGTGGGGTTACACTGATACTGCAGGTCCACGTGGCACCGCAGGCCGGAGAGAGTTAGATGCGCTGGATTCTGATGGCGAGTTTCGGCAGTGCGTTCGCGCTGAGCGTTGTCCTGGTGCTCATCATACGGGCGCTTGCACTGCGGTGGGGCTTTGTGGACCGGCCCGGGGGGCGGAAGCGCCACGGGCGCGGGGTGCCGCTGGGGGGCGGGTTGGCGTTGCTGCTGGCCTGGGGGCTGCCCGTGCTGGGGGCGGCAGGGCTGAGCTGCGTCTGGCTTGCCCATCCCTCGATTCTGCCCATCTCGGGGAACCTGGCGGATGACGTGGCCAGGGCGGCCTCTCGCTTTCCGACCGTGGGGGCGTTGCTCCTGGGTGGGGTTGCCATAGCGCTGCTGGGCCTCTGGGACGACCGCAGGGACCTGGGCGCGGTGCCGAAGCTGCTGGGCCAGATCGCCGTGGCGTTCGGCATTGCCTTGGTGCCCGGCGTGCGGGTGACCATCTTCATCGGCGTCACCTGGATCGAGGTGCTGGTGACCGTCGTGTGGGTCGTGGCGCTCATCAACTGCTTCAACATGCTGGACAACATGGACGGGCAGAGCGGCCTGGTGGCGTTTCTGACGGGTGGGGCGCTGCTGGTGCTGGCCATGCAGACGTCGCAGTATTTCATCGCCGGCATGCTGCTGGCGCTGCTGGGGGGGCTTTTGGGTTTTCTGCTGTACAATCTTCCGCCGGCGTCCATCTTCATGGGGGATGCGGGCAGCATGTTGACCGGCTACGTGCTGGCTGTCAGCACGACTCTGACCACGTTCATCGCGCCGGGCGCGACCAATCCGCTTTTCCCCGCGCTGGTGCCGCTGGTGATCTTCGCCGTGCCGCTCTACGACATGGTCAGCGTGCTGACCATCCGGCTGGAGCGGGGCAGGCCGCTGATGGTGGGGGACCGCAACCACTTCGCCCACCGGCTTTTGCGGCTGGGCATGAGCGAGAGGATGGTGCTGGTGACGATGGGTCTGCTGGTTCTGGCCACGGCGCCGGCGGCCACGATACCGTACGGGTCGTCCGCGTGGCAGGTGCTGGTGCCGGCGGTTCAGGCGGTGTCGGTCATCTGCGTGATCGGCCTGCTGGAGGTCGCCAGCTCCAGGTTCCCGGAGCAGCAGGAGGATGCCTGACGTCGGCGCCTTTACGCTTCTTCATCCTCCAGCAGTTCGGGCAGGACGTTCTGCGCCTCTTCCTGCATCTCCTTGCCGACCTTGAAGGAAACGACGGCCCTGGCGGGGACTTGCACGACCTCGTCGGTGCGGGGGTTACGCGCCTTGCGCGGTTTCTGCAGCCGGGTATCGAAGACGCCGAAATTGCGAAACTCCATCCGGTTGCCCTTCGCCAGCTCAACGATGATAGCGTCCAGGAACTGCTGGACGACCTCTTTGGTGACGACCTGGGTGTACCCGGTCTCCTTGGCAATTCGCTCACACAGCTCGCGCTTCGTCACGGTACGTTGGGACACTGTTGAAACCCCTTTCCCTTTCGGGGGGCAAGGAACTCGTGGGAACTTGTTGACGCGACAGTACTTCTGACAAGCACGCGCAGATTCTATGCGAATTCCCCCGGGTTGTCAAGGAAAATCTCGCGAAGCGCTCTGCTTCTCGTTTCCCTTCGCCCCCCGGACTGCCGTAGCGCTTGCAAAAGCCCCCTCTCGCCTGTAATCTGCCCCTACGGGCTTTCTGAAAGGGGACCTCCATGAGCCTGATGGGCCTCGACATAGGAACCACCGGCGCGAAGGCGACCGTTTTCGACCGCGAGGGCCGCAGCCTGGCCTCCGCATATCGTGAATATCCGCTTCTGGACCCCCGTCCGGGGTGGTTGGAGCTTGACCCGCGGGAGGTGTGGCGCAAAGTCCGCGAAGCTGTGGCCGAGGCCGCGGCCGGCCTGCCCGAGGACCCGGTGGAAGCCCTGGCCATCACCACGCTGGGCGAGGCCGCCGTGCCGGTGGACCGGAACGGTGAAATCCCGGACAACAGCATCCTGGGCTTCGACAACCGCGCCGCGGACATGTTCGAGGACTGGCTGGAGGGGCAGGACCCGGCCGAGATCATGCGCATTACCGGGCATCCGCCGAGCCAGATGTACACCATCGCCAAGCTGATGTGGATCAAGGAGAACCGCCCCGATCTCTACGACCGGATGGACGGGTTCCTGACCTTCGGCGATTTCGCGCACCTGATGATGGGGCTGGAGCCGCGGATAGACTACTCGATGGCCGCGCGCACCATGGCCTTCGACATCCACCGCAAGGAGTTCAGCCGCCGCATCTGCGAAAGCGCCGGCGTCCGGTGCGACGTGTTCAGCACGCCCGTTCCCACGGGCACCCCGGTGGGCGAGTTGACCAGGAGGGCGGCGCAGGAGATCGGCCTGCCGCCCGGATGCCTGGTGGTGGCCGGCAGCCACGATCAGCCGGCCGGCGCCCTGGGCAGCGGCGTCACGCGGGCGGGGGTGGCCATGGACGCCACCGGCACGGTGGAGTGCTTCGCGGTGGCCATGGCGGGGCCGGTGGTCAACGAGCACATGCTGCGCAACAACCTGGCCTGCTACCCGCACGCGGCCGCCGACCGCTACATTTCCCTGGCCTTCAACTTCACCGGGGGATCGCTGTTCCGGTGGGTGCGGGACAACTTCGGCCGGGCGGAGACCGCCGAGGCGGAGCGCACCGACCGGGACGCCTACGACCTGCTGGTCGAGCAGATGAGCGACGAGCCGACGGACCTGTTCGTGGTGCCGCACTTCACCATGTCGGGCACCCCGCACATGGACCCCGATCCAGTGGGCGCGGCGATCGGGCTGACCCTCTCGACCTCGCGCGCCGAGGTGCTGCGCGCGACGCTGGAGGGGGTTTCCTACGAGATGAAGCTCAACATATCCCTGCTGGAAGAGGCCGGGGTGACGGTGGACGAGTTCCGCGCCGTGGGCGGCGGGGCGCGCAGCGACTTTTGGCTGCAGCTCAAGGCGGACGTGTTCAACCGGCCCGTGGTGCGGCTGGAGGTCTCCGAGGGCGCCTCGCTGGGCATGGCCATCGCTGCCGGAGTGGGCGCGGGCATCTACGACAACGCGGCTGAGGCGGCCGACGAGCTGATATCTACCGGCCGGGTATTCCATCCCGATCCGGGGCGCGCCGCCTACTACGATGGTATGCTGGAGGCGTATCGAGAACTCTATCCCAGGCTGCGCCGGTGGAAGGAAGACACGGGCTACCGGGAAGATGCCTCGGCGGAGGAGGAATAGATGGGCGCCATTCTCGTAAGGGGTGCGCGGTTGATTGATCCGGGCACCGGCGTGGACGCCCTCCGCGACCTGCTGGCGGGCGACGGACGTGTGCTGGCGGTTGCGGACGGGATCGAGCCGGCGGCTGCCGAGCAGATGCTCCCGGAACCCGCCTCGCTGCGACTGATGGACGCGTCCGGGCTCTGGCTGATGCCGGGTCTGGTGGACCTGCACGTGCACTTCCGGGAGCCGGGCTTCACGCACAAGGAGACTCTGGCAACCGGAGCGCGGGCGGCGGCGGCGGGCGGTTTCACGACCGTGGTCTGTGAGCCCAACACGGAACCGCCGATTGACTCGGTTGAGTTGGTGCGCGAACTGGCCGCTAAGGCGGACCGGGAGGCGGACGTGCGCGTATACTTCAAGGCCGCCATGACGCGCGGCCGCCGGGGAGAGAGACCTACCGACATCCGCGCGCTGGCGGCGGAAGAGCGCGTGGTGGCGCTCAGCGACGACGGGGACCCGCTGGTGCGGCCCGATGTGATGGGGCAGGTCTGCGCGCTGGCCGCCGAGGCCGGCATACCGCTGGCGCCGCACTCCGCGGATTCGGCCGCCTCCCTGGAAAAGATGGAGGTGGGCGTTGACCCGGGGTTTCGGCCGGATGAGCCGTTCCGCAACGAGGCCAACTGGATCGAGCGCGACCTGCGCATCGCCGCCCGGTTCGGCTGCCGCATACATTTCTCGCACGTCAGTCTGGCCCACAGTATCGAACTCATTGCCGGCTCGCAGCCCAGGGTTAGCGTGAGCTGCGAGGCGACGCCGCACCACCTGCTCCTCTGCCGCGAGGACTTCGGGGAAGGGGAGGTTCCGCGCGTCAACCCGCCCATCCGCTCGGCGGCGGACCGCGGTGCGCTGCGCCGGGCGCTGATGTCCGGCGAAGTGGACGTCATCGCCAGCGACCACGCGCCGCACACCGCCCAGGACAAGGCAGCCGGCGCGTGCGGCCTGATCGGCCTGGAGACCACGCTCGGCCTCGTGCTCACGCACCTGGTGGGGGCGGACGGCCTGTCCCCGCTCGAAGCCGTGCGGCTGATGAGCACCTCACCCGCCCGCCTGTTCGGCCTGCCCGGAGGCAGCCTGGCGGCCGGCTCGCCGGCGGACATGGTGCTGGTGGACCCGGAGCAGGAATGGACCGTGGACCCCCAGCAGTTCCGCTCCCGCTCCCGCAACACCCCCTACGCCGGCTGGAAGCTCCGCGGCAAGGTGGCAGCCACCTTCGTAGCCGGAAAGCAGGTATACGTTGCCCCGGCGTTTGAGTGAGCGGCCAGAACCTTCGTGACCAGCCCTTGCGAACGCCCCGCTCC
>CAYVBE010000258.1:0-4756 GCA_964448935.1 uncultured candidatus Brocadiaceae bacterium
TCCCCGCCGGCCACGTAGAGCCGGCCTTTCCACACGTACGGCGCGCCGAAGATGTGCCCGCCGATAAAGCGTTGCCAGACGCGCTTCCCGCTTGTGGCGTCCGTGCAGACCACGCGCCCGTCCGAACCTCCGACGAACACCCAATCACCCACGGCAACTGGTGGGGTCAGAAGATGTTCCGGCTCGTACTCCGTGGAAGTCCCGGACTGCCAGTATGAGAGTTCCGGCAAGGCGGCGGCTTTAAGCTCCGGTTTCGCGGCCAGACTCAGCGACGTGGAGCAGGAGCGGTCGCCTCCACCCCGATAGGCAGGCCAGTCGGCGGGTTCCGCCGGCAGGTCCGCGACCTCCGTGATGTCCCCCGCGCCCGTCTGCAGGCGGTCTTCAGCGGTATCCGTCGGGAGATAATCGGGCCCGACCACCCGGTAGCCACGCAGCGGCAGACCGCAGGTGCAGGGGCCGGACGGCCAGTAGTAGAGGCCCTCGGCGGCAATGGTGCCGATCTGGCAGGGCGTCTTGATGACGTCGGCCATCGGCCCGAGCGAGCGGTCCGACTGGAGGTCGTAGCTCAGCCCGAACTGCCCGCAGATGTAGCGGGCCGAGGCGGTCCACAGGCCACAGCCGCCACCCCGCGCCTCGACTTCCCGCACGATCTCGCCGGTCTTCAGGTCGTAGGCCGTGCCCTGGCTCCAGAGCTGATCGTCACGGATAAAGTGGCGGATCAGGCGGCCCTGGGACATGGACCCGTCCGCCTTTCGATTGGTCGGTTTGGTCCAGAGCACCTCGCCGCTGTGCGCATCGAGCGTGCCGATGAAAGGGGAGTATATCGAGCCCACGACGACCGCGTCCGGATGGGCGGCCATGCCCCGTTGCACGCCGTGGAACAGGCCGAGCCCCTCCCGGTTGGTCTCGGTGACCTGGGCGATGAGGTCTTCATCGTCGTTCTTCCACAGCAGGTCCCCGGACTCCAGGTCCAGCGCGGCGATGTGGTCGGGGTCGGCAAAGTAGAAGACCCGGCCGCCGGCGACGGCGATCATGCGCGCCTCGATGGGCGTCGCCACCTCGTGTATCCAGCCCACGGATCCCGTCTCCGGATCGCAGGCCAGCACGCTGGTTCCGGTCGTGCTGACCTCCTGGCTGGCGGTGCTTACTTCCCGGTTGTTCAGCTCTGCGCCCGGCGGCGGGAAGTCCGTGCTGCTGTCGGCGGCGCCGACCAGGATCACCAGTTTGCCGTCCGCCAGGCCCATCCACTTGCCGTGGCCGCTGATGCCGCTGATGGGGATGCGGCGCAACTCGCTGCCGGTCTCCGCATCCAGCCGCACCACGCTGCCACCCAGCAGCATCCACAACTCGTCCTCGACGGCGATGATGTTGCTGAAGCCGCTCTTGTATTCGACCGGCAGGTCGCGCTGCCAGAGCAGCTCGCCGTTGTGGGCGCTGTAGGCGCAGAAGATGTTATGACGGGTGGAACCGGCCTGCCAGACGAAGTGGCCGCGGCCCATGACGAACACGCGCCCGTTAGCGACCAGATTCGTGCCGTTACGGGTCTGGTGGTTGTAGGGCTTGCCGAACCATCGGGTCATGTAGGGGAGCTGGAAGGCGGAGTCGTCGGTGACCGGGTTGTTGTCCGGCCCGTGATAGACGTGGCTCCAGGAGTCCGCGCCCTCGGGGCGGGGTTTGCTGAGTACGACCCAGAGGCCCTCCTCGTCCTCGACGATTTCACCCGCTTCCAGGCCCGCCTGCGCGGCCCCCTCCGCCCATTCCTTCAGAGCGCTACGGCCGGTCTCGGGCCCTCCTATGATTGCCCGGCCGCGCACCGGCGTCAGCACGCGCGCTATCTCGTCCAGGGACAGGCCGGCCGGGTCGCCGTCCGCCACGATCAGCAGGTCGGCGTAGCTATCGGCCACCAGCATATCCGCCGGCCCGCCCTGCAGCACGTAAAGACGCCGTCCCAGCAGCCCCGAATCCGCCGCCGCTTCCCGGGCCGACCCCACCAGCTCTGCATCGGGGAAAAGCGCGCAGACGGTCAGCCCGCTCTCCCGGGCCAGAGACAGCGCCAGCCCGACGTCAGGCGCCCGAGGCACCACGCAGATACCGCGCGACCGGCCGGACATCCGGACCAGGTGCCGGGCCAGTGCCTCATCTCCCCGTGCGCCGCCGGAAAACAGGCAATTCAGCAGGACTATCAACGTCGGAACCAATAGAAGACGTTTCATTCACACTTCCTCATTCAATGCCGGAAATCTCATTGTATGAATCCCCGACCAGACCGACAAATGTCAGGAGTGAAGCGCGTGCGCCCGTTGCAGGTCCGGCGGCTGTGCTTTAGAGTACGTGTTGAGGACCACTCTCGTGGAGCGAGATATCCTGGACTGCATCGGGGGAGGTAACCGCGATGGCGGGCTTTGACGACAGACGGGATGCGGGGCGGCAACTGGCCGACAAGCTGGCGGGTTACGCGGATCACGACGATGTTCTGGTGCTGGCGCTGCCGCGGGGCGGGGTGCCGGTGGGATTCGAGATCGCTCAGCGCCTGGACGCGCCGCTGGACGTTTTCCTGGTGCGCAAGCTGGGATCGCCGCGCAATCCGGAACTGGCCATGGGCGCCATCGCCACGGGGGACGTGCGCGTGATGAATGAGGACGTGGTGGGCTCACTGGGCATCAGCGAGGACGAAATCGAGCGCGTGGCCGACAGGGAACGGGAGGAGCTGCGTCGCCGCGAAGAGGCCTACCGGGGCGACCGGTCGGCGCCCGACGTTACGGGCAAGAAGGTGATTCTGGTGGACGACGGCCTGGCCACGGGAGCCACCATGCGGGCGGCGGTGCAGGCGCTCCGCACCCGCGAGCCGGAGGAGGTCGTGGTGGCCGTGGGCACGGCGCCGCGACGGACCGCCCGGGAGTTCGAGGGGGAGGTGGACCGCTTCGTCTGCATCATGACGCCCGAGCCCTTCTTCGGCGTCGGCGGCAGCTACCGGGACTTCTCCCAGACCACCGACGAAGAGGTGCGGGAACTGCTGAAGAAGGCCCCCAACCCGACGGAGGGGTAGAGGTGGAAAACGCGCAGGTAGCCGACGTGTTCGACGAGATTGCCGACCTGCTGGAGCTGCAGGAGGCCAACCAGTTCCGCATCCGCTCCTATCGCGACGCCGCGCGCACGGTGCGCGACCTCTCGCAGCGCCTGGAGGACATGGTCGCGAACGACGAGGACCTGACGGAGCTGCCCAACATCGGCGACAGCACCTCCTCCAAGATCCACGAGATACTGAAGACCGGCACCTGCGAGCAACTGGAGGAGCTGCGCGGCGAAGTGCCGGAGGGGTTGACGCAGTTCATGAAGGTGCCCGGACTCGGCCCCCGGACGGCCATGGAGCTCTACCGGGAGCTGGGTGTCGAAACGCTGGAAGACCTGCGGCAGGCCTGCGAGCAGGGCAAGGTGCGCGAGCTGGAGGGCATGGGTGAGAAGAGGGAGCAGAACATCCTGGAGGGCATCGAGAAGCTGGAATCCCTGACCGGGCGCATGCTCTACCGCGACGCGGCCGATCACGTCGAGTCGCTGGGGCGCTACCTGGACGATCTGGACTCGCTGACCCGCCGGGAGGTGGCGGGCAGCTTCCGGCGGCGCAAGGAAACCATCGGCGACCTGGACGCGCTGGTGCAGGCCGAGGACCGCCGGCAGGCGACGAAGGACATCCTGGACTACGCCCCCATCGCCGAGGTCATGAGCCGGGGCGAGGAGAAGGTGAGCGTGCGGCTGGACAGCGGCCTGCAGATTGACTTCCGCTACTTCGAGCCCGAGAGCTTTGGCGCAGCCCTGCTCTACTTCACCGGCTCGAAGGCCCACAACATCGCCGTGCGCCAGCGCGCCGTGGACCGCGACTGGAAGCTGAACGAATACGGGCTGTTCGAGGACGACGAGCTCCTGGCGGGCGAGGACGAAGTGGGCGTGTACGACCGGCTCGATATGGCCTGGGTGCCACCGGAACTGCGCGAGGACCGGGGCGAGGTGGACGCGGCGGTCAACTACGAGCTGCCGGACCTGGTGCAGTTGGAAGACATCCGCGGAGACCTGCAGGCCCACACGGACGCCACCGACGGGAAGAACACGTTGCAGGAGATGGCGGAGGCGGCGCGGGAGCGCGGCTACGACTACTTCGCCGTCACCGACCACTCACAACGCGTGACAATGGCCAACGGGCTGGACGAAGACGCGCTGCGCGAGCGGGCCGACGAGATTCGCGAGCTGAACGAAGAGCTGGACGACCTGTGGCTGATGGCCGGCATCGAGGTGGATATCCTGAAAGACGGCCGGCTGGACCTGGAGGAGGACGTTCTGGCCGAGATGGACTGGGTGGTGGCCAGCGTTCACTACAACCGCAACCAGGAACGCGACCAGATGACCGACCGCATCCTCAGCGCCGTGCGCAGCGGGGTGGTACACGTCCTGGGCCATCCGCTCGGGCGCATCATCGGGCAGCGGGAGCCCCTGGGCTACGACCTGGAGGCGGTGTTCCAGGCGTGCGCGGAGAACGGGGTCTTCGTCGAGATCAACGCCCAGCCGGACCGGCTGGACCTGCCGGACACACACTGCAAGCGGGCTCTGGAGGCCGGGGTGCGGTTCACCATCTCCACCGACGCGCACAAGCGCACCGACCTGGACTTCATGAAATACGGCGTATCCACCGCGAGGCGCGGCTGGTTGGAGAAAGGTGACGTGCTCAACGCCTGCACTGAAAAGCAGTTACGGAAGGAACTCGGGC
>CAYVBE010000259.1:0-4693 GCA_964448935.1 uncultured candidatus Brocadiaceae bacterium
GCGCAGCGGTGATCCGGAAAGGAGAACAGAAAACCGATAATTGAATGACCCTGCCCGCCGTCCGTGTTTGTCCGTGTGACCCTTTCTGATTGCAACGCCCCCATAGAAGGCTATACTGAACCTGACGGAACCACAACCCGCGGGGGAAGCCCATGGACCTGCCGCAGCGCGGACGCGCCCTGGCCACTGACCTGTACGAGCTGACGATGGCGGCCGCCTATTTCGATCTCGGCATGACGCGGGACGCCGCGTTCGAGATGTTCGTGCGCAGCCTGCCGGAGGGGCGTTCGTACCTGGTCTGTGCGGGCCTTGAGCAGGTCGTTTCCTACCTGCATAATCTGGAGTTCACCGGCGAGCAGATAGACTACCTGCGGGGGCTCGACGTCTTCGAACAGATCAGCGATAGTTTTTTCGACTACCTGGCGGAGTTCTCCTTCTCGGGCACGGTCCGTGCCCTGCCGGAGGGCACCATCTTCTTCCCGAACGAACCCATGCTCCGAGTTGAAGCGCCCATCATCGAGGCCCAGGTGGTGGAGACGTTTCTGCTGAGTATGATCAACTATCAGTCCATGATCGCCACCAAGGCCCTCCGCGTCGTGCAGGCGGCTCGCATGGACGGGCGGGACAGGGCCGTGGTTGACTTCGGCACGCGCCGCGCCCATGGGCCGGACACCGCCGTGCTGGCCGCCCGGGCCTGCTTTATCGGCGGGTGCAAGGCCACCTCCAACGTCGAGGCCGGCCACAAGATGGGCATCCCCGTCTCCGGAACCGAGGCCCACAGCTTCATCATGGCCTTCGACGAAGAGAAGGAAGCATTTGAGGGCTACTACCGGTGTTTCGGCGAGCATGCCATACTGCTCATTGACACCTACGACGTCCTTGAGGGCGCCGAGACCGCCGCTGAGGTAGCGCCCAACATGCGCGGGGTGCGGATTGATAGCGGCGACGTCGCCGAGCTCAGCAAGGAGGTGCGGCGCCTGCTGGACGAGCGCGGGCGGGAGGAGGCCATGGTCTTCGCCAGCGGCGACCTGGACGAGTATCGGATAGCCGACCTGGTGCACCGGGGAGCCGTCGTGGACGGTTTCGGGGTAGGCACAAAAATGGTCACCAGCGAGGATGCCCCCAGCCTGGGTGGAGTGTACAAACTGGTCGCCGTGCGCCGGGACGCGGGGTGGGAGCCCCGGCTGAAACTCAGCGAGGACAAGGCCACTTATCCCGGCCTCAAGCAGGTGTACCGATTCGTGGACCCGGACGGCGGGCGCATGAGCCACGACGTTATCGCCACCGCCGATGATGCCTGCCCCGACGGTGCAGAGCCCCTGCTGCAGACGGTCATGCAGGACGGCGTTCTGCAGCAGGATATGCCGGGACTGGAGGAAATACAGCAGCGCGCCGGGGAACAGTTCGAAAGCCTGCCGGAGGCCGTTGCCCGGCTCGATGAGCCGACGGAATACCCCGTGCGGGTCAGCGAGGCGTTGCAGGAGAAATTCGATCGCATTTCCGAGAAAATGCAGTAACAAGGGGGCAAGAATGAGCATTGAATTGCTGTTCTGGGACGTGGACACTCAGCACGACTTCATGGCCGAGGACGGTAAGTTGGCCGTTCCGGGTGCCACAAAGATCGTGGACGTGCTCAAGCGACTGACGGACTTCGCGGCGGAAAACGACATACCCATCGTGGCCAGCGGTGATGCGCACGAGCCGGACGATCCAGAGTTCGAGGAGTTCGGCCAGCACTGCGTGGCTGGAACGGCCGGCCACGAGAAGATGTCCGCCACCAGCACCCCCAGGGCAGAAGTCGCCGAGGCTACCCGCTTATCCGATCAGTTGGAGCGCCTGGTTTCGCGAGACCTACAGCAGATCGTCATTCACAAACAGAAGTTGGACGTCTTCACGGTTGACCTGGCCGACCGTGTCCTTTCCACGCTCGACCCGGCGCACGTTTGCGTCTACGGGGTCACCACGGAATACTGCGTCCTCAAGACCGTGATCGGGCTGCTGGAGAAGGGCTACACGGTGACCGTGGTGCGGGACGCGGTGAAGGCCATCGAAAAGGAGGCCGGCGACAAAGCCCGCGAGCAGATGCTGAAGGCGGGCGCGGACTTCACTGACAGCGACGAGTTGATAGACTCTCTTTCGGAGTGAGGGTGAACACGGAAGGCCGGGAAGAGGAGCTGCAGGCCGAGGTGGAGGAGGCCCGCGCACGCCTGGAGGAGATGCGCCGGGAAATTCACAGGGTCATCGTCGGCCAGGATGCCCTGCTGGACCGGCTGCTGATCGGCCTGCTCTGCGCCGGTCACGTGCTGCTGGAGGGCGTGCCCGGCCTGGCCAAGACGCTGGCCATGACCACCCTGGCCGGCGTGCTGGACGCGGAGTTCAAGCGCATTCAGTTCACGCCCGACCTGCTGCCGGGGGACCTGCTGGGCTCGGAACTCTACGACCCGCGCTCCGGGGATTTCGCACCGCGGCTCGGTCCCGTCTTCGCCAACCTGCTGCTGGCGGACGAGGTGAACCGCGCGCCGGCCAAGGTGCAGAGCGCCCTGCTGGAGGCCATGCAGGAGCGGCAGGTGACGATCGGCGGCGAGACCTTCCCCCTGCCGAAGCCCTTCCTGGTGGTGGCTACCGAGAACCCCATCGAGCAGGAGGGCACCTATCCCCTGCCGGAGGCGCAGGTGGACCGCTTCCTGCTGAAGGTCGAGGTGCCCTACCCTTCGCGCGAGGAAGAGGCCGAGATCGTAGATCGCATGGCGGTCAGCGAGCCGGACTACACCGTGCAGCCGACGCTGTCGCTCGACGAGGTGATCCGCTGCCGACGGCTGGCGGACGGGATACACGCGGACCCGAGAATTCGGGACTACGTCCTGGACCTCGTCCAGGCGACCAGGAAGCCGCCGGAGGAGCTGGCGCTGGACGACCTGATCCAGTGGGGCGCCTCGCCGCGCGCCTCCATGTACATGGTGATGGCCGCCCGGGCGCGGGCGCTGCTCGACGGGCGCTCCTACGTGCTTCCGGACGATGTCAAAGCCGTGGCGCCCGACATACTGCGCCACCGCATCATCCTCACCTTCGAGGCCGAGGCGGAAGGCGTCGCCACCGCCGACATCATCGGACGCATCCTGCGGCACATCCCCGTCCGCTGATGCCCTACACCCCTGCGAGCGCCCGGGCCAGAACCGCCAGCAGAATCATCACCAGAAGGGGCGAGAAATCCACGCCCCCCAGGGCCGGCAGAACCTGTCGCACGGGCCGCAGAACCGGCTCCGTGATCCTGTAGAGGAACCTGTAGACCTCATTGGCCCGCGCCCGCGGCGGCAGCCAGGAGAAAATGGCCCGCGCAAGCATCACGTACATGTATACTCTGACAGCGGCGACGATGATCAATCCCATGGGTGTTACCTCCTTCGTCAATTATAGGCCCTCGCCCGCCGGGAGCAAAGACAATGCGACCCCTCTGTTTGCTCCGGCGGACACGGGCGGCTATCATTGCAGGCTGGATCGAGTTACCCGGAAGCAGGACAGCAATGCGACACCTATTGCTGACGACCGCCCTATGCCTGGGGCTGCAGGCGGGCCTCTGCCCCGTCGCGGCCGCCGTGCGGGTCGCGGTGGTGATGGACCCGTCGGACACAGCGGACCCGTCCGGCGTCACGCACTACCGCCGCTGCGTCGAGGCCGCCCTGACCAGCGCCGGCATCCCGTTCAAGCGAATTGACCAGGACCGACTGATCGCCGGCGGGCTGGACGGCTACCCGGCCGCCCTGGTGCCCTTCGCCCCCAACCTCAGCAAGGCCGGCCGCCTCGCCCTTCAGGCATACTGCAGCGACGGCGGCAAGGTCCTGTGCTTCTACAACACCTGCGGCCTGAACAAGGAGCTGGGCATAAGCGGCACGCGGTACCACCGCGCGCCCGAGAAGCGGCGCTTCTGCGCCGTGCGCTTCCGGCAGGACGCCCTGCCGGGGCTCTCCGGCGGCTTCGAACAGGTTTCCTGGAACATCAGCGAACCCGTGCCGCGCCCCGGCACCCGTGTGGTGGCGGACTGGCTGAACGCCGACGGCAAGGAGTCCGGCTGCGTCGCGGCGACGCTCTCGGAAGACGGATTCTTCTTCTCCCACGTGTTACTGGCCGAGGGCGAGGAGCAGGAACGCGCCGCCGGACGGATGCTCGCAGCCGCCATCCGCTACCTTGTCCCGCGGGCCGGCACCCGCAGCCCCATCGCCATCGTCCACGGCACCCTCAGCGAAGCGCGCGGGGACGGAGACGCCGACCTGGTCCCCGAGATGGTCGGCAATATGCGGGCAATTCTCGGCGAGGCCGGCCTGCAGTACACGGTGCTCACCGATCAGGCCGTCGCGGCCGGCGCCCTGCGGCTCCGGGTGACCGACACCGCCACCGGCGACATCACCCGCCACACCCTGGCCATCGACCCGGCGACGCAGGACCGCGACGACCTCGTCGCCCTGTTCGACGCCGTGCCGAACCTGTCGGCGGAGCTGACGCGCGACCGCCTCCGCATCACGGCCGACGCCGGGTTCACCTTCGACTTCCTCCCGGCGGTCGGCCCGGCGCCCGCGACCAGCGCCGTCATGGGTACCGCCGAGGTGACCGTCGGCGGCAATTACACGGGCGCGTCGAACCAGGTCATCACCTGCACCGTCGTCGGGACCGGCCAGGTGGGCGTCACCGACGGCCTGAC
>CAYVBE010000260.1:0-4634 GCA_964448935.1 uncultured candidatus Brocadiaceae bacterium
GCGCAGCGGTGATCCGGAAAGGACAACAGAAAACCGATAATTGAATGACCCTGCGTCAGGTAGTCTTGAAAGGGACCCGGGCCGGCCGTATTATACCACATCCGGCTTTTGGCTGACCGGCTGGAGATGGGTCCCATGACCCTGAGCGATAGATTCCATCAGACGGGAGCAGGCATGAGCGCAGCGGAGCAGGGCGGCGGACGGCCGAACATTCTGTGGTTTATCACCGACGACACCGACCATTCCATGCTGGGCTACAGCGGCCGGCAGGTGCTGACGCCCAACATTGACCGCATCGCGCGCCGCGGGGTGCAGTGCACGAACTTCTTCACCTCCACACCCGTCTGCACGCCGGCCCGCTACAACTGCCTGACCGGCCACTACGCGGGAAGCTGCCCGGGGGACGGGTTCCGCGGCGACACGCCCTCCGACGAGCCGTACCGGGTGATGTGGAACACCGACCTGCTGCCCGAGCGGGAGAAGTGCCTGGGCCAAGCCCTGCAGGCGGGGGGCTACGTGACCGGCTACACCGGCAAATGGCACTGTGGACCGAACGCGGGCACGCTGGGCGTGAACGACTTCCGGCCGGACGACGACCCCGCCGACCCCGAGGTCGAGGCGAAGCTGCAGGAGCGCCAGCGGGTGATCTGCGAGCAGGTGCGCAAAAACGGCTTCGACTACGCCGCCTCCATCACCTGGGGCAACGCCGACGGGCGGCCGGTGAAAAGGCTCCACGAGCACAATCTGGAGTGGATCGCGAAAGGCGCGCTGCACTTCCTGGACGAGCACGGCGACGGCGACCGGCCGTTCTTCCTACAGGTGGCCACCAGCACCATCCATGGGCCCAGCCATGTGATGTCGCTCCTGGCGGACGAACGGCTGACGGGTGCCGGCTACCTCGATGACCACGTCGGCTGCATGCCGCCGCGGCTCTCGGTGCTCCGCCGCCTGGAGGACGCGGCGCACATCTCGATCACCCACCGCACCGCCGGCGCGCTGTGGACCGACGACCTGGTGGGCACCGTGATGGACCGCCTGCGCGAGGTCGGCGCCGAGAAAGACACCATCGTCATTTTCACCACCGACCACGGCGCGCTGGACGGCAAGGCCACCTGCCACCACGGCGGCTCTCACATCCCCTTTGTGCTGCAGTGGCCCGACCGCGTGCCCGCCGGCAGCATGTGCGAGGAGCCGATTCAGAACATAGACCTGGTGCCTACGCTGCTTGAGGCGGCCGGAGTCGAGCCGCCGGAGGAGATGCACCTGGACGGGAGCAGCGCGCTGCCGTGGCTACTCGGCCAGGGACCCGACGAGCCGCTGCACGATGACCTCTACTTCGAGTGGGGCTACGCCCGGGCGGTGGCGACGGAGCGGTGGAAGTACATCGCCTTCCGCTACCCCGAGCGCCTGCTGGACGAGATGAAGTCCGGGCAAGTGGAGAAGGCATACGACCAGGGCGGTCGCATGGCGGCACTCCTCTCGACGCGCCGCTACCCCAACTACTGGGACGCCGACCAGTTGTTCGACCTCGTCAACGATCCCGACGAGCAGTGCAACCTGGCCGACTGCCCCGACTACGCCGACGTGCTGGCGGAGATGAAGGACCGGCTGCGCGGCTACCTGGAGAAGTTCGACCGCCCGTATCTCGATCTGGACGAGGTGGACGAATTCCGCCATAGCGAGCGCTACCGCGAGCTCTGCCGCCGCACCGCCTCCGGCGACCCCAACCAGTGGGAATGGTACCGCAAGGGCTGGTATTGAGCCGGTGGCAGCGGATATTCCATGCACCTCTGCCGCTGGCGAGAGTTGTGAGAGAATCCCTCGTGTTCTGGAAGGCGTTCCGGTCTGATGAGTGAACCCACCCTGAAGGCGCGGACGGTTCGGCTGGCGGCGCTGCTGGCCCTGGTTGTGGCAGGCATGTCTGTCGGACGGACAGACGCTGCCGCCGGGCTGAGGGTGCGGGTGGTGGACCAGATGACGGACATGCGCACGGAGGCGGACGTGGAGGAGGGCGCGGTTGCGTCGGGCGTGCTTCGTATGGTGGGGCCGCGGAACGGCGTCTGCTCCGGCCAGGCGGTCGTCACAGGCCCCGGCGCGGCGGATGTGTCGGTCTCCCTGAGCGCATTCGAGGGACCGGGCGAGCTGCCGGCGGACGCGGCGACGGTCACCTATGCCACGAAAGGCCCGCCGGTCTCCCCGGACGAGTACCTGGAGCGCTACATGCAGGCCGGGACCCCGGCGCCGTTCTTCGACTCGCTCCATCCCGAGCCGCCCGAAGAGGCGGACATCCTGCCGGTCTGGGTGACCGTCCGCATCCCGGCGGACGCCGCGCCGGGCCGCTACACGGCTTCCCTGGAAGTGACGGGCGAGACGGTGCCTGTGCAGTTGGACGTGGGGCGATGGGTCTGTCCGGCGCCTCGGGATTGGGTAACCCACGTCGGCATGGAGGCGTCGCCCGAGTCCTTGGCGTTGCAGTACGGCGTCTCGCTCTGGTCCGAGCAGCACTGGGCGCAGGTCGCGCGGTCATTGAAGCTCCTGGGCGGACTGGGAAACGATGTCCTCAGGATCCCCGTTCTGGTACAGAACCATTACGGCCAGGAGCACGGCTGGGTGCGCTTCCGGAAGGAGGGCGACCGCTTTGAGCCGGACTTCAGCATCGTGGACCGCTACATGGACCTCTACGCGCAGCACATGGGCGAGCTGCAGTACATCATGGTTCACGTCTGGGACCCCTGGTATTACCGCTACATCAAAAGGGGGCAGCGCCGGCAGAGCGTGCCCGTCACGGTCCTGCGGGAGGATGGCAGTGTGAAGAACGAGACCGTCTTCCCGCCGGGTTCGGACGATGCGGCCAGCGACGCCCTCTGGCGGTCCGTTATGGAGGGGCTGCACGAGAGAATCTTGGCGCGCGGCTGGGAGGAGCGGAACATCGTGCTGAGCCTGACCACCGATCAGCGCCCCCACAGCCAAACGCTGGAGTTCTTCAATGACTGCGCGCCGTACGCCGGCTGGGCCATATTCACCCACGGGGCCGGTGACCCGAAGCCCACCGGCCGCCCCTACATCCTGGACGGCATGCGCATCGTCTACTACATCACCCCCTACAAGCCCAACCTGGGCTACCCGCGCGACAGCGGCATCATGGGCGGTTGGGACCTCGATTTTCCGAAATACACCACCATGCGCACCTACTTCTCCCAGTACACCACGCTCTCGCAGTGGCGCAACCTGGCCTACGGCGTGGTGATGCGCGGCGGCACCTACGGCGGCGGCAAGTATCAGCACCTCAGCACCGCCGGCTTCGCGCAGATAGGGCTGGATTACTGGCCCGTGGACGGCGGGCGGACGCTCTTCGCCACCAGCCCCCGCAAGAACCCCTGGCGCAACATGTACCGCGACGCGATGGTGGCCATCGTTGCGCCCGGAGAACGCGGCCCGATCCGCACGGTGCGCTACGAGATGCTGCGCGAGGGGCTGCAGGAGTGCGAGGCCCGCATCGCCATCGAGAGGGCGCTTGTGGCCGGGGCCGTCGAGCCTGAACTGGCCGAGGAATGCGTGGCACTTCTGAAAAAGCGGATTGACGTGCAGCAGAAGGAAGGTAAACTGTTCACAGGCGAGCAGAAGATGCGCGGCCGCACGCCGGGGGATTTTCTGTGGGGCGTCTCGCCCGAGTGGCAGGACCTCTCACAGCGGCTCTTCGATCTGGCGGGGCGCGCCGCGCAGTAACTCAGCGCAAGGAGGGCAGGCAGATGGCCAAGGTACTGGTGATCTATCAGTCGAAGGGCGGACACACGGCGCGCATGGCGGAGCTGGTTGCCGACGGGGCGGAGGAGGCGGGCGGTGACGTCACGCTGCAGGAAGTGGTGGAGACATCGGCGGACGACCTGCTGGACTACGATGCCATCATTGCGGGCACGCCCACCTACTACGGCCTGATGAGCGCACCGCTGAAGGAACTCCTTGATCAATCGGTGCGCCACCACAAGGAACTCACGGGCAAGGTCGGCGGCGCGTTTACCTCGTCCGCCAACATCGGCGGCGGCAACGAGACCACCATCCTGAGCATCCTGCAGGCGATGCTCATCCACGGCATGGTCATCCAGGGCACCGCCACGGGCGATCACTACGGACCGGTCGCCATCAATGAGCCCGACGAGCGTGCCTCCGACCAGTGCCGCGACCTGGGCCGCAGGGTGACCGATCTGGCCCGGAAGCTCCACGGCTGAGGGGGCCAGAATAAGTTCTCCAACGTTCCGGTTGGTGCAGAGCGCGGCTGCGTCTGCCGCGGTCGGGCCGTTTCGCCTGAAGGGCGCAAAACATATTAGCCCAGGGCAGAGCCCGCAGGGCGTCGCCCTGGGAACCGTGACCGTTCCGTTTTTCGCCCTGAAGGGGCGGAACCCGGCTCTTCAATCCTCCAGTCCCTGGTGGTGAACACGAAGCGCGGGAACGGGTACGGACAATGGCGGACGCGCGCCGTCCTACTGATGTTCCGCCCCTTCAGGGCTCGATTTTTTCTCCTGTCTAACCCAGGGCGGCGCCCTTCGGGCTTGCCCTGGGCTTTTATATGGCCCCCTTTCAGCTCGACTTTCGACATTATGCTGCGCGGCTTTTGGCGCAGCGGTGCATCATTGATG
>CAYVBE010000261.1:0-4603 GCA_964448935.1 uncultured candidatus Brocadiaceae bacterium
AGAACGCTCTTTCCGGTCCATGAAGCTCCGAAAGTGCTACAAAGCGGAACGCATTGACGTAAAACCGCTTAGTGGTCCGTGTGGCTCGGTCGCTCCGGTAGAAGGCCGGCCTCCCAACCCGAGATTATGCACGCCAGCAAAGCCATTTCAACCCAATGCCGTGAGGACTGAAAGCGACATCACCAGTCCGCAATCTCCTTCTGCTGAGCCACATACCAGTCATGGAACTCTTGCGCCAGTTCGCGGCTCCTCTGCGACTTCACGAAAACCGGCTGTGTCCATGCCTTCGCCGCACCGGGGCCGTAGAGTTCGGCACGCAGGTAAATGTCATCCTCGCGCACTTCGCAAGCCGCTTCCGACCCCATCACGCGGTGGCGCATACTACCGCGGTCGGCGAAAAAGCGGATCCCCTGCGCATTGGGGGACTCGACCCGGAGCACATTTCCGTCCAGTCGAACGGAGTCTATGCGCACACCCGATGAGGCGTAGAAACGGCCGGCCTTCAGCGCATCAACGATCGCACGGCGATCGGGCTCCGCGCTGACCATGACCCACGCCCGGTCGCGGTGCTCGACCCTATGCGCGTCGTCGGTGGCCACTCCCCAGATGCGGTATCCGCAGGTGAGCAGGCGGTCCCATTTGTCGGCGCACTCAGCCGCGCCGGGAAGGTGGTCGCAGACGGCATTGTAGACCTCCAGCGCGTGCGCACGCCGCAGCTTGAGCATCTTGAAGATGGGCCAGTGATGGATGTGCCAGGTCGGATGGTTGAAGATCACGAATCCGCCGGTCGCCACCGCAGCATCCAGGTAGCGGGAATGGTCAAGGTCCGCAGGCAGGTCGCTGTCAACGCCCACGACGCCCAGTTCCTGGTCGCCGCTCCGCCTGTCGCACCGGTACTCCTCCCCGGGGATCACGACCATAGCGCTGGAGGCCTCCAGATCATCGGGACGGGGGACCGTTCTGTGATCGGTGATGGCAATGAAGTCGTAGCCACGCTCCTCATAATCCCGGACGACCACGTCGGGCGGATCGGCGCCGTCGGAGCGCGTAGTATGCACGTGAAGCTGTCCTTTAAGCCAGTCATCGCCGGCATTCCGGTACGGATCGAAGATTTCCATCGGGCCTTCCTGTCGCACTCAATTCTGCCGTTGCGGAACCGGTCCCGCGATTATGCGCCCTCGCAGGGCCAGGCGCAAACGTACGCTGCGATTCTGTGCCGACGGTGCCGGCTGACGGTTCACCAGGGGAGGAGATGCACAGCAGACGAAGCTTGAAGCACGAAATGCACACGGCTACGATAACGTGCGGGCATGTGCAGCACACGCCAATCACCGGGAAGGATGCGCCGATGACGCAAGAGGCACCATTCAGTGAGGTCAACATGTTGTTCACACGTCACTCCGAGAACCCCATCGTCACCGCCGGCGGGCCCGCGTGGCGCCGGTGCGTGGTGTATAACCCCGGCGTGGTTCGCGACGACGACGGGACGTTTTACATGCTGGAGCGCTCGACGCCCGGCCTTCGGCCCTTCTACTCCGAGTTCGGCCTGCTCAGAAGCGGCGACGGCGTGCACTTCGAGCTGGTGGGAGATGAAGCGGCCTTCACCGCCGCCTGCATCGGCTTTCCGGAGGGCAGCCTGCAGGACCCGCGGATCGTCAACATAGACGGCACGTTCTACATGACCTACGTGCTGCGGCGGATCGCCGGGGACTGCTACCCCACCGGCCTGGGGCCGCACCGTTACCTGCGGCGCGAGGCGCTGTTGGACGAGGACGACATGAATACGTCCCGCTCGGGCATCGCCGCCTCGGAGGATATGGTTCACTGGCAGCACCTGGCGTGGGTCGGCCCGCGCGACCTGGACGACCGGGACAACGTGCTCTTCCCGCGGAAAATCGGCGGCCGGTTCGCCATGCTGCGGCGCCCTCTCACACACGTCGGCCCGGAGCACGGCACCGAGGCCCCGGCCATGTGGATCAGCTACTCGGAAGACCTGAAGGAATGGTCGGAGCCCGAGTTGCTGGCCGGTCCGCAACAGGCGTGGGAAAGCAAGAAGATGGGAGCCGCCGCGCCGCCCATCGAGACCTCCGAGGGGTGGCTGACCACTTACCACGCCGTGGACCGGAATTCGATCTACCGCATGGGGCTGATGCTGCTGGACGCGGAGGACCCGTCGCGCGTCCTGGCGCGGACGCCGAAGCCGGTGCTGGAACCGCGCGAATACTACGAGCGCTTCGGGCTGGTGATCCCGAACGTCATCTTCCCCACGGGCAACGTCCTGGTGGACGGCACGGTGTATCTCTACTACGGCGTCTGCGACACGGCCATCGCGCTGGCCACCGCGCCGCTGGAGGCACTGCTGGAGCACCTGCGCGGCGTATGAGCCGCCTCAGGCCAGCCACTCGCCCAGCAAATCCACCGACCGTCGCAGCGCACGCTCCACTCCTCCGGCCGCCCGGATGCCCTCCGGCGCGTATTCCAGTGTTATCGTGCCGCCGAAACCGACCCCAAGCAGGCACTCGATGAGCGCTTTCACGCGGGTGGATTCCCCCGTGACGGGCCGGTGGTCCCGGCCGTCAACGACGTCGTGCAGATGCACGTGGCGGACGCGGGTCAGGAACTGCCGCGACGGCGGCTCGGCCTGGCCGTAACGGTGCACGCGCAGGATGTAATGGCCCAGGTCCCAGCAGATACCCGGACCGTCCTCCCCCACCACCTCCAGAAGCTCCCGGCAGTTGTCCCCGATGCGCAGGAGCGGCTCGCCCGGGTCGGGCGGCAACTGGTGCTCCGCCACCGGCGTGACCGATAGCTCCGCGGCCGCCGTCCGGCGCGTCAGCTCGGCGAAGAAAAGTCGCGACCGGCGCACCAGGTCCTGCCGCAGTGCCGGCAGGTCCGACCTCTCCGGCTCGTACACATACTGGGCGGGGTGCAGCACGCAAACCACTCGGCCTCCGCTTGCCTCCGCGGCCAGCGTGGCGGCCCCCAGCACGGGCGCGATCCCCGGCTGGTCGGACGGCTCGGCCCCGAACCAGGCCGCCCTGTCGTTCTCTTCCCGGTCGGGACCGGGGTGGATGGCGGCCCCCAGGCCGGCCTCCCCACAGGCACGTGCTTCGCGTTCTAACATATCCAGCGTCTTCCGGTTGCCCCCGAGGCCCAGGCCGAAACCCAGCTCCACGTGGCGGAAGCCCAACCCCCGCAGGAACTCATAGACCGGGCCTTCAACCGTGGGCAGGTCCCCCCGATCCTGCATGGCGCGCCAGTCCAGCGGCAGCTTGAAGCCGACGGATGACATGTGGAGAGGTGCCATGAAACGCTCAGGGCCTTATCCGGGTCTCGTAGGACGGGAAATAGCGGGTGATGACCGTCAGGTTGAACCGGGAGAGGATGGATTCCTTCGGCTCGCGCTCCAGCAGGAACTCAAAGGAGCGCCGCACCAGATCTTCCTTGCTGATCTCACCGCCGGTGAGCTTCTGGTGATAACTGTCGTCCACCGTCACGGTGTGACTGGTGCTGCTGCCGCCTTCTTCGACTGTCACCTCGAACTCGTCATCGCTGCGTTTCGCTACCTCTATCATTGCACGCCTCCCTTTTACCAGTGGAGTGTGTATGATAAGCCAGGCAAGACACGGCGCCAACCGTGCGGTCTGCGCCTGAAACCAGACGCAGAAACGGACGGACCGTGCAGGGTCCGCCCGTTGCTCAATCTATGCGGTCCGACCGCCTACTCCCAGGGCCACTCGAAGTCGGTGTTTACGTCGCTGTCGGGGCCTTTCTCGTAGGCGTTTGAACCGTCGTAGTTCCCGAGGTGGCAGTCTATACGGGGTCCGATATCCGGGTCACCGTCGTCGCTATATATGTCGTCGTCCGTCATCTGGTTGTCGCCTGCGGGGTATTCCGTGTTGGCCACCTGCCCCTGGTCATTCGCGTCAAGCTGGGTCACGTGCCCATCGTAGAACAGAACCATAACCGTGCTGCCATGCGGGATATACCGCCGGGCCGGGAAATCCGCCTGCGGGTTGCCGGTATCGTTTGCCCATTGCCGGCGCATGTGCCAGAGGTCTGGCCCGTCGGCGTATATCGCGCGGTTGGGCGAAGAGTTGCTCGGTATTTCGGGGTCTATCAGGTAGTCCGGATCGTTGGTCTCGGTGTAGCGACTGTCCGTGGTGAACCGGAACTCGCGGGTGGCCTCATTGTTATCGTAATCCAGGGTATAAACAGTTCCCCCCGCATCCGGTTCGCTCTGATCTGTGATCTGCACGGTGGCGTCGCTGAAAGGGCAACTGAACATAGTATCGCCCTGCGCGTAGTCCTCGTAGACAAGCGCGATGGTCAGCGAGGAATCCCGCTCGCCGTCTTCCAGTTCAGGCTGGGGATTCCCATCTTCATGGTAGGTTCTGCCGGGTCTGGAATCCGTCACATGCTCCGGCCAGCGTGGCATGGACGCCTGGTGATCGCTCTGGTACTCCACCAGCAATGCGCCCATGTTCTTCTGACGATTCTGGCACTGCACATTCCGCCCCTCGAACTGCGCCCGAGACAGAGCGGGCACCAGCAGGGCGGCCAGAAGAGCGATAATAGAGATGACTACGAGCAATTCCACTAA
>CAYVBE010000262.1:0-4484 GCA_964448935.1 uncultured candidatus Brocadiaceae bacterium
CGTTTGCACTGCAGCGAGCACGCCGTTAACTGGCAGACCTACTGCGTCTTCGACTTCGGTGTCTACGAGGAACTGCCGGAAGGGGCCGAGGGGGGGGCATAGTTCCCGAGTGGCAGACAACAGCTAAGTTGAGACTGGTCCTGAGAGTGATTTCTTTTGCCTCGCAGTTCGGAACAGGAGGCTGACGATGGCCTGTCGCAGAATGATCGTATTGCTGGCCGTTTTGATGATGGGAGTGGGAGGCGGCGCGGCGGCGTCGGCCCTCGAGCCGGCGGACCCGGACTTGATACCGCAGGCGCGGGAGGTACTGGAGTATCTTCAGGGTGTGAAGGGGCAAAGCGTTCTGGCCGGGGGCCCCTCGCGCGTGCAGGGCGGGCCGGGCCGGCCGCTGCACCGGACCGGGCGCGAGCCGGCCATCCGGCACCTGGCGGGGAATTTCTTCCTTGCTGACCCCAATCTGGCGGCGACGACGCGTGATGCCGCCCTGCACTGGTGGCAACAGAGAGGCGGCCTCATCCTGGCCATGAACCACTGGCATAGCCCGATGGAAGGGACGGAGACCTTTCACGACAGGTCGGACCTTGCGAAGATGGTGAGGCCCGGGACGGAGGAGTACGAGGCATTTCACCGGGACCTGGGTGTGATCGCGGATTATCTGGAGGAACTGGCCGATGCGCGGGTGCCTGTCCTGTGGGCGCCTCAGCACGAGATAGACGGCGGGTGGTTCTGGTGGTCTGACGAAGAGACGCCGGAGAATACCGCGGCTCTCTGGCGCCAGACCTTCGACTACCTGGTCAACGAACGCGGCATCCACAACCTGATCTGGGTCTACCAGGGCGCGCATGTGTCTCATGCTTCGCGCGCCCGCATACGCCAGGAACACGGCCGGACGCCGACCCTGGAGGAGGAGATCGAGTGGCGGGCCCGCTTCTATCCGGGTGACGATTATGTGGACATTGCCAGCATCTCCACCTACGGCAACCGGAACTTCTACCC
The DNA here is from genome assembly GCA_964448935.1 of uncultured candidatus Brocadiaceae bacterium. Classification (GTDB taxonomy): domain Bacteria; phylum Planctomycetota; class Brocadiia; order SM23-32; family SM23-32; genus CAYVBE01. Next base: position 997 of record CAYVBE010000262.1, read on the forward strand.
GGACTGGGGGTGGGGGAGTCCCTGGGCTGACGCCCGCCCCTCCGCCTACGAACTCCTGCAGAATATCGCGCCCGGCCCGGCGGCCAACGGTATGCTGGCGATCGGCGAGTCGCCCGGCATAGTCAATCCCACCATCCTGCAGCGGGAGGGCCCGGCATGGCTGTGGTGCCTGACCTGGTATATGGTGGATTCGCAGTGGGACCGTTTCGCCTGGAACCACGACCACTACATCACGCTGGACGAACTTCCCGCCTTCACCCCGGGCAACGTGTTGCCGAACGTCCGCATCACCTATCCGGCCGAGAACGTCGAGGCGCACGGTAGCCGGCTGCATATCCACGGCGTTGCGACCGACCGCAACGACAACCTGGAGAGCGTGAGCGTTCATGCTCTGCATGAGCCATGGCGCGTCTGGTGGGACTTGCCTGGCGGCCTGGAATACGTTGACGCGCACCAGCCGATGCGCGACGCATTCGACCGCGAGACCTATCTGGGGCAGGCAGAGCTGCGACCGGACGGACGCTGGAGCTTCACATGGGAGAACCCGCCGGCGGGCTTCCACAGCATCGTTGCCTTCGCGCGGGATGCCGAGGGCGCCGTTTCGTCCTCTAACGTAATCCGCATCTCCGCCGGCATCACGAACCTTGCGCGCGGCAAACAGGCGATGGCCAGCATCCATCAGGCGCCGCACGCGGCGGAGCGGGCCGTGGACGGAGAGCTGGACACCGGCTGGTGGGCGGGCGTTCCCAAGACTCGTCGAGGCGAGCCCGTTGTGGTAGGCCCGCAGTGGCTGCAGGTGGACCTGGGCGGGGAAAAAACGATCGGCGGCGCGAGCGTACACTGGTGGCGCGCCCGTGCCACGCACTATACGCTGCAGGTTTCCGGCGATGGCCGGAACTGGCGCGATGTCGTGCGGGTCGAAGACGGGCAGGGCCCGATGGACATCCACCGGTTCCAGCCGGTCCGGGCCCGCTACGTCCGGCTGCACTGCACGAAGCACGCCGTGCAGTGGCAGACCTACTGCGTCTTCGACTGCGCGGTCTACGAGGAATTGCCGTGACGGAGCATCCGGCCTCCACGGAATGTGCTCGAGGGCGGAGGGTCGAGCACACATCTCAGATGGACACATTCTGATGGGTGACAGAAGATGAGAAGCGAAGCTTTTGTGCTGGCGATGATGATCCTGATGGCGACTCCGTTTGCTGGTTTTGTGAGAGGTGCACCGGCCCGCCCGACCTGGCATGTGGTGCCGGTGGGCCGGCTGGGACTGCAGGTGTGGCAGGGGGACGACCACCTCCTCGACCTCGATACCAGGCTGGCCGGGCCGGAGGGGTCGTACGCCGGCATGGATGCGATGCCGGCCGCGAAGGGTGAGAGACGCGTCTACGAGCAGGACGTGACATTCACAAGGTCGCGCTGGGACAGGGAAGTGGTCGCCGGGCCGCTCTCCTTCCGTTACGAGGCGTTCCAGGAGGATCCGAGCGCCCTCACCGTGGGCGTGCAGTGCAGCGCGGAGGACGCGGTTCGCCTGAAGGGCGTCGAGTTGACCGTGCCGGCGTCCGACTATCTGCAGGGCGCCCGTGTAACCGCAGTCGTGAGCGGCGGTGCAAGCAAGGACGTCGCCACGCTGCCCGGCGGCGGGAGGGCGGACCGGGTCGAGAAGCTGCTGATAGAGACATCGGCCGGTGAGGAGGTCGGGATTGACTTCAGCGCGCCGGCCTCGGTGAGTTGCGCGCGCGGGGGGGTGCACGTCTGGCCGCTCAGCGGGCAGGTTCCCGGCGGGCAGACGGTGGAACGAGAGATGACAGTCACCTTCCCCCACACTATCCGGTTCACACCGGCGAACCAGATCGTGGATACCTCGGAGTGGTTTCCCTACCGGGGGGAGCAGGATTTCCGCCCCGGCAGCGCCATCGGCATGGAGGACTGGCTGGACCGGCCAGCCGGCTGTCACGGTTACGCGCAGATTGACGGTAACCACCTGGTGTTCGAGGACGGCACGCGGGTGAAATTCTGGGGCACCAACATAAGCTGGGCGGACATGGCGCGGCCCGAGGACGAGGTGACGCGCTACGCCGACAAGCTGGCAAAGCACGGCGCGAGCATCGTGCGCATGGTCAAGTTCGTCCACAAGCACACGGGCCACGACGGGTTCCTGTTCGACGCCAGCGCGGTCTGGGACGGCATTATGGATCCCGACGATCCGATGGAGTTCCATGAGCCCACCATGCGGCGCTTCGATCACATGCACGCCGAACTGAAGAAACGCGGCGTCTACGTGGGCTGGTGCCCCATCGCATTCCTCGCCCTGGAAGAGGGTTACCGCGACAGGCTCATAGACTACGAAGCGCTGAAGGCCATACGGGAGGCGCACCCGTTTTGGGTGCACGGTGGGAAGACGATGTACCCGTTCTCGACCTTCGCCCCGGACGTGCAGGACCTCTACATCGAGCTGATCACGAAGCTGCTGAACCGGGTCAACCCGCACACGGGGCTGCGCTATGCCGAAGACCCCGCGATCGCCTACATCGAATTTCGCAACGAGGCGAGCACCTTCTTCTGGGCCGTGGATAACATGGCGGCGGAATCACCGGTGTATAAACGCATCCTCAGCGAACGGTTCTGCGAATGGCTGCGGGAGCGATACCCCTCGGAGCAGGCCCTGCGCGACGCCTGGACGGTGATCGGCCTGCACGAGGGGGAGAGCCTGAAGGAGGGCACCATCTTCCCCTTGCCCGGCTGGGGACGGATCAACCAGACGCCGAACTCCCGGCGCCTGCTGGACAGCTACCGGTTCCTGTTCGAGTACCAGAACGACTACCATCAGCGTTTCGTGCGGGCCGTCCGCGAAACGGGCTATCGCGGTCCGCTGGTCGGTTCCGACTGGATGGGTGCGGATTGGCTGGCGCACCTCTATAACCTGGCCAGCGATCGGCGCGTGGGCATCATTGACCGGCACCGCTACCACCGTGGCATGATGCTCGGACATCCCGGGTCGGGCCTGCTGGAGGCGGGCAGGAACGTGGTGAGCGACCGGCCCTTCACGCTCAGCGAATGGGCCGGCCAGCACGTGTACGCGGCGGAGATATCGCCGGTCGCGGGCCTCATCGGACTGGGGCTGCAGGGATGGGACAATGCCATGCAGTACGGCAGCATGTGGTGGGGCATCGCGCCGCACGTCCGCACGGGCATCCACAGCACGACCGAGGCTTTCTACCACATCGGCCAGTGGCCCTTCATCCGGCGCATCCTGGCCGGCGGCGGCCTGCGGGACGGGGAAGTGGTAGCTCGACGGCGTGTGAGCATGGGTGACCTTTATCCCCTGGGGGAGGAATCCGCGGAGGACTTCGAGCTGCTCGGCGGCAGGAAGTGGCGCGAACTCGAGGAAGCCGTCCCGCGCGAGGCCCTGGCCATCGGCCGCGTGGAGGTCGACTTCACCGACGAGCCGGTTGACGAGAAGCTCTGGATCGCGGAACTCGACCGGTACT
>CAYVBE010000263.1:0-4442 GCA_964448935.1 uncultured candidatus Brocadiaceae bacterium
CCACCTCCGGCGGCACGGCCAGGTAGAAGATGCGGCTGCCCCCGATGCCGAAGCGGTCGTCCAACTCCTCCAGGCGTTGGTCCAGCTTCTCGATATCCCCACGCTCTTCGTAGCTGCCGCGCTGATAGAAGATGTGCTCTGCCAGCGGATCCCAGACATCGTCCTGCACGGGTTGCGTGCGGGAGAACTCGTCTGCCCACTCGCGGAGGCGGCTTCGGAACTGCTGGTCCGTCATCTCGGTCCGCCCATACCCGACCAACACCATCTGTTCGGGCAACTGGTCCTGCCGGGCCAGGTTGTAGATCGCCGGAGCCAGTTTGCGTCCCGTGAGGTCGCCGCTGGCTCCGAAGATGACGAGCGTCGAACGCTCCGCCTCAACGTGGGTTCCCATAAGCATAACCCAAACCTCCCCTTCTGTGGTACACAGTTACAGGGCGACAAAATGTCCCTGGTGCGGATTCCGAAACACCTGCTGGGGACACCTGGTGTTGCTCGATTCGTCACATTGTGGACGATCCGGCCGTGTAGACCGCTCAGCGTGGCTCATCGGCATCTGGGCCAACGTACGATTCGTGGTGTTGGTCCCTGCACTCCTGGTCGGCCGATTCTCCGTGGAACAGACTTCCACACCCGCTCAGGACAACCATGAGCACCGCTGAGACGATCAGAACGGCAACAACGCCTTTCCGCAACATAATTCCCTTCCTCCGTAGAAAAACGCACGAAGCACCAGGGCTTTCCCATCTTCCCCTGTTCGAAGACCGGTGGCTGAAACGGCGCTCCACATAACTGCTGCCCATGCCCCGGATCGCCCCGCGCCTTGTACCGGTCACCAGGGCCAAAGCAATTCCCCCATTCAATTATGGCCCGCTCTTTGCTTTCTGTCAAGACGGCGCGGAGCCCTGCGCGAGCTTTACGGCGTTCCCGTGGATTCAGAGACGAACCGTGCGAAGCGCTTCTGCAGGTCGAGCGTCAGGTAGGACGCAAAGCGTCCCTCGCCTCGATAGTCGAACGTGTCAATGGCATCCCCAAGCGCGGGCCGGCTGACCGCCCGCAGTTCCTCTTGGCCCATGTCCGCCCCCTCGTGCTGCCGGGCCACGCGCTCCACCACGGGCCAGTATGCATTGAACAGGGCCTGCCGGATGCGGGAGGCACGCTCGGCCAGATCCTCCAGCCGGTCCAGGAGCCGCCCGGAGACGTAGCGCCGGGGGTCCAGCTCCTGCCGGCCCTGCGAGAGGCGATGGAGGGTGTAGTTGTAAACCCGGAAGAGCAAGTGTTCCTCCTGTCGGTTCAGCGGCGGCTCATCCCCCTGCCACGGATGCCCAGCGCCCAGGCGCTCGGCCAGTGTCTCCCAGTGGGGGCTGATCTCCTCCTGTTCGAACCGGGGCTCGGAGAACGCCTCCTCGCAGACGTGCTCCGTAGGGATTTCCAGCAGTTTCCGCGCCCTCTGCTGGTTGACGATGCGGTAGATGCTGGAGCGAGCGCGGTCGTAACGCTCGGCCAGTTCCTCGGCGTCGGCTCCGGCGCTGTATTCCTCGAAAATGCGCACGCGGGTGTCTTCGTCCAGGCGTCGGTTGCCGGTCGACAGCATCTCGGATTCGGGGTGGTCCTTGCCGTGTCGCTGGACGAGCTGGCGGATGCTCTCCCGCGACCTGTCTGTTTCCTCCGCCGCGTTCTCGGTGGCCTCGGTCAGGCTCATGCCCTCTTCGCGGCGGTATCGGGCCACCTTCTCCAGGATCAGCCGCTGCTCCTCTTCGCCCATGCGGGAGAACCGGCCGGACCGCTCCAGGCGGTCGCCCTGCAGCTCCCGGAACCGCTCGATGCCCGACTCCCGGATGCCGACACGCGTCCGCCCGTCCGGGAAAACGTATTTGCGCGCCACCAGCCCCTCGCGCCGCCAGCGGTAGACCGTCCGCACCGTCACGTTGAAACGCTCCGCCACCTCGTCCACGGTGTAGACGCGCTCCGGCACGCTCTCCGCCGGCGTCGGCACACCCTCCGAGAGCCGCTCCAGCAGCAGGTGCAGGTCCGCCAGCAGCGCCTCGCCGGGCAGCACGCGCTCGGGTCCCTCGGCCATGCGAAAGCCGGTGACGCGGAAGTAAACGTACTCGTAGGGATAGTCGCGCTCCGGGTCGAGCGAGAAGAGCAGGTCCTCCAGCCGGTCGGCGTGTTTGCGGCGCACCTCGGGTGGGCTGAGGCGAAGTTCGTTGTGCAGCTCCTTGATCTCCGCCAGTTCGAACCCGCTCATTGCGGTTCCTCCGGGGCGGGGCGGGGCTCGTCCGCCGGCCAGACCAGCACGGCGGAGCGCGGCAGGCCATCGAAGCGGCTGTAGCGTATGACCAGCTCTCTGGCCCGGCGCAGGGCCTCCTTGGTGGGCTCGCCCGCCAGGCACGCCAGGGGTCCCGGGTGGTCCTCCAACTCCAGCAGCAGCGAATCGGCCGGGGCGGCCTCGCGGAGGGACCGGTTGTCCTCCTCGTTGCGCCCCACCAGCACGAATGTGCTCTCGCCGAGTTCAAACAGACGTCCGTGCCTGGCCACCCTCAGGTGAGCGACCGTCAGGAAACCCATGCGCTTCAGGGCGAACACGCGCTCGGCGTAGTTGGGGTCCGTCAGGCGGCAACCGCCGGCCGGGGTGGGATAATCGGTGATGCCCCACTTCTCCGCCAGGGCCATCTGGCGCTTGCGCGACCGGCCCTCGATGTCCAACATTTCCTCCCGGCGAATCAGGCCCTGTCGCTCCGCCTCGGTGGGCGGCAGCAGCTTTCCCGACAGCGGCCGCACCACCCGGTCCACCAGCCCCGCGCCCTTCTCCATGCGGCGGAATGCCCCTTTGTTCTGGGACATGGGGCGCTGGCCCAAAACCTCGCCGGTGGCGATGAAGTCCGCCCCCAGGCGCTCCGCCTCCTCCTGCGCCAGCCCGTACATCATCTGCTTGCAGTCCAGACAGGGGTTGGCGTTGCTGCCCATCCCGTACTCGGGGTCGCGCAGCAGCTCCACCATCTCCTCGGAAATGTCGCGCACCACCCGCGGGCAGGGCGGGGTGTAGCCGTCCTTGCCGGCGGGATAGAAAACGCTTTCGTGCTGCAGCAGCACCACCTGAACCCCCGCGCGGCGCAACACCTCCGCCGCCAGGATGCTGTCCAGCCCCCCGGAGTAGAGCAGCACTGCGGTCGGCGCGCCTTGTTTCGGGTCGGTGATCATGTATCGGCAAACCAGTGAGGGTCGGCGTCACAACCGACATCCCACCGTAACACAGCACGCCCCGAACCGCAAGCTTGATGCCGGCATACCCCCCGTCTCTACATGCGTAACGTTTTGTAGTATAACAGCTTACACGCCCACACCGCCGGGTCGGGTTGTGGAGCTGGCTCAGGGCATATCCGGGATAACAGCTCCCTCACCGGAGGGAGCGCCTGGGTCCGCCACGGGCTCGATGAGTTCTCCCCGCATCCTCGCCCGCAGTTCCTTGGGGGAGAGCGTGTTGATCAGTTCCTCCATCGCCTCCACGTCGGCCCTGGAGAGCTTGAGACCGTGCGTGGAGCCTATGTCGTCCCGCAGGAAGTCAATAAACAGCAGACCGGCCACCGCATCCACTGCTTCCACGGGATGTATCTCCAACGCGCCGCCGAACGCCAGCGCGATCATCCGCACGCCCACGCTCCAGTAGTCGCGGCTACGCTGATAGACGAAGTCGCTGGGGTGATTGAAACCGACGGCCGAAACGGCTACGTTGCGGGCACCGCGGGTTCCCACGCGTGTCCAGCCCTCGCCTTGCGCCGAGAAGGGGATGAGACTCAGACCGGCTACGTGGCCCGCGCCCACCCCGAGTTCCCGCTTCTGCCACCACCCGAGTTGGGCTCCGCCACCCGCACCCAGGCTGAACTGAAGGGCACGCGTGGCGTGCGCGCCGGCGTAGAGGCCGCCCTGGGGGCCCAACTCGAAACTCACCGCGTCCAGCACGTCAAGCACGCGGCTTACGGGGTACGCCACGATCCGCAGGAAAGTGGAACCCCCGCGGGGCTTGCGCACCAGGTTCTGCCCCAGAAGGCATGGCTTCATCATGCAGGGGGAGTGCTTCCCGATTGCCTGCAGGTTGCTGCATGCCTCGGTGTTCATCGGATCGGCAATCCGGACCGCCTCATATATCTGCGCCGCCTCCTCCCTGCGCCCCGCTTCCAGGTGCCGGGCGGCATTGTCCAGGTTCTCACGCAGCAGATAGGGGCGCCGCTGCCGCGTGCCCGAGGCGCATGACACCAACAGGAGAACAACCACTGCAACCAGATATGTTCGCACCTGCATAGACCGACCTCCTTCGGGGCAATCACAAGGTCAGCCGCCCGAGTCCGAGCCGGACCGCCCGAACGGCGAAGATTCCCAATTGCGCCTGGTGGTCCATAACAGTTGATTCTTGGGGTTCAGCCGGAGCGCCGGTGGGCCAGATG
>CAYVBE010000264.1:0-4425 GCA_964448935.1 uncultured candidatus Brocadiaceae bacterium
GTACATCGAGGCTTCTGTGGTTTTCGTATCTGCGCTAACCCGCCGTTATCTGCGGTTGATCGGCGGGCTTCCAGGCTGGAGTCGGGAGGCTGGAGGTACGGCAACGGCTGAACGGCCGCAGGCGAGGGCGCCTGCGCCACACGGGCGACCGTGCATCGAGGCTTCTGTGGTTTTCGTATCTGCGCTAACCCGCCGTTATCTGCGGCTAACAGGTCGTTTGCCGTTGAACCCGCAAGTGCCGTTGCCGTTCTCTGCGTCCTCTGTGCCCTCTGTGGCAAGTATCGTTTTTCGTTGAACCCGGGCGGTCCGTTCTCTGCGGTGGGTGGATAAACGTACGGCAAGGCTGAAGGGCGAAGGTCGAAGGCGAAGTGACGGCAACCACGGACGCCACATCGGTGACGGTGGCCGCCCTGCAGGCGGCTCGTTGGTTACTACGACCTGACCGCCTTATCGCTTTCGCATTCCGCCGGGTTTCCGGTATGCTTGGGATCGGGCAATACCAGGCATTTACAGGCAGGGACCATGGAATACTCGCGACGTGAGTTTGGGAAGAGGGTTGGCATCGGCGCGCTGGGGACTTCGCTTCTGGCGGGCAAGGGATGTTCGGCCGCGCAACAGGGGGGAGGGGACGAGATGCCGTCCGAGGAAGGCGCGGCCTCCGATTACGATTTGCCGGAGGGCGATCACGATGCCATCCGCGCGAAGATGCGTCCCCTACGCCGCCGCGACCCGCGGCCGAACGTGCTGTGGATCTTCACCGATCAGCAGCAGTGGGACCTGATGGGCTGCGCGGGGAACGTCCATGCCCACACGCCGCACATGGACCGCCTCGCCCGGCGCGGGGTGCGGTTCGAGAACACCTACTGCCCCTCGCCGGTCTGCGGGCCCTCGCGCGGGGCCATGGTCACCGGACGGATGCCGCACGACACAAAGGTGCGCCATAACGGCGATCCGCTGTGCGAGGATACCCCGACCATGGGCGAGGTCCTGCGCGAGCACGGCTACCGTACGTGGTGGTGTGGCAAGTGGCACCTCCCCGAGCCGCGTCTCTACGTGGACGGGGACGTGCGCGGTTTCCACAACATGCCGTTGCCGGAAGGCCTGCCGAAGCCGTTCCTGGGCGACAACCAGGATATGCTCTACGCCGCTCAGTCGCACGACTGGCTGGTCTGGCACGCGGCGCTGTGGTCCGAGCCCTGGTTCCACGCGTGCTCGCTGATCAACCCCCACGACATCTGCTTCTGGCCCCGGACGAACCGGGAGTGGGCCATTGGATACGAATGTGAGGAATACGAACACGTTGACCGGATGCCCCCGGTGCCGGCTAACCTGGGCATCCCCAACGACGAGCCCGAGGTGCTGAGCATGAGGCGCTCGCGCCGCAACCGGGAGCGGTCCGACACCGCGTGGCGCGCCTACAATGCCGACTACGCCGCCATGACCGCCACGGTGGACCGCGCGGTGGGCATGGTGCTGGAGGGTGCGCGCAAGGGCGGGTGGCTGGAGAACACGCTCATCATCTTCACCAGCGACCACGGCGACGGGGGCGGCTCGCACCAGTGGACCGGCAAGCTCTCGTGTTACGAAGAGGCCGCGAAGGTGCCGATGATCGTTGTCCCGCCCGGTGGTCTGGCAGAGGGCCGGGCGGACGCTACGTCCCTGGTATCGGGCCTCGACATCGCGCCCACGGTGTACGACTACGCCGGGGTTGAGGACGCACCGACGACCTACGGCACGAGCCTGCGGGGCGCCGTGGAGGACGGCGGGCGCGTAGAGCGCGATTACGTGGTCATGCACATCGCGCCCGGCCGCCGCAACGACCCCGAGATGGGGAAGATCGAGGGCCGTATGGTGCGCAGCGACCGCTACAAGTACGTCGTTTTCGACTGGGGCAAGAATCCGGAACAACTCTTCGACCTTCAGGGAGACCCCGGCGAGTTGAAGAACCTGGCGCCGGACCCCGAATACGCGGCCGTAATCCACCGGCACCGGGAGATGCTGGGCGAGTGGAAACAGCGCACGGACGACCCGTTCGAGATTGCGCTGTGACAGACGGCTCTCGGTCCTTTGCCGCGTTGCCTCAGCGGAGGCTCCCCAAGACGGCCTCGCGGGAGAATTCGACGAGGCCGGTGTACGCGTCGGAGGCGCCGTAATAGACCAGCAGACGATCGCCTCGCTCAACAATGCCCGTGGGGAAGACGACGTTGTCCACGAAGCCCTGCCGCTCAAAACTCTCCTCCGGCGCCAGCACGGGTTGGCGTGAGCGCGCGATGACGCGGCCCGGCTCCTCCCGGTCCAGCAGCAGGCAGGCGGCCGAGTAGGTCCCCACCTCTTGATCCTCGCGTGCCTGGGCCTTTCCGTGGTACATTTCCAGCCAGCCGCGTTCGGTCTCGATCGGCGGCGGGCCGGCGCCTATGCGGGCGGTCTCCCAGTCCGACGTGCCGGTGTGAAGCGCGGCGTGGTCTCCCCAGTCCAGCAGGTCGTCGGAGCGAGCCAGCCAGATGCCCGGCGGGCCGAAGTGCAGGTGCGGGTTGGGGCGGTGCAGGACGGTATAGCGTCCGCCGATCTTGCGGGGGAAGAGCACCACGTCCTTGTTCTCGGGCGGGAAGATTATGCCGTGGCGCTCGAAGGTGCGGAAGTCGCTCGTTGAGGCCAGGGCGGTGCAGGCACCGTGCCGCGAGACGGCGACGTAGGTGATGTAGTAGCGGTCCCCGAGGCGCGCAATGCGCGCGTCCTCGACGCCGTAGGTCTCGTAAGGCGAGTCCGGCAGAAAACGTTCGCCAGAGGCGGGATCGAAGGAGCGCCCGTCCCGGCTCCGCAGCACCAGCAGATGCGAGGTCATGGTGAGCCGGAGGAGACCATTCTCGCGCACGCGGGTCAGCCTGGGATCAACAGGTTCCACCGCCTGTTCGGCCAGCCAGTCAACTACAACGCGCCCGTCCTCCCAGCGCGGCAGGCCGACCTGTCCCTCCCGGCTCTCGCGGGACTGCTCGGCCACGCGGACCATCAGCACGACCTCGCCCTCCACCTCGATCGCGCCGGGGTTGAACGTGCCGACGACCTCCAGTTCCGGGCTGGTGGACTCTACGTCCTCTGGACGCAGCAGGCAGGTTGTATCGAGCCTCTGGACCGCCATAGTTTTCCCTCCCGCAGGGGGTTACTTTCCACCGTGCGCCAGCCGGTCCGCCTCAAGCGCCAGCGCGAGGGAGTCGCGGCCGTTCCGGCCGGTGATGACGCGTTCGTGCGACCGGTCGTGTATCCAGGCCACCTGGTCGCGGGCGAGACGGCGGATCAACTGCCCGTAGCGGCTCCATTTCTCCTCGCCCGCGCCGGCGGAGAGCTCGAGCTTCTGGTAGACGTCCAGGTCTTTGTGACGCCCTCGGCAGTGGCGGTCATCGCCTCCGTAAGGGTCGGTGACGTCTATGGTGTAGCGCGGGAATATCTCGCAGAGTGCGCGGGTGTCCTTCTCGCTCGCGACGGCCTCCACGTGGACGCGGGTGGGAATCCACTCATACAGCGTCACGTCGCCGCGCTCGAAGACGATGCGCAGCTCCTGGCGGTCCATGCGGTTCGGCTGATGGAAGCCGTGGTACATGTTGACCAGCACCGTATCGCCGTAGCGCGCGGCACACTGCACCTGCTCCTCGATCTGCGTGCCGGGCCGCAGCGTGTACTCGGCGCTCAACACCTGGCCGTCACCGAACCACCCCGCGAACATGTCGAAGAAGTGCACGGCGTGCTCCACGAAAATGCCGCCGCTCTTCTCGCGGTCCCAGAACCAGTGGTCGGGCGGGAGGCTCTCGTCGGCGGCGTAATTCTCGAAGTACGCGTGCAGCGGCTCGCCCAGCGGCTTCTCGTCCATGAGCTTCTGTACGGATTCGTAGAGCGGATTGTAGCGCTGCATCAGGTCGGCCACGACCAGCAGGTCATTCTCCTCGGCCGTCGCCAGCATCTCGTCCGCCTGTTCCAGCGTCAGGGCGAACGGTTTTTCCACGATGACGTGTTTGCCGGCTTCCAGCGCCTTCATGGCCTGCGGATGGTGCAGGAAGGGCGGGGTGGAGATGTAGACCAGGTCCACGTCGTCGCGCGCGACCATGGCGCCCACGTCCTGGATGTCCGGTATGCCGAACCTCTCGGCCGCCCGGTAGGCCGCCTCCCGATGCGTCCCGGCCATGCCGGTCAGTTCGATGCCCTGCACCTGGGCCAGTTGCTGAAGCGCGAACAGCCCGAATCCCCCGCACCCGATCACGCCGACGCGAATCGTCTCCTCGTTCATGGCGTATACCCCTCGTGTGATGTTATCGGTTGGTCGGCACGAACCCCACATAGAACGTTAGCCCAACTTCCGCAGTTTGAGACCTGAATCGGGCGCTGAGGGCCTCTCGGGGGCTTTCAGACGAAAAGTTTTCACTACATCTGTTGGAG
>CAYVBE010000265.1:0-4401 GCA_964448935.1 uncultured candidatus Brocadiaceae bacterium
GCAGGCTGCCCGCGTTCCGCCGGACGTGGGACCTGCGTGCGTCATTGCGAGGAGCTACGGCACCACCCGTCATTGCGAGGAGCGATAGCGACGAAGCAATCTCGTCGTTTCCGTGCGTGCACGGTTGGCTTTCGGACGTGAACGGCGAGATTGCCGCGCCCGCTGGACGACGCGGGCTCGCAATGACGGAGGGGGGCGGAGGGCGCGGGCTCGCAATGACCTGGTAGAGCGCCGGGGAGTGCGGGGCAGCCCCCGGCCGACATCGCACGGTAAACACGTACCCACTTTCTTGCTTCATCTTTCCCACCTTGCGAAAAGAGACCTATCGAATCTTCCGTCATTCGCCCCGCACCTGTTCCTTCGCCTCGTTGTAGGTATCCTGCAGATCAGCCATGCCGTCCTTTATGGCCTCCTTCAGATTCTGCCAGACCTCGCCGCTGCTCTCCTTCAGGTCGGCCAACCGGTCCTGAAGGTCCTCGATCTTATCCCGGAGCTGCGGGCGGATCTCGTTCTCCCACTGCTGCCGGATGTCTCCGCCCTTCTCGGCCGCCTTCTCTCCCATATCCTCCATGCTCTGCCGCATGGCAGCTACCCGGTCCTCCAACGTCGCCACCAGGTCCTCTTTGGTCTCGGCGGCCCACTCACCGGTGGCTTCAGCGGCCCCCCGGGCCTTCTCGCGCGGCGATTCTCCTCCCTTCTTACATCCGGCAACCGCCGCCACACCCATGACCATCACCAGGATCAGCACCGTGCGTGTCATCTTCGCCCCTTCTGATTCAGGCACACTTCTCGCCACCCGAGCAGTGCGTTCGACATTCATGACCCCCGTTGCTGTAGTACGGCCGCCTGCGAACCTCCATCCTCACATCAGTGTTATGGCACGCGCGGGGCCCTTTGTCAAGATTCGCGGTCAAACCGCGTGCCGGGCCCCGGCTGCGTCCCCCCCATCGCAGTTGCCTGTCCTGCGGGCCGGCAAGGCCGGGGCAAATCACTTGTTCATATGGGGAATATGCTGTTGACCGTGACTCGATCGGCCGTTATCATCAGGGAAACCGCAGGGGTCTTGTGGTCGGCTGGTCCATACCCCGGACTCGGGCAGAGAAGAGGCCTGTCGGGCTCAGTCTATTGACGCATTGGGGGGGAGCGAGATGTGAAGAACACCCGACGGGTCACAGTCCTTGCCTTTGCCCTGGCGCCGCTTGTGTGGATCGTGGATGCGGTGCTTGACTGGCTTTTTTTCTATGAAACCGACCTGTGGAGCGTCCTGGTGGCTGACGTTCCTTTGCACGAGTTCTATGTGCGCTCCGCCGGAGTGGCCATAGTCCTGGCATTCGCGTGCATCGTAGCCGTCCTCGTCCGCCGGCTGGAGGGGACGAAGGAACAGTTGGAGAGCTCGGCGGCGAGATATCGAGACTTCTTCCGCACCTCCGCCGACCCCGTCTTCATCACCACCCGCGAAGGCCGCTGGGTGGACATGAACGAGGCGGCCGTCGAGATGTTCGGCTACGACAGCCGTGAGGAATTGGAACAGGTGCCCGTCCCGGACATTTACGCGGACCCCGAAGACCGACAGGAATTCACGCAGCAGATCATCGAGCAGGGTTTCGTCAAACAACGGCCGACAAGGCTGCGCCGCAAGGACGGCAGCCTCATTGACACATTGATCACCGCCGCCCTCCGCACCGACGTGGAAGCCCGTGTGCTCGGCTTCCAGGGCACCATCCGGGATGTAACGGAGCAAAAGGAAGCGGAGCGTAGGATCCGGGAACTCTCCAGATTCCCGAGCGAGAACCCGAACCCCGTCCTGCACGCCGACCCCGAGGGTGCCATCCTGTACGCCAACCAGGGCAGCGAAGAGCTGTTAACCCACTGGGAGACGAGGGAGGGGCGCCCGCTGCCCCCGGCCTGCCGCGAGACGATAGCGCGTGTTATCGAAGAGGGAACAGTGGAGTCGGCCGAAATCCAGTGTCGTGACACCACCTACGCGCTCACATTCGCTCCGGTGGGGCAGAGCTACGTAAACATCTACGGTATGGACATCACGCAGCAGAAGAAGGCCGAGGTGGCCGTACAGGCCAGCCGCAGACGCCTCGAACGCACCATCGCCGCGGCGCCGTTCCCCATCATGGTCCACGCCGAAGACGGAGAAGTCGTCAGCATCAACGAGGTCTGGACCGACATCACCGGCTACACCCCGGATGAGATACCCACCATCAAGGACTGGACCGATAGGGCGTACGGAGAGCGCGGCGACGAAGTGGAAAGCGACATTGACTCCCTCTACGACATGGACGGCCGGGTTGACGAGGGCGAATACGAAGTGATCTGCAACGACGGACCCAGACGGGTATGGGCCTTCAGCTCCGCGCCCCTCGGCCGCGCGCCGGACGGCAGGCGGCTGGTGGTGAGCATGGCCATGGACGTAACCGAGAGGAAAGCGGCCGAGCAAAGGGTCCAAAACCTGAACAGCCTGCTGCGCGCCATCCGCAACGTGAACCAGCTCATCGTGCAGGAGGACACCCCGCAGGCCATCCTGCAGAAAAGCTGTGAAACACTTCTGGAGACCCGCCAGTACGAGCATGTCTGGGCCGTCACCTTCGACGGGGAGGGCAGGCTGCGCTACACGGGAGAGGCCGGTGTGGAAGCACCGTTCGACGCCCTTCTTTCCCGGATGGAGACCGGCTGGCGGCCCTCCTGCCTCCGCCGGGCCCTGGCCGCGCCGACTGCAACCATTGCTTTTGAGCCCCACCGGGAGTGCGAAGAATGCCCCATGACCGCCGGATACACCGGCTCCAGAGTCCTGAAGTGCGGTTTCGTCCCGGCCACTGACGTGCGCGGCGTGCTGAGCATTGCTCTGTCCGAAGACCACGAAAGCACCGCCGAGGAAGAGGAGCTGATAGCCGAGATAGCCGGCGACATCGGGCACGGCCTGCAGCGCATGCAGGTGGAGCAACGCCTGCGCCTGCGCGACCGTGCCGTTGAGAACGCCACCAACGGCATCGCCCTCACGGACCTGGACGGTGCGGTGGTGTCGGCCAACCCGGCGGTGCTACAGATGTGGCACTTCGAGGACGAGTCCGACATCCTGGGACTGGGCGCATCGGAATTCTGGAAGTCCCCCGAAGCCGCGCGGAAAGCTTTCGAGGAGGTGAAGCATCAGGGCGTCTGGGAGGGTGAGATGACGGCCGTGCGCAAGGATGGCTCCGAGTTCATCGCCCAGGCATTTCTGTCTCTCGTTACGGACGCTGAGGAAAACCCGACACACGTGCTCGGCGTGTTCGACGACATCACGCAGCGCAAGCAGCTGGAGCGGCAACGGGAAGAAGCATACGAGGAGTTGCAGCAGGCGCAAAGGCAGCTGGTGGACCAGGAGCGCCAGCGCGCGCTGACCACCATGGCCAGCGGCATTGCCCACGACTTCAACAACGCCCTCTCGACCATCCTGGGCTTCACCGATCTTCTGCTGCAGAACCCCGAGGACCTGGAGGACAAGGAAACCGCGCGCGAATACCTGGCCCGCATCGCCAAAGCCGCCAGCAACGCGGCAGAGACCGTCCGGCGCATGCGCAAGTTCTACCGCCCGGCGGAACAAGTCGAATTCAGGCTGCTCGACCTTAACTCCATCGTGCACGAAGCGGTCTCCATGACACGGCCACTCTGGCGCCAGGAAGCCCAGGCCGAGGGCAAACACATTGATGTCGAAACCGAGTTAGGCACCATACCTGCCGTCCGAGGCAACGAAGGCGAACTCCACGAGGTGGTCACCAACCTCATATTCAACGCCGTGGACGCTATAGAGGAACAGGGCCGGATCACCCTCACCACACAGCCCGCCGAAGGCAACGTGGTGCTGGAGGTGCGCGACACCGGCCGGGGGATGGATGAGGATACCCGGCGCAGGTGCCTCACGCCGTTCTTCACCACCAAGGGCGGAACCGGCACGGGCCTGGGCCTTTCGGTCACAGACGGCATCGTGCGCAGCCACGACGGAACGATCGAGATCGCCAGCAAGCCGGGGGAGGGCACCACTTTCCGGATCACTCTGCCGGCTGCAACCACCGAGACGGCCGGTCAGACCGAACCTTCCGCAGGCATCGAAGAGGTCGAATCGCTCCGGGTGCTGGTGGTGGAGGATGACGGAACGGAACGCATGATGCTGGTGAAGATGATGGAGGTGCTGGGTCACACCGCCGTCGCGGCTGCGGACGGTGTCGAAGCGCTCGAAAAACTCGACCACGGCTACTATCACCTGATCATCACCGACTCGGCAATGCCCAAGATGGACGGGCACGAACTGGCGAGACGCGTAAAGCAGCGGAGCCCCGAACAGCCCATCATCATGCTGACCGGTTTCGGCGATATGATGGACGCCGCCGGCGAACGCCCCGAGTGCGTGGACCT
>CAYVBE010000266.1:0-4349 GCA_964448935.1 uncultured candidatus Brocadiaceae bacterium
AACTGCGCACGGTCAGGATTCGGCCGCCTGTTTCTTGCGGCGCAGCAGGAACCAGATTACCAGAATGACGCCGCCGACCATGAGCAGCGTTGTGTAGTTGCCACCACCACTGCCGCCTGCGGACCTGGCTCCCTCCTCGGCGGTCGGGACATCCTCCGGATCGGCGTCGGGTTGGAAGAATTCCTCCGCCTGCTCGCCGGTGTAGCGGAAGCTGGAGAGCGTGAACTCCAGCTCCTCCTCCAGCCCCTTCCACACGCTGGTGGGCGCCATGCACAGCATCTGGAAGTGTGTGGCGTGCTCGCCGGCCGGGCGCACGAAGTAGTTGACCACCTCATAGCGAACGGACTGGAAGCGGCTCGGCGCGCTGGACTGGGCCATGCACCCGCCGCCGCCCTGGAGAGGCGTCTCGAGGGCGCATCTGTGGACGATCATGCCGTTGCGCTCCTCGAAGGACTTGCTGAGGACCTCGCTCTGTTTGCCCAGCCGTTTCTGGATGCCCCGGATCAGGCCTCCCACATAGGTCTCCAGGTCGTCTTTGTCCCGCATCTGAAAGCGCTTGCCCCGGGTGAGGAACAGCCGCACCAGCGCGTCCTTATGCGACACAAGCAGGACCATGTTGTCGGGCACCTGGGGCGCCATGCAGCCGCCCTGGCTCTGCTGCATCAGCTCTTCACGGGTCTGGTGCTCCCAGTAAGGCGCCGGCAGGCGGAGTTGGATCTCCCGTGATTGGTCGGACACGATCGTTCCCGGTTGCCCTTGCTCCTGCTGCTGGGCGTGGGCGCCCGTCATACAGAGGACGAACGTGAGGACCATCGCGGGCAGGCTAGCTTTCAGCATCTTTTCCCTCGGTTTCGAGTATGCGCGATGTAAGCGTGCCCCGGTGAAGCCGCGTTTGTATTGTATCACCCGGTGCGGTTTCCTGCACTGTGCGTAGCGGTCTACCTTCTCGGTCGAAGGTTATGCTGTAGCCCCGCTGCAGCACTTTCAGCGGGCTGAGGGCCTCCACCTGCTTTCCTTTGCCGTTCAGTTCCTCTCGCCACACCTCCAGCCGGTGGGTCATGGCCGTCTGCAGGCGCTCGAACACGTCGTCCACCCGCTGGGCTTTTTCCATGAGCATCGCCTGCGGCCGGCCGAAGGCGGGCCGGCTTACGAGCGCCTCCAGACGGCGCCGGCCTTCCGTGACGAGGCCCTGGAGGGCGGCGGCCAGCCGACGGCGCAGGTCCCCCAGATGGTACAATAGTTCGCTGCGGTCCGGCACGACGATCTCGCCCGCCTCCGTCGGGGTCGCGGCGCGTTTGTCGGCCACGTAGTCGGAGATGGAGACGTCAATCTCGTGCCCTACGGCGCTGACCACGGGGATGCGGCTGCGGAAGATGGCACGGGCGACCACTTCCTCGTTGAAGGCCCACAGGTCCTCCAGGCTGCCGCCGCCCCGGCCGACGATCAGCAGGTCCAGGGCGGGCCTGTGATCATTGAGGCGCTCGATGGCCGCGGCGATCTCGGCGGCGGCCGACGCTCCCTGGACCCGTGAGGGATACAGGTAAAGCTCGGCCGGGGGGTAGCGCCGCGAGATGACGTTGATGATGTCGCGGACGGCCGCGCCCGTGGGGCTGGTGACAATGCCGATGCGCCGGGGGAAGGGCGGCAGGGCCTTCTTGTGCTCCGGGTCGAACAGGCCCTCTTTCTGCAGCCTCTCCAGCAGCCGGCGAAAGGCCAGTTGCAGGGCGCCCACCCCGCGCGGCTCGATGCGCGAGATGATCAACTGGTAGGTGCCACGCGGCGGATAGACGTCAATCTTGCCGTGCGCGACCACCTCTTGACCCTCTTCCATCTCCATATCCAGCCGACCGGCGACGCCGCGCCAGATGACGGCGGACAGCACGGCATCCTCGTCCTTGAGCGTCAGGTAGCAGTGGCCGGAGGAGGCGCGGGTGAAGCGAGATATTTCCCCCACCACGTGCACGTTGGTGAAGCCGGTTTCGAGGGTCTCTTTGATGAGGCCGGTGATCTCGGAGACCGTCAGCGGCTGATCTTCCGGCAATGAGCGGGGCGGTAGAGGGGGCATGGCAGCTCCGGCGGAGTGGGGCGCGTTACCTGCCGGCGCGGACCGGGTTCTGGAAGACCCCCCAGCTGCGCGGTCCGAAACCGAAGACTATTCCGAAGTCGTCATTGGTGGAGTCGTGGCGGACGCCCAAATCCAGGTTCCACTCGTGCAGGATGCGCCGCAATAGTATCTGTGTGCGCAGGGCTTCTTGATCTCCTGTGCCAGCGGCGTCCAGTTCTTGCTGCTGCAGGAGCATCAGCCGGTACCGCCTGCTCAGGGGGCATTCCAGCGTGGCGGTGATGGTGGAGGTGATGTCCTCGACGTGGTCGTAGTCGAGGGTGATCAGCCACCGGGGCAGGAAGTTCACCGCGGCGCCGAAGTTGTATACGTCCGGCAGGTCGTCCGCCGCAAGAACGTTGTCCCGGGAATGCAGCGAGATGTGGTCCGTCAGCAACCAGTCGAAGTCAATCCGCAGGAAATCCTCATCCTGGACGGGGTCCACCGAGTCACTGGAGCGCATCACGTAGGCGGCGTCCAGCTCGATCCAGTTCACGGACTGCCATCGGTCGTCGCGCAGTCGTTTGGTCTGCAGTCTCTGGCGCAGCCCGATGCGGGCCTCCGAGCCGCTATCGAGCGAGTCAACGCGGTCCATCTGGATGAAATCCCCGGAATCGGCCCCGGAGTTCGAGAGTGTCTCGAACCCGACGTGCGGTATCATGACGTGCCGGAGCCGGTTCAGCTTGAAGCTCCGGTTGTTGGCGGGATAGATGCGGGACAGCGTGGTGCTGGCGGTAATGCCGGCGCCCACGCCCGTGCGGCTTTCCGCGCCGCCGTAAGTGCCGCCGGTCATGGCGCTTTCGCCGGCCCACGTGGCCAGGGCGCGCACGGAAGGATCGAGGCGGAACATGCCCAGTGAGAACGGCAGCGATACGCGGTGGTTCATGTGAATGCGGTTGAGATCGGGCGGGTCCGCGGCCGGCGGCGCCGGAAGGTCGCTCGGCTCGAAGTCGTACATTCCCGCCTGGAGCGTGCCTTCGTAGACAAACCTGCCCAGCGGCAGTCCCATGACCTCGGCCGTGAAGCCGGGCTGCCGTTCGATCTGAGGAAGGAACTCGTTGATCTGCTCCTTGAACAGCAGCGACATGTAGAGCGAGTCACGCAGGTAGCGCAGGTCTACGTAGCTTTCCGGGACCTTGCCTTCCTCGAATTCGGTCTCGAAGTACTCGTTGAGGAACCCTTCGTCCCCGAGCCAGTAATATTCGGCGTCGAGGCGCCAGTCCCCGTTCAGTTGCGACCGGTGGTGCAGGTGCGTTCGGCCGCGGTGGTTCCGAGGCACCGGCAGGTCGGTGTCGTCCGTGCGGGCTTCGTCGTTCACGTAGTAGGCGCGCAGCGTGCCCCGATGGAGGGGGTAGGGACCGCTGCCGAACTCGTAGCCCACCTCCGTCCCCAGAGCCGGCCCCCGGCGGGTGTACCAGTCCAGGTAGACCTCCCACCGGTCCAGCCAGGCGGGCCGTGTGGTCAGGTCAAGGGGGCTCCAGGTGGTTTGCAGGAAGAGGTCGAACTTGTCCGACGATCCCAGGCCGAAGTCCGTGATCAGGTAGGCGCGCTCGCTGATGTCCGTCGCCAGGAAGGGCAGGTGCAGGAGGGTACGCTGCTCTTCACCTACCTGGAACTTGATGTCCCACGCGCTGACGAAAGTGCTGGGGTCTTCCCAGACGATCTGCGCCCGGTCCGCGGCGAACTGATAGTGCGGGCGGGCGAAGGGGCAGGTGGTGATGGCGGCTTTCTGGACGCCCAGGGTCTGGCTGTCCACCATGAATGCCGTCTCGCCCCGCACCACGTAGACCACGTTTTCGGGCGCGCGCGGATCGGCCACCCGCAGCTCGGGCTCGGTGGCCAGGGCGCGGGCCTGCATGGGGTTAATGTACAGCTCATCGGCCGAGGCGTGGCGCAGCAGAGGCATAAACTCCTCCAGTCCCTCCCCGCCCTCCGGGGCTTCCACTCCGGGCCGGGGCATCAGCCGCACGTCGCCCCGCGCGTATATTTCGTAGATCTCCCTCTCC
Organism: uncultured candidatus Brocadiaceae bacterium; assembly: GCA_964448935.1. GTDB lineage: Bacteria > Planctomycetota > Brocadiia > SM23-32 > SM23-32 > CAYVBE01. The sequence continues at coordinate 4,108 of CAYVBE010000266.1, forward strand.
CTGTCGTACCACAGCACCGCCTCGTCCGCGCGCACGCGGACATTCCCGTAATCGCCGTGGACATCCCCGATGTAAACGGCGGTGTACTCGTCCCAGAAGACCTCCACCTGCTCGGCCTGCATGGTGCGGGTGACGGCCTGGAACCCGGTTGGCTCTACCCCGGCGGGCACACTCTCCCAGAAGGCGGGGATGGCGGACTCGTCGGCCAGTTTACGGGCTTTGGCCAGCAGGCCGGAGGGCTG
>CAYVBE010000267.1:0-4337 GCA_964448935.1 uncultured candidatus Brocadiaceae bacterium
CCTTGCCAGAATGGCTCTGAACCCCGAAACTCAAGTGTTATGGACCACTAGGTCCCAGGTGTACTCGGCGATCTCCCCTTCGCAGGCAAGGGCGTCGAACATCACCGACAGGGGCGCCGTGCCCTCGGTCACGCTGGAGTTGATGAGCGCCACGGGCTTGCCGGCGACCACGCTGCCGTCCGCCAAAAACGCCGTGACCGCGCACACTGCGAACATCCACAACCAGAGCCGACGCAAGGGCAACATGTCAAGAATTCCTTCACAGAAACTGAGTTCGTGGGTCACGTTTTCCCACTGCTCCCATCGTATGGCCTCGGCGGGAGGCGCGCAAAGAGACGTTTCCCCTTGCGCGCCCGCTGCCGTTGGACACGGCAACCGGCCGCCCCTATCATGCGCGTGCTCCGGGATCTGGTCGCTGACATTGCACGCGGGCACTATTGTCGTATCCTGAGGCCCCTGCGGTCTGCCGCGGCGGGCAGGAAGACCCGGGCCGTGATTGGACCAAAGCCCGGAGGGAAACGCTATCGGGGAGGAAGCAGAATGATCGCAATCGCGATCGCGGACGGGAAGGTGGAGGCCCTGGACGAAGGCGGGAAGCAGCTCGACAGCGGCACGGCAGGCGAAGACGATGCGGCGGTCATCCAGGCCGCGGTGGACAGCCTCGACAGGGGCGGCCGGGTCCTGTTGCGTGCCGGTCGCTACCAGCTCGACCGACCAATCGCCGTCACGGTGCCGGTCACCATCTGCGGAGAGGGCCGGAGCACGGAGGTCCTGCCGCCCGAGGGAGATTTCGCCTTCAAGGTCTTCGAGGACGGCAGTTGCCCATCGCGGCGCTACGACAGTTTCGGCACGCCTCCGGCCCATGCCCCGCCCGGGGCGGCATGGGGCGAGGACAACGTAGGCCACACCCGTCCCCGGCTGCACAGCGTCCACATTCGGCACCTTGCCATCCAGGGGCACGGCCGGGGCAAGGGCATCTCGCTGGCCTGCCTGACCGAATCGAAGTTCGCCGACCTGTGGATTTCCAACACCGGCGAGGGGCCGGCCCTGCAGTTTGAGCGGGAAGTCATGGAGACGGTCTTCGACAACCTGCACCTGAGCAACTGCGGTTGCCCCGCCACCCGCCAGGCCACCATCGCCATGAAGTCGCAGGCGGGCGATGCGTGCAATAACCTCCACTTCCGGAGCATTTACGTGATCTTCCCGCAGTATATCGGCATCGAGATCGGCGGTGACCAGGGCCCCAACCACCCGCGGCTCCTCTGGTTCGAGGACTGCATGGTGCACGGCTGGCACCATCTGGCCGAACCCGCGCCCTACGACCTGATCCGGGTGAACCGCACCGACCCGACGCGCGGCATATCGTTTACCGGCTGCCGGATCACAAACAGCGGCGCGGAGAGCGCCTATCTGCGCGTCCGCGAGGGACGGGTTAAAATTCAGGATTGCGTCCTTGGCGGCGGTCGGGGGCGCTACTTGCTCGTCGCCGAGCCGGGGGCCACACTGCAGGCCACGCACAGCACCTTCCACGACGCGGTTGACCTGCAGAACGTGTTCCGGGCCGAGGAGGCCGAGATTGTCTTCACCGGCAACCAGGTCGTGTTGAGCAAAGGGCAGCCGGTGCTGGACATCCGGTCGCCCCGGACGGCCCGGATCAGAGAGAACCGGTTCCAACTCGCGCCGGAGCAGTGTCCCGTGCGGGTAAGCGACAGTGCCGAGGTCCCGGCCGGTCCCGTGAGGGTGACCGGCAATACGATCGCCGGAAGCGAGCAAACCGTTGAACGGGTCCTTGCGTCCGGAACACAGATTACGGAGCAGGACAATGTTGCAAGGGGGTGAACCGCGGAAGGTCTTTCGCCGCCAATTCCGAAGGAATGTGCCATGACACGCAAAAATCGGCCCAACATCGTTTTCATCTTTGCCGATCAGATGCGCGCGTTGATGAAGGAGGCCGGCGACCCCGGCGGCACCGACCTGATAAACGCCTACCGAAGCGATCGAAGCGTCGAGGCCGGCTTCGGCCCTCAACTGATCATTGACAGATGAGGAGAATCGCCATGTCGCAACCGAATGTGCTGATCCTTTTCGCGGAGCAGCACCGAGGGGACTGCCTGAGTTCCGCCGGGCATCCCGTCCTGTTGACGCCCAACATGGACCATATCGGCGGGGAAGGGACCCGTTTCACCAGCGCATACAGCACCTGTCCCCTCTGCGTGCCCGCCCGCCGATCGCTGCTTTCGGGGCACTACCCTTTCACGCACGGCGCACGGGCGAACGTGAACACCGAGTGGGATATCCTGAATACGCTGCCCACGATGATGGGCCGGAACGGCTACCAGACCGCCTGGATCGGGCGGAGCATGCACCAGACGCCGGTGCAGAAGAAGTTTGGCTGGGAGGTGATGATCCACAACGACCACCGGGCCAGGGGCGAGGAAAACCACTACGAGTCTTTCCTCGACCGCAACCTACCAGAGGGCGGCGCCTATTATCACGGTAGCGGGGTGATGCACAACGACTGGACCGCCCGCTCGTTCCATCTGCCGGAGCACCTGCACCACACCAACTGGACCATCCACGAGGCCCAGAAGTTCCTGGACACGCGGGACACCACGCGGCCCTTCTGTATGGTGGTCTCTTTCCTGGCCGCGCACCCGCCGTTGATCCCGCCCGCCTTCTACATGGACCGCTACCTGCGCACGGGCGTCCCCGATCCGGCCATCGGCGACTGGGCCGAGCCCCCCGAGGCGGAGGGCTTTGCGGCCGGAGTCGCCCCCCGGAAGGTGGACCTCAAGGGCGAAGCGCTCCTCTCCTGCCGGGCCGGCTACTACGGCCTGATTAACCACCTGGACGACCAGATCCGCCGGCTAACGAACGGCATCATGTTCGGAGTTGATCCGGGCAACACGATCATCATGTACACCGCCGATCACGGCGAGATGTTGGGCGATCACTACATGTGGCGCAAAAGCGTGCCGTATGAGGGGGCCTGCCACATCCCCATGCTGGTGCGAACTCCCCCGTCCTTCGGTTTCCCGCAGGGCCAGGTGCTCGACCACCCCGTCAGCCTGGAGGATGTCATGCCCACGGTGCTCGACCTGACGGGCGCGCCGATACCCGACACCGTCGAGGGCAGGTCGCTGGCACCGCTGCTGAGGGGGGAGACGCGAGTTCCGTGGCGGGATTTCGTCCACGTCGAGTGTGCTCCCCGGCACCACACGCTGACGGACGGCCGGGAGAAGTTCATCTGGTTCGCCCGGGACGGGCGGGAGCAGTTCTTCCGCCTGACCGACGACCCGTTGGAGTGCCATGACCTGATAGCCGAGCCCGATGAGGCGGATCGCATCGCCATGTGGCGCGGGCGGATGATCGAGACGCTCAAGGACCGGTCCGAGGGCTTCAGCGACGGCAAGAAACTGATTCCCGGCTGCGATTACCCGAGGGACGGAAGGCATTTGCGCAATCCATCCGGAGGAGACGATGGCTGATCGGCTCAACCTTTTGATCGTTCACTGTCACGACCTGGGCCAGTATCTTCACTGTTACGGCAAGCAGACGGTGCAAAGCCGGAACCTGGACGCGTTTGCCGAAGCCGGCGTGCGGTTTGAGAACCATTTCTGCACGGCTCCGCAGTGCTCGCCGTCGCGCGCCTCCATCTTCACCGGCAGGTATCCTCACTGCAACGGCGTGATGGGGTTGGCTCAGCCCCCCCTGAACTGGGAGTTGAATGAGGCCGAAGTCCACCTCGGTCAGGCGCTAAGCGGCGCGGGATACAGAACCGCCGCCGTGGGGGTGATGCACGAGACCCACTCGGGCCCCGAACGGTGTGGGTACCAGGAGTATCACGGGGACAACTACGCCGAGCCGGCCGCCGACCAGGCGTGTGAACTGCTGCCCGACCTGGCAGCGGGGGAGGAGCGGTTCTACCTCTCCGTGGGGTTTGTCGAACCCCACAGGCTCCCCTACGGGGACCGGGAAGGCTGGCTGCCGCGGGAGCACTCCTGGCCCGGGGAACACCTGGAACCGGACGATGAACTGGGCGTTGATGTTCCACCGTACATTGCCGACACGCCCGGGGCGCGGCAGGAGGTCGCCGGTCTGCAGGGGGCCGTCCGGCACGTGGACGCGCAGTTCGGCAGGATCTACGCCATGGCGAAGGAGTGCGGCCTCCTCGACGATACCGTGATCGTGTTCACGACGGACCACGGGATCGCCATGCCGCGTGCGAAGTGTTCCCTCTACGAGCCGGGGGTGAATACCGCCCTCATCGTGCGCGCTCCCCGAGACGGGTGGCGGGAAGGGGCGGTCTTTGATGAGCTGATCTCCAATATAGATCT
>CAYVBE010000268.1:0-4274 GCA_964448935.1 uncultured candidatus Brocadiaceae bacterium
CTGGAGTGGGCGCCGGAGCCGTTCGAGTTCCAACCGGGCGATTCCGTCCGCTACATAGACTACGAGAACGGCGATGACGCCGCTCCCGGCACATCGAAGGACAGCGCCTGGAAGCACCACCCGTGGGACCCCTCCGCACGGGGCGCGGCAAGGGCCGGCGGCGACGCCGACACCTACGTCCTCAGGCAGGGCTCCATCTATCGGGGGACGATCAACGTGCCGGACGGGGCTTCCGCTCACTTCACCCGCGACCCGGACTGGGGCAGTGGCGAGGCGGCCTGGTACGGCTCGGAGGTCGTCACGGGCTGGGAGAAAGGCATACACCCCGACATGCCGGACGGCCAGACGGTCTGGCGCGCCTCGGTGGATTTCCTGCCGCGCTGCGTCTGGGTCTTGGCCGACGACGGCTCAGTGACCCGCCTCAAGCTTGCCCGCACCCCCAACTGGGAGGCCTCCGACCCTCAGAACGTGCTGAGCGAATGGTGGACCTGGGACCAGCCCCAGTGGTGGAAGCAGTTCGCGGGTGACAATCCTAACGTCACCCACATCAAGGGCAAAAAATGGCACCTGGGGATAGACAAAGACCACCTCGGGGACATCGGCGAGGAAGCGGTCGGCGGCACCGTCTGGACCGAGTTTGGTGTCCCGACCGGCAACATGCCCACCCCGGTGCCGGTTCACGGCTACGACGCCGGCCGCAAGGGAATCGCGTTCGGCAGCATGTGGAACGAGGCATACGGCGCGTTCCTGATCGCCGGACACCGCTACTTCCTGGAGGACAGGCCGGGCTACCTGGACGAGCCGGGCGAGTTCTGGTTCGACCGACAGGGGCGCGGCGGCACACTGTATGTGCGCCTTCCCGACGACGCGGACCCGGATTCGGTCACCATCGAGGCCGGCCGCCACGTCAGCCTGATAGACGCCGCCGAAAGCGGCCGCATCGGTAACCTGCGCGTCTCCGGCCTGACCTTCCGCTTCATGAACGTGAATTGGGAGTATACCGCTCCCCAGTACGTGGACGGCGACCAGCGCACCGGCGTTGTGCGGGTGAAAGCCGCGGCGGACCGCGTCGGTGTGGACCACTGCATGTTCGAGCACGTCAACTGCGCCGTGTGGGTCGAGGCGGTGCCTTTCATCCGTGCCGGGGGCCGGCAGAGGCCGGAGGCGCAGTTGCGCAACGTGGTCGAGCACGTCTCCGTGACCGACAACCAGATACTGCACACCGACAATGAGGCCGTCTTCATCACACCCATGCGCAAATCCCCCGCGGAGCCCCCGCGCCCGCAGGTCCACAACGTCGAGGTGCTGCGTAACCGTCTGGAGCACATCGGCTTCCGCGCATCTCGGGGCCGGTGGAATCAGGGCATGCACATCACCGGTGTGCGGCAGTATCACGTGGCGGGCAACATGGTCCGCCGCATCGCCGGGTCGGGCATGTTCTGCTCCCTGGCCAAGGGCGACGGCAAGTGGGGAGACAGCCCGTTCGCGCGCGGCATGATCCACCACAACAAGAGCATTGATCCCCTGCTGACACTCTCCGACTTCGGGGGCATCCAGAGCAACGACAACGGCCCCGTCTACCTGTGGTCGAACATCGTGGGCAATCCGGGCGGCATCATGTACTGGAAATACGATCCGGACAGCAAGGAGGACACGCCCCGCTTCGGGCACGCGTTCTACTTTGACGGCAACGTGATGAAGCGACACATGTTCAACAGCATTGCCTGGGGCGGGGACAACGAGCCCGGCTCCCTCTACGCCTGCAAGGCCGGCGTGCAGCAGTTCTGCAGCATGAACACCGAGGTGTTCAACAACACGTTCTACCGGTTCGTCCAGGGCCTGCGCCGCCAGACCATCCAGGGCGCGCGCTCCAAATACATCGGCAACCTGCTGGTGGACATGAGCGAATACGTCTTCCACGACAGCAAGCCGCCCAAAACGCGCGACCCCAACGCACCGCACGTCTTCGAGGAGGACGATCCGCTCGACTACGCCACGCTGGCCTATAAGGACAACGCGATCCACGGCGTCGGTGGCGTGATCGGCGTGTTCGAGAAGAGCGGGTTCGTGCACGAAGGGCTGGAGAGCTTCGAAGCCACGCTCAGAAAGCTCGGCGCGCGGGCCTCGGACCCCGGTACAATCGTCGAGGAAAATCCACTGCCCGGCGCCGACGAGGGAGACTTCCGCCCCGCGCCGTCCCTCCGCGGCAGACGCGCCCATAAGGTGTTCGTGCCCTGGTCACTCCACGGGGTGGTCGGAGAATGGTCGTTCGCGGTCAACAACGAGGACCCGACGCGCGTCATTGACGAGCACAGTTATCTGACGAACTCCTACTTCCGCCGCAAGGAATACTGGCGTCGGCCCTACTACCCGCTCACCGCGCGCGGCGTCGGCGACGCGGACTACGTGGCCGGAGAGCTGGAAACCTGGACCCGCGGCGCGCTGGAACTCGATGGCAAGGGCCAGTACCTGGTGCTGCCGCAGGAGACCCTCGCGGAAACCTTGACTTTCGATGTGGGCAGGAAAGGAGGCGAAACGCTCACGGTGCGCCGCGAGGATAAGAAGACCGTAGACATCCGCGGGACGAATTTCATTATCGAGGTATACTTCCGCGTGGCGGAGGACGGCCACGGCGTGCTCGTCCGCAAGATGGACGAGGAGGCCGGTTACGCCCTGACCGTCCGGGACGACGGCAGGATGGCCTTCGCGCTCAAAAGCGGCGGTCGGCCGATGGCCGAAAGACTCAGCAGCGCCAGGGTGGCCGACGGGCAATGGCACCACCTGATCGCCGAGGCCGATCGCGACCGGTCGGACGGCCTTCACATCTACATTGACGGGAAGCCGTCGGACGGCCACTTGAACGGATCGGTCAACGCGCCTTCCCTCGCCAACTCGGGCGATTTCCTGGTAGCCGGCGGCCCCGGCCTGGACGGCCTCACGTGCAGCGTGGACTTCCTGCGCGTGGCCCACGGAACGCTGGCCGACGCGGAGACGACCATCGAGGAACTGTACGCCTGGGAATTCGACGGACCGTTCCTGGACGACTTCGCAGGGCGCAGGCGCGATTTCACGCGCTCGGCCCCCGGCGCGGTGGACTTTTAACCTCAAGCGGACACAGTGAAAGGAGTGTCTCATGCGCACAGCACGCACGGCAGTGATTGCACTTGTGGTTCTGGCCGCAGCAACGTACGCGGCGGCGGACTACCCGTGGCAAAGACCCCACGCGAAGGTCCTGCCGCAGGGCGATCTGGAGTGGGCGCCCCGCCCTTTCGAGTTCGAGCCCGGCGATTCCGTCCGCTATATAGACTACGAAAACGGTGACGATGACGCCGCCGGCACCTCGAAGGACACCGCCTGGAAACATCACCCGTGGGACCCCGCCGCTACCGGCCATGCCGCCGGCGGCTCCGGCCCGCACACCTACGTCTTCAAGCAGGGAGTCGTCTATCGGGGCGTCCTGCGGCCCGACGAGTCCGGGGAGCCGGGCGATCCCATCCGGCTGACCCGCGATCCGGACTGGGGACGGGGCGAGGCGTGCTTCTACGGCTCCGAGGCCATCACCGACGGCTGGGAAAAAGGAGCCGACCATCCCCGCATCCCCGATGCGGACAAGGTCTGGCACACGGACCTCGACTTCCTGCCGCGCACCCTCTGGATGACGCAGGACGAGCGCGTCACGCGCATTAACCTGGCACGCGACCCCAACTGGACCGAGCCCGACCCGCAGGACCCCATGAGCGAGTGGTATGTCTGGGAGAACCCTCGCTGGTGGACGGGCGAGCACCAGACCGACATCGAGGGGCGCACCTACCACCTGGGCATAGACACGGACGTGCTGACCGGCGACGCGCAAGACTACGATGGCGGCACCGTCTGGACCGAGTGGGGCATCGTTATGGGAAGCCCTTACCCGCACCGCATCCGCAAATACGACCCGCAGCAGAAGGCCGTCGCCTTCGGCGGACCGTGGGTCTGGTGGGCCAGCGAGAAGATCATCAAGGGCAACCGCTACTACCTGGAAGACATGCCGCAGTGGCTGGACTCGCCGGGTGAGTTCTGGTTCGACAAAAAGGGCAACGGCGGCCGTCTCTACCTGCGTCTGCCGGACGATGCGGACCCCAATAACGTCACCCTTGAGGCCGGTCGCTACATCAACCTCATAGACGCCGAGCGGCTCAGCCACTTCGAGATCAGCGGGCTGACCTTCCGGTTCACCAATATCCACTGGGAATACGACATACCCCAGTGGGCGCACCCCGACCTGCGCGCCGGCG
>CAYVBE010000269.1:0-4232 GCA_964448935.1 uncultured candidatus Brocadiaceae bacterium
AACAGAACCGGGGAGGGCAAAATCAAACGGAAACGACTTTGTTCAACCCGCTTAGACGGGCATCACGTGATGAGCGCCAGGTTGTCGCGGTGGATGACCTCGTCGTAATCCACCTGGTCCAGCACCGCTTCCAGCTCGTCGGTCTGGCGGCCCATGATGCGGCGGATTTCGCGGCTGTTGTAGTTGACCAGTCCGCGCGCCACCTCGTGCCCCTCGGCGCCGCGCACACTGACCACGTCCCCGCGGTTGAACTCCCCCTCGACCCCGACCACTCCGACCGGCAGCAGGCTCTTGCCGCCCTCGGTCAGGGCCTTCTCCGCCCCTTCGTCTATGCGCAGGACCCCGGTGGGCCGGGAGGTGAAGCGGATCCACCGCTTCCGACTGCGCAGGCGGGCCGAGGAGGGCAGGAAGAGCGTCCCCACCGGCTGCCCGGAGAAGATGGCCTGGATGATCTCGGGGTCGCGCCCATCGGCGATGATGGCTGCCTCGCCCGCCTCCGAGGCTATGCGTGCCGCCTCGATCTTGCTGTCCATCCCGCCCAGGCCGTCCGGGCTGGTCTCGTCATACACCAGCTTCCTGGTCTCGCCGTCCACGCGCTCGACCAGGGGCAGCACCTTCCCGGGCGAGTCGCCGGCCGGCCTCTCCACGTAGATGCCCGGCACGGTGCTGAGCAGGACCAATAGCTCGGCCCGGATCAGGTGGGTGACCAGCGCGGCCAGAAGATCGTTGTCGCCGAACTTTATCTCCTCGGTGCTGATCGAGTCGTTCTCGTTGATCACCGGCACGCAGGGCATGTCCAGCAGGGCGTGGATGGTGTTGCTGGCATTCAGGTAGCGGTCGCGGTCGTCGAAGTCCTCGCGCGTGAGCAGTATCTGGGCGGCGTGCAAGCCGTGGCGGCGGAAGTGGCGCTCGTAGTGTGCCATGAGCATCCCCTGGCCTACGCTGGCGGCGCCCTGCAGCAGGGGCAGTGTGGTCGGCCGCTGCTCCATGCCCAGGGCCGTCATACCGCAACCGATGGCACCGCTGCTGACCAGCACCACCTCGCGGCCGTCCTCCACCAGCCAGGCGATCTGCTCGGCGATGGCGCGCACGCGCTCGTCGGCCAGCGGCTTGCCGGGCGCGGCCAGCACGTTGGTGCCGACCTTCACCACGATCCGGCGTGCCGACTGCACGTATTGCTTTCTGGCCTCGCGGTCTGCTTCCACCACCTCGCTCCTACGTCTCGGTTTCTTCCCGTTGGACAAGGATGTCCTTCAGCCTCTCGGCCAGGCCGGGGCCATCCAGCCGGCAGCGGGACAGCTGAGTGTCCCGTGGTGCGTGCTCCACGAAGCAGCCCGACACGCCCGCCAGCCGCACGGCCTCCGCCGAGACTCCCTCCTCCGCCAGCATCTCCAGCACGGCCGCGCCGAATCCGCCGGCCGTGCTGTGATCCTCCGCCAGGATGACGGCCGGCTGCTGCCGGACCGTCGCGCAAATGGTCTCCCGGTCCAGCGGGCTGGCGAAACGCGCGTTTACGACGGCCACCTGCAGGTCGTCTTCCTGCAGCAGCACTGCGGCTTCCAGCGCCCGGGCCACCAGTGCGCCGTAAGCCACAATCGCGCCGTCGGAGCCTTCGCGGCACACCTCCGCCCGTCCGACTTCCAGTTCCGGCCCTTCCGTCTCACCGCGGCAGGTCTCCTCGTCCGGCACCGTCTCTCGCGGGTAGCGGATGGCCACGGGGGCGTCGGTGCGCAGCGCCAGGCGCACCATGGCGCGCAGCTCGCGCCCGTCCTTCGGAGCCATCACCACAAACCCGGTCAGCATGCGCGAGAAGGCAATGTCGTGCAGCCCGTGGTGCGTCGGTCCGTCCGAGCCGACCAGACCGGCACGGTCTATGCAGAAGGTGACCGGCGCCCCCTGCAGCGCCACGTCGTGGGCCATCTGGTCAACCGCGCGCTGCAGGAACGTGGAATAGACCGCGAAGACAGGCTTCAGGCCGCCCCGGCAGAGGCCGCCGGCCAGCCCCACCGCGTGCTGCTCGCAGATGCCGGTGTTGTAGAAGCGGTCGGGGAACTCCTCCGCGAAGGTCCCCAGCCCCGTGCCGTCCGGCATCGCGGCGGTGATGGCCACCAGGTCCTCGTCCTCCTCGGCCAGTTGGCAGAGGCAGTCGCCGAAGACGTTCGAGTAGGACAGCCCGGAGGGGATTTCCTCGCTGCACAACGTGCCGTCCTGATGCTCGAACCGTTTGCTGCTATGGAATTTCGTGGGATCCTCCGAAGCCGGCGCGAAGCCGTGCCCCTTTTCCGTGACCACGTGGAGCAGGACGGGCCCCCGGACCCGCTGCAGGTCATGAAACGCGTCCACCAGCTCGCCGATGTTGTGCCCGTCCACCGGGCCGTAGTAGTGGAACCCCAGATGCACGAAAGGGCCGCCGGGGCTGATGGCCGCCTGGATGCCGTCCCGCAGCCTGCCCAATGCGCTGTCGAACGGCTCGCCCACCACGGGTATGCGGGGCACGAACTCCTGCAGCTCACGCCGTATGTCCGCGAAGGGCGGGCTGGCGCGCAGCTTGCGCAGGTAGCGCGAGATGGCGCCAACCGTGTGCGAGATACTCATTTTGTTGTCGTTCACCACCACCAGCAGGTCTGACCCCAGAGCGCCGGCGTGGTTGAGGCCCTCGAAGGCCATACCGCCGCCGATGGCGCCATCCCCGATGACGGCCACGGTCCGCGCATTGCCCTTCCGGGCGGCGTCCGCCAGCGCCAGCCCCAACGCCGCGCTTATGCTGGTGCTGGTATGCCCGAAGTGGAAGCTGTCATACGGGCTTTCCGCAGGCTCGGCGAACCCGCTGAGCCCGCCGTTCTGGCGCAGGGCCTGGAACTCCTCGCGGCGGCCGGTGATTATTTTGTGGGCGTAAGTCTGATGCCCGCAGTCCCAGACCAGGTTGTCCTGCTCGAAGTCGTAGCAATAGTGCATGGCCAGCGTCAGTTCCACCACGCCCAGGTTGCTGGCCAGGTGTCCCCGGTTGCGGGAGACGACGTCGATGATGAGTTCGCGCACCTCGGAGGCCAGCTCCCGCAGCTGGCTCTGGGTGAGCGCCCGCAGGTCGGCCGGGCTGTCTATGGAGTCCAGAAAGCGAGCCATCGGAATTACCTGTTGAGCGATTCAGTGTGCGGCCCCGCCGGTTCGCGCGGCGGTGTCAGGGTAAGCCTGGCGGCACTGGCGGCACAACTCCTCCACCACCATGCTTTCCGTCTCGTCCAGCGTGCGGCCGATCTCGCAGCCGGCCGCGTGGGTGTGTCCGCCGCCGCCGAACAGCCCGGCCACCTCGCAGACATCCACCTCGCCGCGGCTTCTAAAGCTTACCTTCACCCAGTCGCAGCCGGGCATCTCCTTGAGCAGAGCGGACGCTTGCACGCCCTGGATGGAGATCGGTATATCGGCGAAACCCTCCGTGTCCAGGGGCGTCAGGCCGGTCTGGTTGAACATCTCCTCGGTGACCCGCATGGTGGTCACCCTCTCGTCGCAGTGGAACTTCAGCGTGCCCAGCGCGAGCTGCCGCAAGCGCACCTGGGCCGGCGAGGGGGACATGAACAGCTTCCGCACCACCTCGTCCGGCCGCACACCGATCTCGATGCACTCCGCGCAGACGTTCAGCGCCTGCGGGGTCGTGTCCTGGTGCGAGAACCGGCCGGTGTCGCTGACGATGGCGGCGAACAGACACTCGGCAATCGGCGGCGTCAGCCCGACCCCTACGGTGCCGAACAGGGCTCGGATCATCTCGCCGCACGAGCTGGCCTCGGCGTCAACGTAGTTCAGGTCGCCAAAGAGGGTGTTCGATGCATGGTGGTCAATGTTCACCGTCCGTCGCCGGTCCGTCAGCTTCTCGCGGATGTCGCCGACCCGCTCGAACGTGCCGCAGTCAATGACGGCCAGGTTGTATTCATCGGGCAGGTCGGGGGCATCGTCCACGCTGCCGTTCAGGCCGCGCAGGAAGTTGAACATGGCGGGCACGGGCGGCTCGAAGACCATCCGGGCGGCCACGCCCTGCCCCTGTAGCGCGTGCCACAGGGCCAGCGCCGACCCGATGGCGTCCCCGTCCATGCGCACGTGGGCCGTGATGACCGCCGGCCGTCCGCCGGTCAGGGTCTCCCAGATGCGTTTGTGGACATCGGTGTCGGTCAAAGGCAACTCCCATCTAGTGGTCCATAACAGTTGATTCTTGGGGTTCAGCCGGAGCGCCGGTGGGCCAG
>CAYVBE010000270.1:0-4215 GCA_964448935.1 uncultured candidatus Brocadiaceae bacterium
TGCGCAGCGGTGATCCGGAAAGGACAACAGAAAACCGATAATTGAATGACCCTGCATTTTCCCCCGCAGTTGGCGGCGCCCGGCTCATGTCGTAGAATGCCGTAAGAAACCGGGGGGACCTCACCATGGGGAGACGTCTGCAAACCGACCGGGAGCGCAGCCGCGCGCTGCAGCTCCGGGCGGATCGGATTGCGCGGCTCATCGTCGCTACGGACTATCCGGCGATAGACGTGGTGATCGAGATCCGCAAACTCCGTGAGTTCACTCAAGAGCACTTCCCGGATCGCATGCGATTGTTCGAGATGCTCTATGAGGGGCGTTTCCGGCGGCTGTGGGAGCAGTTCCGCCCCGGGGACGAAGCACTGCCCGATTGGTAATCACCGGACGGAAGGGAGGCAGCGATGGTAAGGGACAAGGTGGCCGTCATCTTTCATTCGCAGCAGGAGGGCAACACGCACGCCGCCGCTCAGGCGGTGGCTCAGGGCGTGCGCGCGGACGGAAGGTTCGAGGTGGTCCTGCACAACACGCACGAGCAGGAGGTCTCCCCGCAACTGCTGGCGGAATGTGCGGGGGTGGCGTTCGGCACGCCGGACTACTTCAGCTATCCCGCCGGGCGGCTGAAAGTGTTCATGGACGACTGGCTGATCGCCAAGCGCAGGGGCAATGAGGACATCGAGGGCATGCCCGTCGCCCTGTTCATGACCCACGGCGGGGGCGGCGCGGCCCGGGGGCCTTTTGAAGACCTGTTCCACCACGTGGGGCCGCAGGTCGGCGAGACCGTGACCATGAAGGGTGCCCCGGACGACGAGGCGGCGGAGCAATGCCGCGAACTGGGCGCGCTCCTGGTCCGGGAAGCCGCCGCCCACGCGGAAGGCGGAAGCTGAACCGGCCGGCGTCAACCGCGCGGCAACATGCGGTCCGCCACCAGCAAAAGCGCCGCCAGCGCGTAGAGCGCCGGCGCCAGGGGGAGTCCCTGCCCTCGCACGCGTGCCAGTGAGCCGGCCAGGCGCGCGGGAACGATATCCTCGGGGCGTTGCGGCAGCGATGTCTCTTGCGGACCGGCGCGCCAGTGCCGCCCGCCGCCTGCCTCGGCCCATCTGCGCATCCGGTCCGGGCGGGCGTGCGTGGTCACCGCCTGCCGCCCCGCAACCGCCGGCAGCGTGTGGCCCTGCTCCGACCCCACGGTGACCGTGTGGAGCACCGCGCCCCCGCGCGCAAGCGCGTCGATTTCGCGCCGTTCGGGGGCGGTGTGGAACTCCCCGTCGCTGACCAGGACTACGGCGCCGACGCCCCGGCTCTCGGCGCCCAGCAGCTCGGCGGCCTGCCGCAGCGCTGGACCGGGGCGGGAGCCCCGGTCGGAAAACCAGTCCGTCCGGCCCTGCCGGAGCAGGTTGAGGAAAACATCGCGATCGGTTGTGGGCGGGCAGACGATGGCGGCGTCTCCTGCCGCGGCCACCAGCGCCGGCCGCACGGCGGGCAGCAGGTCGCAGATTTCGCGGATGGCATTCCGCGCCCGCCCCAGCCTGTCCGGCAGCACGTCCCCCGCCTCCATGCTGGCCGACACGTCCAGGACGAAGACAACGGGCACGGAGACCTCACGCAGGGCCCCACTGCCCGGCAGGGCCGGTCCGGCAAGACCGATCACCAGGGCCGCCATCGCACAGAGCCGAAGCGCGCCACGCAGCAGATTGCCCTTGCACATGTTGCCGGTCAGGGCGCGCGCCGCCCGGCCGGCGCGACGGCACGCCATCCACCAGCACAGCGCCAGCGGCACGGCCGCCGCCAGCAGCCATAGCACCGCCGGACGCCGCAGGTGCAGCACGGCCATCGGTCAGGCCTCCGGTGAGCGGTGGACGATCTGCGTGCCCACACCCCGGTCCGTGAATATCTCCAGCAACAGCGAGTGGGGCAGCCGGCCGTCAATGATGTGGGCCTTTCGCACGCCGGCGTGCACGGCCGCCAGGCAGGCGCGCACTTTCGGCAGCATTCCCCCGGCGATAACGCCTCGCTCGATGAGCGACTCCACCTCCCGCTCCGCCAGGGTGGAGATGAGCGAATCGGTGTCTCCGGGCTCGGCCATGATGCCGTGGACGTTGCTCAGGAAGACCACCTTCTCCGCCCCCACGCTTGCGGCCACCGCTCCGGCGGCGGTGTCGGCATTGACGTTGTATAGCTGGCCGTCGTCGCCGCGCCCCACGGGCGGCAGCACGGCGATGCGGCCGTCGGCGGTCATGTCCAGCAGCGCGGCCCGGTCCACGGAGCAGATGTCCCCCACGTAACCCAGGTCCACCTCCTCTCCATCGGGCGCCACGACTCTGGCGCGTTCCGCGCGCAGGGGTGTCTCTCCCTCCCGGAAACCGGCCACCGGCCGCCCCCCGTGCTGCCGGATGCGGTCCACCAGGTCGGCGCAGACCTCACGGGTCAACACGCGCACCACCAGTTCCAGCGTCGGGGCGTCGGTGACGCGCAGCCCGTGGCGGAATGCCGGCTGCATCCCGGCTTTTTCCATGGCGCGTGATATCTGGGGCCCCCCGCCGTGGACGATGATGGGCCGGATGCCCACCGTCGCCAGAAAAACGATGTCCTCCAGAACGTCGTCCAGGATTTCGTCGCTTTCCATGGCGTTTCCGCCGAACTTGATGATCACAGGTTTGTCGGCGAACCTCTGGATGTAGGGCAGCGCCTCGATGAGCACGTCAGCTTTTCGGATGGCTTCTTCCATGGGTCGTCTCGCAGAGCCGGAGCGGTCAATTCGGCGCATTTTATCACGCGAGAATGGCGCCCGTAAAGCATCGCGCCACCACAAGTCGGGCCGTTTCACTTTGACACGATTTCGGCGGCTCATATAATGAGCCCTGCGAGATTGATCGTTTTTAGAAAGTGGGGAATGGTGTCCAGAGCGAAGTACATCGCGTTTTGGTGCGTCCTGCTGTTGGTTTCCGCCGGTCACGTAATTGGCGGCCAGACCGAAGGCGCGGACCCGATCACGGAAGACCTGCGCCGCATAGACCCCGCCGAGCACATCGAGTTCTTCGCCGGTCATCGCAGCCGGTTCACCGGTTACCCCGGTTGCGACGAGTCCGCCGAGTACATCGCCGAGAAGTTCCGGCAGATCGGGCTGACCGGCGTCACACAGACGCCCTTCCAGACGGTGGTCCCCGCCCCGCCGGCCGATCTGCCGTGGGGCGATGACGGCGGGCAGCGCCACGGCGGCATGCTGACGGTGGACGATGCGCAGATCCCTCTGTTCTGCGTCATGCCCAACTATGCCCAACTTCCCATGACGTCACGCGAGGGCATCACCGGTCCGCTCGTCTGGGGCGGAGCGGGACACCTCTCGGACTTCAACGGCAAGGACCTGATGGGCAGCATCCTGCTGATGGAGTTCAACTCCGTCAGCCGCTGGCTGAATGCCGCCAACTTCGGCGCCCGGGCCATCATCTTCGTCGAGCCGGCATACCCCTTCCGATCCGACGCGGAGCAGAAATACAGCGAACTGCCCATTCCGGTGCCCCGCTATTACCTGCGGCGTCAGGACCTGCCCGCCCTCGCCGCAGCCGTGTCCGGCGGGAGCGCGGAGGGCATTTCGGTGGACTCCGCGCTGCAGTCCCTGGGCGCACTGGGGGAATCGCAGAACGCGGAAGTATCCGGCAATGTGAAGGCACAGTTCCGCTGGGAGGAAACGACGGCAAGCCGCATCTCGGGCGAGATCCCCGGCACCGACCCCCACCTGACCGATCAGACCCTGGTGGTCTTCGGCTACTACGACAGCGTCTCCGTGGTGCCGTCCCTCAGCCCCGGGGCCGAGGGAGCCTGCGGGATAGCCTCCCTGCTGGAGATCGCGGAATTTCTGACGAAACACCCGCCCCGGCGGAAAGTCAAATTCATAGCCGCACCGGGCCACTACCAGGCGCTGTCGGGGGCCAGGGACTACGCCCAGAAGGTGATCTACCCCCGCCGCACCGGCGCCGACAACAAGGCCGGGGAGGGAACGGGCGAGCCGTATTTCTTCGTGGGCCTGGACCTGTCCAGCCGTCACAACAGCCTGGGTGCATTCTACAAGGGGCATTTCTACGACCAGTCAGGAGCGGCCCAGGAGGTGGAGCTGCAGCGCGCCTACAGCGAGCTGTCAGGCATCCTGATGCAGTGGGCGGAAGAGGTGACCGGCGAGGGTGCACCGGCGGGCCCGTTGACCTACCAGAGCGGCATCGTGCC
>CAYVBE010000271.1:0-4207 GCA_964448935.1 uncultured candidatus Brocadiaceae bacterium
AGCCGGGCCACGGGATGGAACGAGGTGGCGCCGGACCGCGAGGAACGTATGGATGAGTGGGGCAACCTCTGGTGGCGGCTGGAGGGGCGCAGCAAGGGGGAGGTCCACCGCGGGGCGATCGAGAACTGGGACGATCTATCGGATTACAGCCCGCCGGATTATGATCTTCCCGAACGCTACGAAGACGCGCGGGAGCGGTTCCGCGAGAAGCCGGACAAGTTTCGCATCGGCGGGCTGCCGGGTTTCCCGTTCAACATTGCGCGCAAGATGCGCCGGCTGGACAACTTCCTGATGGACGTGGTGGCGGAGCCGGAGCGGGTGCGCGAACTGCTGGCCCTGGTGGAGGAGCAGTTGCACCAAGCCATCCGCCGTTACGCGGAGGTCGGTGCGGACGCGATCATGTTCCCCGAGGACTGGGGCACTCAGGACAGACTGCTGGTCAGCCCGAGGACATTCAAGGATCTCTTCAAGCCCGGCTTCGAGCGCCTCTGCGCGACGGCGCACGAGAACGGGCTGTTCGTCCTCATGCACTCCTGCGGCTACATCTACGAGGCGATGGACGACATGATCGAGGCGGGGATTGACTGCTTCCAGTTCGACCAGCCGACCATCTACGGCATCGAGCGCCTGGCGGAAGAGTTCGGCGACCGCGTGAGTTTCTGGTGCCCGGTGGATATCCAGCACACGTTACAAACGCGGGACCGGGAGGCCATCGAGGCCGATGCGCGGAAGATGGTGGAGCTGCTGGGCCGCGGGGGCGGGTTCATCGCCGGTTACTACGGCGGCAACGACGCCATCGGGCTGGCCCCCAGGTGGCAGGACATCGCCTGCCGGGAATTCGTCCGCTGCGGCGCTCCGGAGGTCTGGGAGGAACTCAAGGATGAACTCCCGCCGCTTTCATAGCCCGTTCGTCACACCCACTCCCGGCGCCAGGGGCGGTTGGCGAAGGCGTGGCAGCGCATCGGGTCGCGGGTCTGGACCATCTCCGTCAGCAGCCAGTCGTGCAGATCATCCCGCCTGTCGGTCAGCGCCGGGTCGTCTATGCGGTTATCCATCTCGTACGGGTCGCTCTCCAGGTCGTACAGCTCGTCGGTGTCGAACAGGTTGATCACCAGCTTGTAGCGCCCGTCCACCGCGGCGCGGATGGGGAAGAACTCATGCCCGCGCTTCGACATCAGTTCGCTTCGGTCCATCTCGGGATACCGCTGCGGTTCTCCGCTGTTGCCGAACCGGGTGTAGGTCATCATCACCCGGTCGTTGACGGCGAGGGCCGGATCGGCCAGCGAGGGCGCCAGGCTGCGGCCCTGGACCTGCTCGGGAATGGGCGTCTCCGTGAGTTCGCAGAAGGTGGGCAGCAGGTCTATCTGTCCGGCCGGTGAGTCATTTGCGCCCTGCGCGACTCCGGGGCCACGGAAGATCAGTGGGGTATGCACGGACTCCTCATACATCATGTAGCCCTTGCCCCAGCAGCCGTGCGAGCCCATCTGCTCCCCGTGGTCGCTGGTGAAGACGATGATCGTATCGTCTCCGTGCAACCGGTCCACGGCGTCCGCGATGCGGCCCACCTGGTCGTCCACGAATGACTGGCAGGCGGCGTAGTAGCGGAGGAAGTTGCGCAGGTCCTCCTCCGCGTTCAAATGCCCTTCGGCCAGCAGGTGGTGGTGTTGCGGTTTGTGGGCCAGGGGCTCGTTCACGTTGGGGCGGATATCGAACTTCGACGGGTCAACGGACTCCAGGTATTCGCGCGGGCACATGAAGGGGCCGTGGGGTTCGTCGAAGGACGCAACGAACAGAAACGGATCGTCCCCGGCGGTTTCCAGGAAGTCTATGCATCGGTTCGTCACGCGGTGCGCCCAGCAGTCCTGCGGCTCGAAGGCATGGTTCAGCATCCCTTCGAAATCCAGCCGTGCGAAGCGCTTCCACTGCTTGTGCACCTCCTGGCCGATATCGTCCGTGTAGTTCTTGCCGTCATACCACCATTCCTGCGGGAAGCCGCCCTGCGCCCGGCCGTAGCCCAGGTAGAGGCCGCCGTCCAGGTGCCACTTTCCCGAGTAGCCCACGCGGTAGCCGACATCGGCGAATACCTCGCCCATCATGCGCACGTTGCTGTAGGGCGTCGCATCGTTGTACCAGGCCCCGTTCACGGGCGCGTGGACGCCGGTGAAGATGCAGCCCCGCGCGGGCGTGCAGACCGGCGCGGAGCAATAGCTGCAGTCGAACCGCACGCCCTCCTCGGCCAGCCGGTCAATATTGGGCGTATTGGCCCCACCGCAGCCGTAGCAGCCCAGGTGATGGCGGTTCGTGGTGTCCGTCAGGATGAATACGATATTCATAGCTTGTTCCTCCCGGATAAAGCCGAGATATACTCCTTGCAAGGGAAAAGTAACGTATGCCCTGCGCGGTGTCAAGGCTTCCGAGCCTTTCTCAGCGCAGGATTTGCGGGTCCTCCGCGTTAAACATAAAGTGGGGTAACCGCCGTTGGGGCGCGAGAAAGGACACGGAAATTGCGGTCCGACGGAAGAAAAGGCGTCTGTCAGGGAACTATAATACTCGGAAGGGAACACCGCACCTTGGACAGCGCGGCCCTTGACCCGGAGAATACTGACGCGCAGTTGCTGGCTGCCGCGGCATCGGGAGCGCACGAAGCGTTCCATGATCTGGTGGACCGGCACGCGGAGCGGCTGTTCCGCCTGGCGTGCAGGCTGGTGGGCAACAAGGCGGACGCGGAGGATATCGTGCAGGAGACTCTTGTGGCTGCGTTCGAGCACATGGCGGGCTTTGAGGGCCGCTCGACCGTGAAGACGTGGCTGACGCGCATCCTGATGCGACGGGCGGCGCGCTGCCACCGGCGGCGGGCAAGAAAGGGCACCGTGCCGCTGGGGCGGTTCATGGCCGGCGGCGACGAGGTGTTGAGCAGTGGAGATGGCTCGGTCTCGGAGGAGACCGCCCGGCGGCTGGACGTTGAGCGGGCTTTGCAGGACCTGTCCCCGGACCACCGTGAGGTGGTGGTGCTGAGAGAGTTCCAGGGGATGTCATACGCGGAAATGGCGGAGGTGCTGGAGGTGCCCCAGGGGACGGTGGAATCGCGCCTCTACCGGGCGCGCCGGAGCCTGCAGCGTGCGCTGCGGGAGTACCTGCCCTGAGATGCGTCGGGCGAGGAGAGAAAAGATGCGAGAGTGCCAATACGGCGAGCGGCTGATGCGCTACTATGACGGCGAGCTTGCGCCTGCGGCACGGCGGCGGGTCGAAGAGCATCTGGCCGGGTGCGAGGCGTGCCGGCGGCAGCTCGCCAGGCTGCGGGCGACGTCCGGGCTGCTGGCGCGGGCGGATGTGCCAGAGATGTCGAAGGATATGCTGGAGCGCCTGCACGCAGAAGTGGGCTCCAGCCGCGACCTGGTGATCCTGCGCATCTGTCGTCCGGCGGCTTTGGCTGCGGCGGTCTTGCTGGTGCTCTGTGCGCTGGGTTTGTGGCGCATAGGCGTCGGCGAGGCCGCTCAGATGTCTCCGCCCAGTGCCTGGGAGGTGGCGGCAGTGACGCCGGATTCCGAAACCGCAGAGGCGAACTCGACGGATGCAATTGCGCTTTGGATGCTTGAGGGTCTGTCCCGGGAGAACGGGCAGTGAAGAGAGCCAAGATACTGCTGATCGTATCGCTGGTGTTCGTGTTTGCCGCCGGGCTTGCGCTGGGGTTCCTCCTGGCGCGATGGCCGCGTGAGGGGCGGGGGCGGGACTGGTTGGAGAAGCGTCTGGACCTCTCCGTCGAACAGCGCAAGCAGATGCGCCAGATATGGTCGGAACTGGCCCCCGGTGACGGGCGGTCGCGGTGGGTAGAAATCCGCGAACTGAGGCGGCAGCAAGAACAGGGCCTGATGGACCTTCTGACCGAGGAGCAACGGGCGGAGTACGAGCGTCTGGAGCAGGAGTTCGAGCGCAAGATGGCCGAGATGTCCGAGCAGCGACGCCAGGCGTTCGAGCGAGCGGTGGAGCGCACGAAGCAAATCCTGACCCCGGAGCAGCGGGAGAAGTACGAGGAGTTGCTCCGCCACATGCGGCCCGACGGCAGGCGCAACGGGCGCGGGGGTGGCCCGCCTTTCGGGGACAACCGTGGGCCGGACCGGCGGCACGACGACGGCCCCGGAGGACGGCCGAAACCGTAAATCCCTCCCGGTCTATTGCCGATCACCTGCTTTCAAGACGCCCCACCTAT
>CAYVBE010000272.1:0-4196 GCA_964448935.1 uncultured candidatus Brocadiaceae bacterium
CGCACAACTATATATACTAGAAACCTGGTATTTTATTGTGAAATATCCGGGTTAGACAGTTGCGTGCAGTCCCGAAAAACTCTCATGAAACATCCGGGCTAAATCGTCCCCGTGACGCATAACCGAAGTCGAGGTAAGCCGCCGGAGCCAACCTGCACCGTGCATCTACTGGCACAGTAACCGTCTTTATGTACATAAAAATGGTGGGCCCAACAGGACTCGAACCTGTAACCCGCGGATTATGAGTCCGCTGCTCTGCCATTGAGCTATGGGCCCACACGGCGGACGTGGCGGTGGGAATATACCTCGCTCGCACCATGTTGACTATAGGCGCGGCGGGACGGAAAGTCAAGCGGCCGGCGCTTCCTTCGCCGGTTCCGGCAGCTTCCTCAGGCGCACCAGCAGGCCCAGTGCCAGCAGGGCCGCTCCGCCCAGCAGGAAGGCCCACGGGATGCCCAGATGCGGCTGGTCGGCCACCCAGCCCAGCAGGGGTGCGACCACGGCGGCGAAGATGGCCCGTACCTGCGACTGCACACTCAAGACCGTCGCTCGCTGCCGGCCGGGGATGAGGTTGGACATGTAGCCAATGGCCATCGGCTTGCGCAGATTGTAGAGGGTGTAAAAGAAGAAGAACACCACGATGGCGGGTATGGCGAGCTCGCGCCCGTAGAACGTGCCGACCAGGCAGAAGCCGAGCGCGAAGGCCCAGAACAGGCCGTTCAGCGCCCGCGCCAGGTCGCTCGCCCGGTCTGCCGCCTGGCCGCTGAAGCGCGAACTGAAGAAGCTGTTCAGGTAGACCACGAAGTAGACCGCGCCGACCAGCAGGAAGGTCCTCTCCTGCGTGCCGGCCGCCGCCAGCAGGGGCAGCCCCAGCGCGGCCGTCTTGACGATGGGCTGCAGGTAGTCCTTGGCGGCCTTGAAGAAGGCGTCGAAGATGGACTCGTTGACCACCACCCGCTTGAGGTCGGCGGTTTGCCAGAGGGACTTGAAGCTGTCGGTCGTGTGCCTCCAGACGGCGCTCAGCAGCTTCTTGTGCTCGGTGGCGCCGTCGAGTTCGGCGGGATAGGTCAGCATGAGCCCCAGGCCCAGGGCATAGGGCACCATGGTGGCGGGGAAGATGTAGTCGTATCCAATGCCCACGAAGGCAAATACGCCGACCCCGAGCGCCGCCACGGCCGAGCCGAGCCGGGACATTGAGCGGGTGTAGCCGTAGTAGTGCACGCGTTGCCCGGTGAGCCCCTCCAGGTCCAGGTGGTGCATGATCATGGACTTGTGCGTGCCGGAGCGGAACGACTCGCCGGCGGCGAACAGGATCATAGCGGGCACGAAGGCCCAGAACGAGCCGGCGTAGGAGAAGATGACGAAGGAGACCAGGTAGGAGGCGAAGGCCAACACCATAGCGCGCCGCCGTCCGGTGACGTCGGCCACGATGCCGGTCGGTATCTCCAGCAGCCAGATGAAGACCTCCCGCACGCCGATCAGCAGGCCGAACTCCGTGTAGGACAGGCCCTTTTCGACCGTCAGGAACAGCAGCAGGAGCGGTTCGAAGAACCGCAGGTTCTTCAAGAACCCGTAGGCGGAGAACTTGAACAGCATGACCTTTTGGGACCGGTCCAGATCCATCTCTGCGCTCCGTTGTGGGTCAGCTCATGGGATGCGCGGCGGCGGTGTCGAACATGGCCACGATGTTCTCCGGCGGGGTGCCGGCCTGGACGGCGTGGGAGGGGCCCAGGATGTAGCCACCGCCCCTGCCCAGCACATCTATCCGCGCCCGCACCTCCTGCCGCACCTCCTGCGGCGTGCCGAAGGGCAGCGTGTGCTGCACGCTCACCCCGCCCTCGAAGCAGAGCACGTCCCCGTGCCGCTCCTTCAGCGCCTCCGGGTCCATGCCCTTCGCGTCGAACTGCAGCGCCTGCAGCACGTCCACACCCATGTCTATCAGCCCCGGCACGGCCTCCATCACCGACCCGTCGCTGTGGTAGATGACCTTCGCGCCGAACCCGTGGATGACCTCGTTCATGCGCGTGTGATAGGGTTTGATGTGCTCCTCCCACATCTCCAGCGACATTAGCAGGCCCTCCTGCCCGCCGATGTCGTCCGCGGTGAACACCAGGTCAATCTCCCCGTTGGCCGCCTCCAGGATGTGCCGGAAGTGCTCCGTGTAAAACGTGCAGACGCGCTCGAAGATGCTGTGGGCCAGCTCCGGGTTCAGCATCAGGTCCATAAATATCTGCTCGAACCCGCGCATGTACCAGGAGGACTCGAAGATGTTGCCGTTGCTGGCCATCAGGCAGTGCTCGGCCCCGCGGCGCATCCCGGCGATGATATCGGGCAGGGCGGCGTAATCATACCACGCCAGCGATGGCCAGGTGTGGTCATCCAGGTCGGATACGTCTTCCGCTTCGGCCAGCGGGTAGAACTCGATCTCGTCGTAGCTGCCGGAGCCGTAGCTGACCGGCTTGCGCCGGACGCCCCAGACGTCGGTCCGCGGGGGCAGGTCGGGTCCCACGTAGGGTGGGTTGACATATTGGATGTCCAGCAGCGGCTCCAGGTATTCGTCCACGCTTATGCTGTGCTCCTGCTGCAGATAATCCTCCAGTTCCGCCCGCGCAGGCGCATTGATGCCGGAGCAGACCATCGCGATGGGCACCCGGTCTGTGGTCTGATGCTCCAGCGCCAGCCGCACTCGCTCCCTGTGCGTCAGTTCCTTGCTCATACGTCGCTCGGCCCCTGCGGTGAAGTTCCTGGAATCAACCCGCCGGGGCAGTATAGCAGGACCGCCCGCGCCGCGCGAGCGGGTGCGGCCTGGCCGGTAGCGCAGGGCTGCCCGTCAGAAACGGAAGTTGAGCGTGGCCTGCAGGATGTTAGAGCGGCCAAACTCCGGGTTCAGCTCCGGCAGGACGTTGTGCCGGTAACCGACATCCACGCCGCAACTGCGGGACATGAACATGCTCAGGCCGGCGGACACCCCCGTGTTGCCCCGCCAGTCGCAGTTTGTGCTGCCGCGGACCCAGAATCACCTGCACAGCCTGTGGTCCACGCCCACCGTCAGCCGGTGGGTGCGCAGGCGCCCCGTATCGTCCCAGAAACGCCCGTACTGGCAGTCGGCATGCACGGTGGAGCGGTCGGCGTATTCGTACGATGCCCCGGGCCGGAAGATGAACTGGTGCAGCCGGTCGCGCATGACGTACGGGACGGGCCCCAGAGGCGTGGGCATCACGCCTTCGGCGCGGTAGTCTCCGTGCCCGTATTCCACAATCATGCCCAGCAGCCAGGGGTCCGCCGGCTGGTGCAGCACCCCCAGGCGCAGACGCCAGTTCTGAGCCTCCGAATCGGCCAGGGTCAGCGCGCCGAGGGTCCGGACGACCTGCGCGTCGGCGTAGTTCAGGTTGGCTCCCACGGCCCAGTCGTCGAACCGTCTGGCCCATTGGACCTGGGCCGAATCTACCTCGTAGTCGAAGCCGACCCCCTGCCGGTCCGCCTCCGTGTTGCTGCGCACCTGGCTCAGCGTGGGCTGAATGACCCCCCATTCACCGATGTCCACGGTCACCGACTCGCCGTAGACGTTGATGTGCGTGCCCGCGTCTAAGCGCACCTGAGAGAAGTAGGGCGCCAGAACGGCCGTCTTGCCCTCCCCCAGGCTTTCCCAACCGGCGGAGGCGGGATTGACGGCCGAGGAATAGCGGTTGGCCACGGTCTCCCCGCCCATGGCCGAGACGTCAATGAACTGGATGAAGGCGGGCGCCAGCCGGAGTCCGAACCCCTCATCCTCATAGCTCTGCGAGCCTCCGGCAGGGACACAGAACACAGCCGCCGCCACAAGTACCGCCGCCAGCACGAGGCCGTTTCTGCTACGCCCTCCCTTCCTCCTCATAGCGACTCCTCCTTTGGGGGCCGGATCGAGTCCACCGCACGTGCACAAACTCCCAGTGCGCACCTTACCCCTTCCAGGCACCATATGTCAAATCTTGACCGCGCTTTCGGCTGCCGGAAGCCCGATGTGCGAGCCGTCGCGGCCGTCGGGAGGGACGGCTGCGGCTGTGTTCATGCCGGCAAGTGCCTGGCCCGGGTTTCATGCCCGGCTGTGGACGGTAGTAGCAACCAGCAGACATTGCTTGCATCTGTAACGCCGGGGGCCATGATAGTGGTTCATAACACTTGATTTTACGGGTTCAGCCGGAGCGCCGGTGGGCCAG
>CAYVBE010000273.1:0-4115 GCA_964448935.1 uncultured candidatus Brocadiaceae bacterium
GTCCTGCTGGCCCTGGCACCGGAATTCTACCAGGACAACCCGGACCGCTGGGAGGTGCGGGCATTGGACCGCGCCACCGGCGGGGTCCTCTGGACGGAGCCGCTGCCGGCCGAGCCGGTGCTGGACGGCATGTGCGTGGACGCCGACGGCCGCATCTTGGTGGCGCTCAGGGACGGGAGCGTCGCCTGCCTCGGCGTCAGGCGCCGGGCTGAATGAGGACTTTCAGGCACTCCTTGGCCTTCATCAGCTCGAAGCCGCTGTGGATCTCGCTGAGGGGCATCTTGTGGGTGACGATCGGGGCCACGTCCACCTCCCCTCCCGCCAGCAGGCGCACGGCCTCGCGCACGTGCTCCGGCCGGGAATCGGAGGAGCCCATCACGCGGATCTCGCCGTAGTGGATGGTCCGGCTGTTCCAGGTGACCTCCGAGTCGCCGCGCGGCAGGCTGGCGAACAGGCTGACCGTGCCGCCCTTGCGCACCAGGTCAATGGACTGCTCGTGCGCCTCCCTGCTCGGGGCGCAGATCATCAGCACGTCCACGCCCAGGCCGCCCGTCTCATCGCTCACCCGTTCCGCCAGGTCGCCCTTCTTGCCGTCAATGACGGTAACGCCCTCCATCTCCTTCAGCAGGGAGAGGCGCGGCTCGGAGCGCTGGACGATCATGACCTTCTCCGCGCCCTTCGCCCGCGCCACCTGCGAGTGCAGCGCGCCCAGCGGTCCACCGCCGACGACCAGCACGGTGTCGCCCACGCTGACCCCGGCCAGCGTCTGCGCGTTGACGGCGCAACTCAGCGGCTCGGAGAGCGCGGCGGCCTCGTCCGGCACGTCGTCGGGCACCCGGACCACATTGCCGTTCCGGAGTGCGATGCCGGGCACCAGGATGCGCGCGGCAAAGGCGCCGTCATAGTCCGAGCCGATCCGGATGGCGTCCTCGCAGAGGTTGCTCCGGCCCAGCCCGCAGTATCGGCACTCGCCGCAGCCGATGGTGGTGGCCAGGGTGACCCGGTCGCCGACCTCGACCCCGTCGAGTTGCTCACCGACGTGCGCCACGGTGCCCACCATCTCGTGGCCGATGATGCGCCCGGCCTTGAAGCGCGGGTTGCCCCGCAGCAGGAGTTTCAGATCGCTTCCGCAGATCGCGCAGTAGGTTACGTCCAACAGCAGGGTGTCCGGCCCCGCCTCCGGCTCGGGGCGGTCGGACAGCCTGATATCTCCGGTTCCGTGGAAAACTGCTGCCTGCATCTTTGGTGCTCCTTTCGGGTTCGGCTGCCGACTCAGACCGCTATCACATCGTAGCCCAGGTAGTGCTCCAGGGCGTGCAGCATCGGACCCACCACCCGGCCGGGCGTGAGGCTGACGTGATGGCGGAAGCCGCCGTAGCCGATGGTCTGCAGAACGTCCTGAAGTCCGTCTATCTGCGCCACGCCGGCGCAGCCGAAGAAGTCGTCGGGGATGGGTTCCCCGGTGAACTGTCCTTCGCCCACATAGGTCTTGATCTGGCCCTCCTCGGTGGACAGGCTCCCGTAGGTGAACCGGCCGGCCTTGAGCCGCCCCACGTTGCAGCCCCAGGAGTGGCCCTCACCCAGCGTGTCTATCAGCATACCGTGGTCCACCACGTGCCCCCGGTCGGTCATCAGGCTCTGGGGCGCGGACCCGCAGTGGAACAGGATGCACTTGTCCCACTCGTCTTTGTAGTTGTTGTTCCAGTCCAGGCAGGTGCAGGCGTCGCCCGAGGCCAGGTGCAGGGCGGCCATCATGACGGCGTTCCCCACGTCCACCTCGCACGCCGTGGGCATGCCGTTGTCGTTCATGTAACTGAGGAGCACGCAGGGGGAGACGCCCAGTTGCTCCTGCAGCTCCAGCCAGCAGCGGATGGCCATGGCACCCAGCGAGAACTCATCCGCGAGTTGATCGAAGACCACACCCAGGCGCGACAGCGTGTCGAACGCCTCGTCCGGCACGCCTTCCCACGAGACGTAGTCGCCGAGAGCCTGTTTCTTGGCCTGGAGTTCGTCATCGTTCGAATCGAGCGACCGGACGCGGGCGAAGACATCCGCCAGGTCCACCGTCTCCACGGTGATGCCGTGGCGCTGGAGGGCCAGCTCGTCGAAGCGCACCGTCTTGAAGGCCGTCGTGCGCGCACCGATGGCGCCGACGGACATGCGGCCCAGCCCGTTCACCACCCGGCAGACCCGGTCGAAGTAGTCCACGTTCTGCGCGAAAGCATCGCTCCGGGGATGCACCGTGTGCGGCTGGAGGGCGGTGAATTTGAGCCCGTACTGGTGGAACACGTCCATGATGGAGAACTTGCCGCAGAAAGAGTCCCGCCGGCTGTCGGGCCCCATCTTGTCCATCTCGTCGGGATATGCCTGGACGAGGATGGGCACATCCGCGTCGCGCAGCGCCGTCACGGCGCCGCTCTCGTCCCCGAAGTTGGGCAGACTCAGGATCACCCCGTCGTACTCCCCGCGGTGCTCCCGCAGGAAGTCGGCGTAGACCCGGCCCTCCTCCATCGTCTTGACCGCCCCGTAGCCCGTGGTGTCCTCGTCGAGCAGCAGCACCTCGTGCCCCATTCCCTCGAGCACTTCGGTCATATCCTCGCGCGCGGCCCGCTGCAGCGCCGCCGGGAAGAACTCTCGATTGCCGAAAAACAGCGCGAACGTCGTCTTCTCCGCCTGCATGGTCTTGATCCTCGTGAAAGGTCCGTGTGTTGTCCACCCCAATGATAAACCAGCAGACCGGTGCGTCAAACTCCGGCGGGGAAAAACCGCCCACAGACGGGCACGGACCGTGTCCGCTCAGTCATCGCGGTCCTCCACGATGTCCAGTCCGGCGAGGATGGGGGCGTTGGTCTCGGTCAGCTCCTCGGCCCGCGGGGTGAACGTGACTTCCAGCATGCGCTCCGCCGGCACGCCACGGAATTCCCGCACGAGCGCGCGGCGGTGCCCGCCCGTCTCGGCCACGATGTCCAGACCCTCCAGAACCGTCTCGCCCTGCAAGGAGACGTCGAAGACGCGATCCCCCGGGCCGACCCGCCCGTCGAGTTCGGCGAAGTGCAGCCGCACCGTGTAGAGGCGCCTCTCCGGCGGGCTGTCGTTGAGATGGAAGGTGCGAGCCTGCCCGTAGAAAAGCTGCAGCGCCTGGATGTTATCCTCCGGCGTCGGCGAGGGGTCGAAGTTCAGCCTCAGGGCGTCACGCTCGAGCCCGAAGCGTTCGATGTCATTCCAGGGGATGGCCAGTTCCGCCGTGAAACTTTCTTTCGTTGCCCGCACCGCGCTTGTCCAGTCTCCGGTGAAGGGCTTCTCCCCGACGGCGAGAAAGGCCACGGGTAAGCGATGGGCAAACGAGAAACCAACCCGTCGCGGTGCGGAAGCCCGTTCGGCCAGCCGCAAGCGCGTCAAAGAGCGACAGTTTTGGGGATGCCGGAAGACGTTTTGCTGCGCAGATCGGCTCAAGAAGTAGGAGTGCCAGCCGTCGGACGGTTCGTAGAATATAGGCAGCGCAATCTCCACGCCGGCGCCGGGCTCGATGCCCACTTTCTCGAGGGGCAGAAACGCCTCGATGACGTGCAGGTCTTCCGTCCGGCTCTCGCTTACCTGCACAACATCGGTCAAGTCCTGCCGGTTCCGGACGCAGATCGCCTCCCACGTCCTCTCGTTCAGGTCGATTTTCAGGCGCATCTGGTCGCGGGTCAGATCCCCCAGGGGTGCGGCGACGAGGGTGAAATAGGGGGGCATTTCCTCATCCGTCATGGCCTCCTCGCGGAGCGTCGTCAGAACCCAAAGGCCGCGCTCATCCCAGGCGAACCGGCTCTCGACCCCGGCGGCAATCCGGGCGCGGAAGCCCTTCTCAGCCCACTCGTCGATCCGGCCGTCGAGCTGGAGTCCGTCCAGGCGTGGCACCTCGGCGGTGGAGGGCCAGAGGCTGCTGTAGCGCTCCCCCGATTCGATGATGCCGAAGCGGACGAAGTCGCCCCAGTGGCCGGGGTCGGCGGAGGCGAAGCGCAGCCCGAAACGGTTTTCCTCCTGCACCGGGCTCCCTTCTTCTTCGGCGCTCGGGCGTCCGGGCGTCCAGCGTCCGGGCTGCCAGACGAATGCGGGCCGCCGGTAGCCGACGT
>CAYVBE010000274.1:0-4110 GCA_964448935.1 uncultured candidatus Brocadiaceae bacterium
GCTAGATACCGGTATTACAATGCGGACGGGCGCTTGATGCACAAATTCCGCTTTAGCGGGGAGGAGATGCACAAATGCTATGGGTTGAACGAGCGTTTCAGTGTATTCTGTAGCGAGAAGGGCCACGTCGTCGTTGTGGGCAACGAAGGACACCGGCTCTGGTCTGCCCGACCGCTGGGTGTTCTGGAGGATGTGGAACTGCTGAATGGTCTGATCAGCATCTACCGTGGCTCGGGCACCTGCGCTGTGATTGACCCCGAGGACGACGAGGTCTGGGAGGTGTGGCCGGACAGTGGCGAGTTGAGACTACGCAAGCGCCCTGATTCCGACCCACTGCTGTTCAGCGTCGAAGGCAGAGTGCTCGAACTCCAGGCCGGTCAACGATCCGACATGCGTTCGGTTTGGCAGGTTAGTTGCGATAAGGACATCCAGGCTTTCTGTGTCGATCGGGAAGGGACGACGGCCCTCGTGCTGGCCGGGGACGAACTGTGTATGATAAGATGACCGGCGAACACAACGGCTTGGACGATGACGGCCACTGTGGTTTGGGCGCGGAACTCTGAGCGTACGGCAACGAGATGCGACGCAAATGGGGGAAGTGAAATGTTGATCGGTCTCCTTTCAGATACGCACGACAACCTGCCCGCCGTGCAGCGGGCGCTGGATGCCTTTGCCGAGCGGGGGGTCGAGGCGCTGTTTCACGCGGGAGACTTCGTCGCGCCGTTCGTGCTTAAAGTCCTGCTCAGGGCCGAGCTGCCCATCACCGGCGTTTTCGGGAATAACGACGGCGCCAGGCGCAGCCTCAGCAAGCTGTGCGATGATCTGCACCAGGCGCCGCATACCTTCCGGATGGCGGGGCGCGACATCGTCCTGACGCACGATCCGGAGACTTTGACTCCCGATCTGCTCGCGGGAAAGGACGTGGCCATCTGCGGGCACATCCACGAGCCGGACGTGACCGGTGCGGGCCCCCTGGTAGTCAACCCGGGCGAAGTCGGGGGCTGGGTCACAGGCCGATGCACCGCCGCCGTCCTCGATCTGGACCGGATGGAGGTGGAACTGATCGAGTTGGGAGAACAGGAGACCGTTACGATATGAAGCGCGTCCTGCCGGTCGCAGCACTTGCCGTTGTTCTCTGCGCGGGGTGTGTCGAGCGATGCATCCTGATCCGCTCCGATCCGCCCGGCGCTCCGGTCTGGGTGGACGAGGAATACGTCGGGCAGACGGCGACGGTCCACCCGTTTGCGCACTACGGCACCCGCCGCATCCGCGTGGGCCCCGTGCGCGATGAATCGGGCAAGATGGCATATGAGGAACAGGAGATGCTCCTCAAAACCCGGCCTCCCTGGTACCAGACGTTCCCCCTGGACTTCTTCGCCGAGGTGCTCTGGCCGGGCAGGATCATAGACTGGCACGTGCCGCCGGTTTTCCATCTGGACCGCGCGCCGCCGCGGGCCGCCGATTCCGGCGAGGAAGACCTCAAGCTGCTCCTCAAAGACGCCGAGAGCTTCCGCCGCCGGGCCCTCTCGCCCGTTCCGACCGAAGGCGATCAGGAGTAGCCGCAGCTCACCCCACGTCGGCCAGGATGAATTTCTCGCCGTAGCGCTCCACCACGCGTTCCTTCAGCAGGCGGTGCTGCGGGCGGGTCAGTTCGGGGTCTCCCTTCACGAGCCGGAACGCGTCGTCGCGGGCCTCCTCCAGGATGGAGAGGTCCAGGAAGTCGAAGCACCGGAACTCCGGCATGCCGCTCTGTTGTGTGCCGAACAGTTCCCCCGGCCCCCGCAGCCGCAGGTCCTCCTCGGCGATCCGGAAGCCGTCGTTGGTCCGCGTCAGCACCTTCAGCCGCTGCTCGGCCTTCTCGGCGGTG
Source organism: uncultured candidatus Brocadiaceae bacterium (assembly GCA_964448935.1). Taxonomy (GTDB): domain Bacteria; phylum Planctomycetota; class Brocadiia; order SM23-32; family SM23-32; genus CAYVBE01. The sequence continues at coordinate 1,868 of CAYVBE010000274.1, forward strand.
GGCTCGGCCAGCAGATAGCACCTCCCCGCGTGTTCGCCCCGGCCGATGCGCCCGCGCAACTGGTGGAGCTGCGCCAGCCCCAGCCGCTCGGCGTGCTGCACGATCATCACCGTCGCCTGGGGCACGTCTATCCCCACCTCGATCACCGTGGTGGCGGCCATCACCCGGTGTCGGCCGTCCCGGAACTCCTCCATCACGCGCCGCTTCTGCTCGGGCGACATGCGGCCGTGCAGCAGGCAGCAGTCGTAATCCGGGAACACCCGGTGCTGCAGTTCGCGGTAGCCTTCCTCGGCGCTGGTCAGGTCCAGCTCTTCGTTCTCCTCCACCAGGGGATACACCACGAACGCGCTCCGCCCGCGCGCCAGCTCCCCGTGCGTTTCCTCGAAGGCCCCCTCCCACTCGCCGGGCAGGCGCACCTCGGTCGCCACGGGCTCGCGGCCCGGCGGCATCTCGTCAATTACGCTTATGTCCATCTCGGCAAAATAGGCCAGCGCCAGCGTCCGCGGTATCGGGGTCGCCGTCATGATCAACACGTCGGGCACGGGTCCCTTGCGCCGCAGGGCCAGTCGCTGGCGGACGCCGAACCGGTGCTGCTCGTCCACTACCACCAGCGCCAGGTTGCGGAACCGCACGTCCGGCTGGATCAGCGCGTGGGTTCCCACCACCAGGTCCAGCTCGCCTGCGGCGATCTTCTCCAGCGTTTCGCGGCGCTCGGTGGAGGAGAGGGCGCCGGTCAGCAGGGCGGTGCGCAGGCGGGCCTTTTCCAGCAGGGACTCCAGCGTCAGGTAGTGCTGCTCCGCCAGTATCTCGGTCGGCGCCATCATGGCCACCTGGTGGCGCTTGCTGCTCTCGGCCAGCGCGGCCAGCATGGCGTACACCGCCACCACCGTCTTGCCGCAGCCCACGTCGCCCTGCAGCAGCCGGTTCATGGGGCTCTCGGACCGCATGTCCTCCAGCACCTCGCGGATCACGCGGTCCTGGGCGCCGGTGAACTCGAAGGGAAAGAGCCGCCGGATGCGCCGGTCCACGTTCTTCCCCGCGCGAAAGGCGATTCCGTTGCGGCGTTTCAGGGCGGTGCGGCGCAGTGCCAGGGCGGTCTGATAGACGAACAACTCCTCGTAGCACAGCCGCCGCCGCGCGACGTCCTTCTGGGCAACGGTGTCCGGGAAATGGGCGTCCCGGAACGCTGCGCTCACGCCGGGCAGGCCCTTATCGCGCAGGAACGCCCGTGGAAACACGTCGGGCAACTTACCCGCCACCGGGAGCGCGGCCGCGGCGATCTTGCGCATTGTCTTCTGGCTGATGCCCTCGGTCAGCGGATAGACCGGCAGCAGGCGGTTGAACTTCTCGGACTCCTCGGGCGTCTTGCCCACCACGTAATCCGGGGCGACCATCTGCAGGCCGCCGTAAAAGGCCACCGTGCCGTAGGCCGTGATCGTCTCGTCCAGCGGAAAGGACTTCTGCCAGCCGTGCCGCGCGTTGAACCACACCAGCGCGATGTAGCCGGTATCGTCCTCGACGGTCACCTCCAGGATGCCCCGCCCCCCTGGCCCGCGGGGCCGCAGGTTCACGTCGCGTATTACGCCGTGAATCACGGCGCTGTCGTCAATCTCCAGTTGCCGGATGGCGCGCGCGTGGCGGCGGTCCTCGTAATCCCGCGGCAGGTGCCACAGCACGTCGCGGACCGTCTGCACGCCCAACCGCTCCAGATACTCTGCCCGCTTAGGCCCGACGCCCTTGACGAAACGGACGTCGCTGTCCGGTTTTATCTCTGATTTGCCCAATGCTGCGCCCCGCTCTAATCCCCAACAGGCGTCGGGTTGCCCGCGTCATCCACGCAGACCATTACAACCAGTCCGTCGAAGGAAACCGCCTCCTCGCCCGTGCGCCCGTTGCGGATGATCATCTCCACCCGTACGGTGACGGACGTCGTCCCGACCTTATGCACGCCGAACCGGAACTCCAGCATGTCACCCAGCCGGGCGGGAGCGGTGAACTCCGCGTCGTGGACCGCGCGGGTCACGAAGTTGCGCGCCGGATAGGTGCGCGCGCAGGCGATAAAGGCCAGCTCGTCAATGACCGCCAGCACTCGCCCGCCGAACAGGTTGCCGTACTGGTTCAGGTGCTCCTGCCGGACGATCATGTGATGCTGCCACTGCACGGGCGGTCTCCTCGGTTTTCTGGTGCCCCCATGATAGGCAGCAGGACCGTCCCGGTCAAAGCAACGGCCGCAGCCGGGGGCG
>CAYVBE010000275.1:0-4083 GCA_964448935.1 uncultured candidatus Brocadiaceae bacterium
TGTCGCCGCGCCTTGAATTGACCTCACCAGCATGGCTCTGAACCCCAAAGATCAACTGTCATGGACCACCAGATCCAGGGCAGCCGTGCCGCACAGAAAACGTCCTTACCCTCGGCCGAGACCGCCGACCAGGAACTCAGCGGCATACCCGCCTGGGCGCCGGAGGAGTCCATCGCCAACAACATGGGCGTGGACTTCGCCTCGCGCGGCGAGTACGAGAAGGCCATCGGCCACTTCGAGATCGCCGTCGAGGCCAACGAATCCTACCTGCCCGGCCACAAAAACCTCCTCGCCGCCTGCGTGGAGACCGAGCGCTGAGGTGCATCCGGCTGGCCTCCCTCTCGGGGAACGCCGCCAAACGGCCGGAGGCGAGGGCGCCTGCGCCACATGTCAACCGTGCGGTGTGCATGCGCGGTGTGTCGCTCAGGTGTCCTGGCCTGAGATCGGTGTCCCCGGCAGACCGACCGAACGGCGAGATTGCCGCGGGAGGCCTCGCGGCCCCCTCGCAATGACCGCAGGGGGGGACTTCTCCATCACGCGTGAGCCGCGCGTTCGCTACGCCCCCGCAGTTCCCCAGGAACTGTCGGCCGCCCCCCGCCGCGACACGCAAAAGTCTCGCGACGGCCGCGGGTCAGGCAGTTCCGCGGTTTCAAGGAGCGGGCAGAATCGGCCAATCCGCCCCCCGGGTGCGGCCCGCCGTGTGCCTCCTTGCACCAGCCGGGGTCGCTGAGTATTCTATGGGGCGTGCGAGGGGCGCCTGAAGTTGTAGAGGACCTGTGGGGGAGCGCTGGTGATGTCAGACATCGCGGACGTGCAATGGCACGCGCTGCAGGCCGAGGAGTTGCTGTCGCGGCTTGAATCGAGCCCGGCGGGCCTTAGCCAGGAGGAAGCCGAGCGGCGACTGCGGCGGTACGGTGAAAACGAATTCCGAGGCGAGGAGGGGGTGAGCCCTGCGCGGTTGCTGCTTCGGCAGATACACAACCCGCTCATTTACTTGCTGTTCGGCGCGGCTGCCATCTCTCTGGCCGCGGGGCACATGCTGGACGCGGGCGTGATCATGGGCGTGATCCTGCTCAACTCGCTGCTTGGCTTTGTGCAGGAGTGGCGGGCCGAGGGCGCCCTGGCCGCACTGCGGGAGATGGCCGCGCCGAGGGCGCGCGTGCTGCGGGACGAAGCGATCAACACGGTGGATGCCCGCACCGTTGTGCCGGGGGATGTGCTGATGCTGGAGAGCGGGGATCGTGTTGCAGCGGACGCCAGAGTTCTGCGGGGCGACGAACTGCACGTTGACGAATCCGCGCTGACGGGGGAATCCCAACCGGTGGCGAAAGGGCCCGGACTCCTGGAGCCGGATGCGCCCGTGGCCGACCGCTGGAATACGGTCTGGATGTCCACAACCGTGACGGCCGGGCGGGGACGGGCCCTCGTGGTGGCGACGGCGATGGATACGCAGATGGGGCACATCGCCGGTGAGGTGCAGGCCACCCGGCGTCAGAAAACCCCGCTGCAGAGACGCATGCACAGGCTGGGCACGTACATGGGCGTGCTGGGTGTTGCGCTGGCCGCGGTGGTGTTTGGGGTGGGGTTGAGCGCGGGGCATAAGGTCATCGAGATGCTGTTGTTCTCCGTAGCTGCTGCTGTCTCGGCGATTCCGGAAGGGCTGCCCGCCGTGATAAGCGTTACGCTGGCACTCGGGGTCCGTCGCATGGCTGACCGCCACGCTATCGTGCGCCGGCTGCCCGCCGTGGAGACACTCGGGTCCGTGACGGCAATATGTTCGGACAAGACCGGCACGATCACCCGCAACCAGATGACCGTGCAGCGGATGTGGGCCGGGGGGCACTTCTACCGGGCCACGGGAGAGGGATACGAGCCAACGGGCGAGATCCGCTCTGAGGACGGGCAAGCGCTGGAGGAATTGCCCGAGGACCTCGAGAGGCTCCTGCAGATCGGCGTGCTTGCCAATAACGCGACGCTCAAGCAGGAGGAGGGGAGCTGGTCCGTTCAGGGCAGCCCGAGTGAGGGCGCCCTGCTGACGGTGGCACGCAAGGCGGGCATTTCCGCTCAGGAACTGCACGACGAGGCGGAGCGCGTTCACGAGATTCCCTTTTCCAGCGGACGCCAGTACATGGCCACTCTCCATCTGGAGGAGACCGGCGGCGATCGCCTCCTGTTGGTCAAAGGTGCACCGGACCGCCTTCTCGACTACTGCTCACACATTCAGTCAGGCGGGCAACGGGTGGAGATGGACCAGGAGCAGCAGGAGCAGGTTCGACGGGTGGTGGAGGGCTTTGCCGAGCAAGCCATGCGGGTGATGGCAGGTGCCTGGCGCCGGGTGGACCCGGGGAAAGACCATGTGGAAGAGCAGGACGCCGAATACGGGCTGACGCTGGTGGGGCTGTGGGCTATGCACGACCCGCCCAGGCAGGAGAGCCTGCAGGCTGTGGCCGAAGCGAAGAGAGCCGGAATACGCCCCATTATGATAACGGGCGATCATGCCACCACCGCGCTGGCTATCGCCCGGCAGGTGGGCATTGCGGAAAACGGCGAAGTCCTGTCCGCCGCCGACGTGGAGGCGCTGGAGCCGCGTCCTCTGGCCGAGGCGGCAATGCGCGGCGGCGTATTCGCACGCGTGGCACCGGCCCAGAAACTCAAGATAATGCAAGCCCTTAAGGAACACGGCCAGGTGGTGGCCATGACGGGAGACGGCGTGAACGACGCGCCGGCCCTCAAAGGAGCCGACATCGGCGTAGCGATGGGAAGGGCCGGCACCGATGTGGCCAGGGAGGCGGCCGACATGGTGCTGACGGACGACAATTTCGCCACGGTCGTTCACGCCATCGAAGAAGGTCGAGTCATTTTCAGCAACCTGCAGCGGGTGGTCTTCTTCCTTCTTTCAACGAACGTCGGCGAAATCCTGACCCTGATAGGTGCCTTGATCCTGGGTCTGGATTTGCCGCTGAGTGCCGTCATGATACTCTGGGTGAACCTGGTGACGGACGGGGCCTGCACCGTTCCGCTGGGGGTGGAGCCACGCCACCGCGACGTGCTGGACCAGCCCCCGCGCGATCCGCGTGCGCCAATCGTGGACTGGCTGCTCGGACGCCGCATCGGCATCCTCTCCCTGGTGATGGCGGCCGGTACGCTTGCCCTGTTCTGGTACCAGTCGAAGACGGGCTCCCTGGCCCACGCCCGCACTGTAGCGTTCACGACCATGGCCGCCTTCCAATGGTTCCAGGCCTTCAATGCCCGTTCCCGTTACCAATCCGTCTTCAGGATAGGCTTCGCGCGGAACCCATGGGTATTGACAGGGCTGGGCACGGCCGTCACTCTACAGGCACTCGTTGTTCATAGCGGTCCCGGCCAGTTGCTGTTTGGCACAACACACCTCACGGTCGCCGACTGGCTGTTTTTGCTGCTGGTGTCAAGTTCAATCTGGGCTGCCGATGAACTGATGAAACTGCTGAATATGCACGGCCGGCCGGCCGGACGCCCATCGCACCGGCAGGTCTGAAGCGCGGCGGGATGTGGCGTTTGACAAAGTGGCAGCCACGGATAGAATGCTGGTGGGAGCGGCTGAAAAGCGAAACGGCTGCCACGGTGCCGAGAGTGAAAACCGCGCCTACACCAGCAAACCCCGGACATTATGAGAACAAAAGGCCAGACGGAAGCGGAGATCAGCAAGGCCCTCATCAAGTTCGAGCGCGAATACATGGGGCGAGGGCCTGACGAGACAAAGACCTACATCATCGAGGACATGGTCTTGGTGCGCCTGCGGGGAGTTCTGACCCCTGCCGAGAAGCAGCTCGCCCGAACCGACACAGAAAGCAAAGGCCGCGGCTTGATCAAGCAGGTGAGGAGCGAGCTACTGGAGAAAGGCCGGTCCATACTTGAGGAACTTGTGCAGGATATTCTCGGGCGCAAAGTCACGAGCCTGCATACGGATATCAGCACCGTCACGGGGGAGCGGATTATCGTCTTCACACTGGACGCAGAGTATGAGCATGACAGCGCCGGGGGCGTGTAGTCTCGCCGCCGGGAAGGCGAGTGGGCTAACCTGGCGTCGATTTTTCCCCAGGCCGG
>CAYVBE010000276.1:0-4076 GCA_964448935.1 uncultured candidatus Brocadiaceae bacterium
CCCCCGAGAGGCCCTCAGCCCCCGATTCAGGTCTCAAACTGCGGAAGTTGGGCTAAACGAGAATCCACGGGTGGCCCCACTCTTCCAGATGGCCGTGGAGCGACTCTCTCGCCCGGGCCAGCAGATGCTCGACGGCCTTGTAGGTGGTATCCATCGTGTCGGCAATCTGGGCCAGGGAGAGGTTTTCGAAGTAACGCAGCACCGTTGCCATGCGCTGCCTGTCGGGAAGTTCCTCCAACGCCTGCTGGATTGCCCGGCCGCGTTCGGCGGACGACAGCCGTTCATCCGGCGCGCCCACCCGGCTTTCCCGCGGCGGCATCTCCCCCGGGTAGTCCGGCCGCTTCTTGCGGTGGTAGTCAATGCACAGGTTCGCGATCACCCGGTAGAGGTATGTGCTGAAGCGGGCCGTGGGACGGTAGCTCGACGCAGCGTCGAGAATCTTCAGGAATGCCTCTTGGGCCAGGTCTTCCGCCTCCGCCCGATCGCCGACGTAGTGATAGGCGATGCGCCATGCAGAGCCCTGGTGGCGCCGCGCAAGTTCACCGAAGGCATCCATGTCGCCCTCGGCCACCTGCTGCATCAGTTCCTCATCACTCGGCATCGTCGGTGTCCCCCGGCTTACCGAGGAGCAGGTAGTGCGTGGCTGTGCCGATGGCGAAACCCACTGCCATGTTAAACGCCACCGAGCCGGCGACGGTCGCCCCCACCGGCACCAGGCGCCGGTCGAAACGCAACTCGCGGGCGAATTTGAGCAGCTCCACCCCCACCATCAGCATCATGGCGCCAACGATGGCCACGGGAAAAGCGGCGAAGAGCGCGGCAATGCTGCCGCCCAGCAACAGGCCGAGCGCTATCTCAATGGTCCCCTCGATGATGTTGGCGCCGCCCGTGCGTGCTCCGAAGTAGTACTGCCCCGCCAGCCCGCCGGCGCCGTGGCACATGGGCATGCCGCCGAAGAACGGAACCACCAGGTTCATGACACCCATATTGAACGAGAGTTGCCGCTCGCTGACGCGACGATCCGGCCAGTATTGCGTGATCAGGGCGGCCGTGGCGATGACGGCGTTGGTGGCGGTGAGCGGCATCTGGGCCAGACCCCCGTCGCGGAAGGCGGGCCACAGCAGGCCGATGTCCGGCCACATCAGCGGCGGAAGCGTGAGGGACGGCGCACCGAGGGACGCCAACTCGCCACGCACCGCCATGACGACGACGCCCAGCCCCACCAGCACCAGCGCGGCCGGGGCGTAGCGGTTCTTCCGCAGCAGGAGGACGATGCCCAGTGACGCAATGCCCGCCAGCCACCATCCGCTCATCATCCCCAGCCCCCTTATGCCCAGCAGCACGCCCAGCGATATCTGTATGCCGCGCACGACGGTCTTCGGCGTCCAGCGGGCGACGTGCGTCATCGCGCCGGTCGCGCCCATCAGCAGCCACACCGCGCCCATGACGATGCCCGCCGCGTACACCTTGTCGGGCGACCAGGCCCCGGCAATAGCCACCACGGCCAGCACCTTCATCGGCTCGATGGGCATCGGCAGGCGATAGATGAGGCCCGTCGCGATGTTCGCCAGGCCCATCATCACCAGCAGGCCGGCGGGGTCCATCCCGCAAACGGTGATGTAGCCGATGGCCAGCGGCAGGAGCGTGCCGAAGTCGCCCATGGAGCCGGCCAGCTCCCGGAGGCTGAACCCGAAAGGGCCGATGCGCAAGTCTCACCTCGCGGCGGAGGAAAGGAAAATTACCGGCGGTTCAGCCTTCTTCCGTGGTGAGCAGGGCGTCGGCCACCCGGCGCCATTCCTCGAGCGTCTCGCGGTTGAGCGTGTAGTGGACGTAGTAGCCGCGCTTGTCGGGAGTGACCAGGTCCGCGTCGCGCAGCACGCGGAGGTGCTGGCTGACGGCGGCGGAGGAGACGCCGAGACGGGCGGCCAGAGCCCCCACACAGAGGGAGTGCTCCTTGAGTAGCTGCAATATGCGCACGCGCGTCTCAGAAGAGAGCGCTTTGAATATGCGCGAAACTCTGGTGGCGTCGGCCATGGCTGACTCCTTAAGCAACTGCTTACATGGTAACCCGTCCGGCCGGAGCGCTCAAGCGCCGGCCCGAAATGGCCTTCATTTGGATTGGAGCCCGGGGTGGAGGATGGTATAATTACAGGTGAAAAGGACTGGGAAAGCATCCCGCGCTGGAGGGTTCGCCGTTTGCGGCATCCGTTTGTGTTGCGCGGGAGGAGCCACCAAAAGGTCGAGGTATGGGTAACGGGAAGAGATTTGCGGGTTATGAACTGGACCGCCTGCTCGGCCACGGCGCCATGGGGGCCGTCTATCTGGCCGAAGACGAACAGACGGGCGAGCAGGTGGCCGTCAAGATACTGCCCACCTCGATCGCCAGCAACGCGGAGTACACACGCCGCTTCCTGACCGAGGCCCGCGTGGCGCAGCAGATAGACCACCCCAACATCGTGCACGTGCGCGACTTCGGCAAACACGAGGGCCACGATTACCTGGTGATGGACTACATAGACGGGCCGAGTTGTAAGGCCCGCATCGCCCGGCGCGGTAAGCTGCCCTGGCGCGAAGCGGTCGAGATCACCATCCAGGTGGCCGACGGTCTGGCCGCGGCGACCGAGCAGGGCATCATGCACCGGGACATCAAGCCCGAGAACATCCTGATAGACAGCGAGGGGCGCGCACGCATCGCCGACCTGGGGCTGGCCAAGGAGGAAGGCGTCACGGAGCCCCTGCCCAGCGATACCAGCCTGGGCACGCCGGACTACATGAGCCCGGAGCAGGTGAGCAATTCCGAGACGGTGGACTTCCGGGCGGACATCTACTCCCTCGGCGCCAGCCTGTTCCACATGATCTGCGGCAAGGCCCCCTACACGGGCCGCAGTGCCTACGAGGTGATGGTCAAGCACGTCTTCTCCTCCCTGCCCTCCCCCCGCAAATACGTGCCCGACCTGCCGCGGGAAGTCTGCGACGTCATGCGTAAGATGATGGCGCAGGAGCCAGAGGACCGCTACCAGAGCTACGAAGCTCTGCTGGACGACCTGCGGGCGCTGCTGGCGGGGGAACCGGTCAGTGCCAGCGACTTCGACAAGGAGAGTCTGATCGGCCACAACGGCGCAAGCCCCGTCAAAGCCGCCGTGACAGGCTGGAAATACCTGCTCGTGGCGGTGCCTGTGCTGGCCATCCTGGGTGGGCTGGCGTATTACCTTCTGACGCGTGGTTGACCGACCCCCTCACTGGACAGGGCCCGGCGCGCCTTCCATAATGAATGCACCTGCCCCGCCGCTGAAAGCAGCGCTCGTGCGTACCCAAACCTACATCACACCGGGGGGAAGAGACGGTGAAGATTCTGATAGTGGGAGGCGTGGCGGGCGGTATGTCGGCCGCCGCGCGCGCCCGACGACTGGACGAAACGGCCGAGATCATCGTGTTCGAGAAAGGTCGGCACGTATCGTTCGCCAACTGCGGACTGCCGTACTTCATCGGGGGCAAGATCAAGGACCGGTCCCAGTTGCTGGTGCAGACCGCCGAAAGGCTCCGCCGCCGGTACGGCCTGGATGTCCGCACCGAGCACGAAGTCATCGGCTTCAACCGATCGGTAAAGAAGGTCACCGTGAAGGACCTGCGCGAGGACAGGGCCTACACCGAGACCTATGACAAACTGCTTCTCGCCCCCGGGGCCAACCCCATCCGTCCACCCATCCCCGGCGTGGACAATGCCAACGTGTTCACCCTGCGGGACCTAGTCCCAAAATAAGCGAGTCGGGCTATGCACTTCGGTCTTGTGGCTACTATATGTTGTAGGCCACTGTTATGCGCGATTGTCGTTGATTTGATGGTTCATGATTTAATGGCGAAAGCCCAGGCAATGCGCCACCAACGCTTTGGAGAGCCTTCACGATGGCTTTTATACCTCATACCAAAGTAAGTGTGTGTGCTATCCTGCTCCAGTATTCCCGGCTGATGCTGCAAACTCGGGGTCAACTGCGGGGTGCTATATGTAGTATGCACAAGGCTAAAGTGCATAGCCCGATAAGCGAGTTTGCGACGAAATGGGGGGAAAGTTTCTAATT
>CAYVBE010000277.1:0-4062 GCA_964448935.1 uncultured candidatus Brocadiaceae bacterium
AGTGCCGCAGGGCGATGATGCTGGCGATCTGGACCGGCATGAACATGCCGTAATCGTAGTAGCCCTTGATGCGCGCCAGCCCTTCCACCAGCCGTGGGTTGCCCACGCCGAAACCCACGCGCCAGCCGGCCATGTTGAAGCTCTTGGACATGGAGCTGAACTCCATGCCCACCTCGTCCGCGCCCTCCGCCTGCAGGAAGCTGGGCGCGCGATAGCCGTCGAAGGTGATGTCGCGGTAGGCGAAGTCGTGGATGACGGGTATCTCGTGCTCCCGGCCGAAGCGGACGGCCCTTTCGAAGAACTCCGGTTCGACCGTCAGGGCGGTCGGGTTGTGGGGGAAATTGAGCATCAGGAATTTGGGCTTCGAGGCCAGCTCCGCCACGGACTCGTCCAACTCGTCGAAGAAGTCGAGATCGGTGCTGAGGCGCGGAGTGAGCAGCGACCCGCCCGCCAGGGTGACGCTGTGCAGGTGCGGCGGGAAGCCGGGCGTGGGCACGATGGCCACGTCCCCCGGCTCCACCAGAACCAGCGCCAGATGGGACAGTCCCTCCTTGGAGCCGATGGTGCAGACGACCTGCGTCTCCGGGTCCACCTCGACGCCGTAATCGCGTTTGTAGGCGCGGGCGACCTCGCGCTTGAGGTTGAAAATCCCGTCCGCGCTGACGCTGTAGCGGTGGTTGCGGGGGTCCTGAACGGCCTCGACGAGTTTATCAATGATCCGCCGGGGCGTGGGGTCGTTGGGGTTTCCCATGCCCAGGTCTATGACATCCTCGCCGTTGCGTCGCCTGGAGAGTTTGGCGGCGTTCAGCTTGCCGAAGATATATTCGGGCAGTTTATCAACCCGGCTGGCGAACCTGGCTTCCATTTTCCGGTTGGTCCAGAGTAATGCGGATGTCGGCTTCCGCTCGAAGCTTGACGAGAAAGGCCCGCACCCGATTGCGCAGCTTGCGTCGGAAAACCTGCTGTTTCAGGTCTTCACGCGCCGATTCCAGCGGCGGGCGTTCTGCGGAGGGATGGTGTCGGACGACTTTGATTATACGGTACTGCCCCTCGTGTTCAAAGATGCCGCTGATCTGGCCCTGTTCCAGGTCCTTCACGTGGGTGTAGTAGGGGTGCGAGGCGGTGACGGTTGTGAGGGGCAGGCCCTCCAGCCAGGCCCCGCTTTCCCCGGCCTCGGCGCGCATGACCAGCTCGAAGGTGGCTCCCCTGCGGAGTTCCTGGTAGATGTCTCGGGCCTTCGGCAGGCTCTCGGTGCTCATCTGCCGCACCTCGAATCTTTCGCCGTAGTGCTCTTTGTATGCCTGTTCCACGTCTTCCTCGGTCACCTCAACCTCATCGGCCAGCATCTTCTCGGCCAGCAGTGTGGCCCGCACGTCCTCGGTGTCCACCAGGCGCCGGGTCAGCAGTTTCTTGGAACTCTCCAGGTCCAGCCCCTGTTCGTCCAGAAGCTCGGTCATCTCCTCCACCGTCATGCCACGCCGGTCGGTGTACTGCCGGAAAACCCGGTCCCCCACGGCTTCCATGCGCTCCTGCAATTCCTCCTCCGTCACGGAGACGCCCCGCTCTTCGGCCTGCTGGAAAACCAGCAGGCGTTCGACGTAGCCCTTCAGCATGGTGGCGCCGAACTCTTCGATCAAGGCTTCGCCCATCTCTCCCACCGGCACGGTGGCCCCGTCCACGAAGGCGGCCACCTGCCGTCCCATGATGCGCCGCGTCTCGGCGTCGCCGGCCAGGTTGGTCACCACGTTTGCCCGTCCGTTCAGCTCCGCCAGAAGCCTGTAGTGAAGCTCGCCGGCTCTTGATGCCAGGAGTTCCCGGCTCATGGCCTCGCGGACCTCCTCGAACGGCGCTTCGTCGGCGGGCACGGTCTTGATGAACCGCAGCACGTGCCACGCGCGGTCCCCGCGATAGACCTTCATCTCCCCCGGCACCATGCCGTCCAGCGCGCGCCCCAGGTCCGATTCGGCCGGCACGGGCCCCATGCGTCCCTTGCGGGACACGCCGGCCCGGTCCTGGCTGTAGCGCAGCACTGCCGCGCTCCACAGGTCCGGGTCATCCTGCAGCGCCTGCAGCAGCCTCTCGGCGTCCTCGCGGCGTGGCAGCTCGATGTGGGCGGCGACGAAGCGGCGGCCGCGAGTGCGTTGCCAGTAATCCCGCACCGCCTCCTCGCTCAGGTCTATGCGCGGCCGCAGTATCTTGTCCCGCAGGACTTTCAGCCGAATCTCCGTCCCGGAAACGCTGGGCCGTATGTCTCCGCGCAGATCGGGCAGGCTGCGACCGCTGCTCTGCAGCATGGTTCTGAACTCGCCCGGCCCCACGCCCAGGTCCCTCCGGACCTTGCGCAGGCGCAGGTCAACCTCCACATCCGTGCGCTCCTCGATTTCCTCTTCCGTCGCCGTCAGGCCGCGGCGGGCGGCTTCCTGCTCCACCAGGACGCGGTCCACATACTCACCCATGGCCCAGGGGCCGAGCGTCTGCACGAGGACATCGGCGAATTCGCCGCGCTGCACTTCCTGCTCGTTCACGCGCGCGATGACCTGCCCGTCGGCCTGGTAGCCGATCAGCACGAGGGCCAGCACAGCCAACGCCAGACGACACTTGAGCACCATAAACTCTCCGTCGGGAGGGGAAAACGGTAATCTATCCGGCCGCGCTTCCCATGCCGGTGAAGCCCAGGAAGGCCATGGCCATCAGGCCCGTGCAGATGAAGGCGATCGGGATGCCCTGCAGGGGCTCGGGCACGTTGACCCGGGCCAGGCGCTCCCGGATGCCGCTCATCAGCAGCATGGCCATTGTGAAGCCCAGCCCGCTGCAGATGCCCCGCCAGGACGCCGCCGCCAGACCCGCCATGAAGCTCATTTGCTGAAAGTCCGCCGGAGCGTCCGAGGTGTTCAGCAGCGCCACGCCCATCACGGCGCAGTTCGTGGTGATAAGGGGCAGATAGATGCCCAGCGCGTCATACAAAGCCGGCAGCCGTGCGCGCATGAACAACTCCACCAGTTGCACCAGCGCCGCGATAACGAGGATGAACATTGGGGTCTTGAGCGCCAGAACCAGGCCGCTGGGCACCAGGATGCCCCGGTAGAGGATGAAGGTCGCAAAGCTGGCCAGGAACATGACGAACGTCACCGCCGCGCCCATGCCCAGGGCGCTCTCGGTGCGCTGGGTAACGCCGATGAACGGGCAGAGCCCCAGGAATTTGGCCAGCACCACGTTGCTGACCAGAATGGCGCTGAACGCGATGGCGAACAGTTGTCCGATGTCCATTGTCTTTTCCGTCCGCTTCTTCGAGGTCCGCGGGGGGCGTCAGGTCTTCGAGCCCCGCACCCAGTTGAACAAACCCATCAGCAGCCCCAGCACCAGGAAGGCACCCGGCGCCTGCACCAGAATGGCCGCCGGCACGTAGCGCACCGGCCACGAGGTTGGCACCCAGGGGTAGCCCCAGACGGTGCCGCTGCCCAGAAACTCGCGCACGCCGGCCACCACGCAGAGGGCCAGCGTGAAGCCCAGGCCGATCCCCAGCCCGTCCAGCAGCGATCGCCCGATACCGTTGCTGTAGGCGAACGCCTCTGCCCGGTACAGGATGGCGCAGTTGACCACGATCAGGGGGATGAAGATGCCCAGGCTGGCGTTGATCTCCGGGGGAAGCTTGCCCTTGAAGACGATCTCCACCATGGTCACGAAGGACGCGATGATGACGATAAAGCACGGGATTCGCACGACATTGGGGATGTAACGCCGCAGCGTGCTGACCAGCACGTTCGCGCAGACCACCACGAAGATCACCGCCAGCCCCATGGCCACGGCGTTCTGCAGGGCCGTCGTCACGGCCAGCGTCGGGCAGAGGCCGACGGCCAGCACAAAGACGGCGTTCTGGGCCAGAATGCCCTTCGCGAACTCCTGCGTCAGGGGTTTTCCGGGCACGGTTCGCTCCCTGTCGGGCGTCATGCAAACGATCGCCCGACTATACCAGAAGCCACGGGCCTTCTCAAGCTTCCGCGGCGGACCGCAGGGTCATTCAAAAGTCCCACGCACCGTATAGCCATTGATGTGTTCCGCCTT
>CAYVBE010000278.1:0-4044 GCA_964448935.1 uncultured candidatus Brocadiaceae bacterium
ACGCACGGCGCCAAAAAGTCGAATTCCCCGATCCCGACCGCTGCATCGAGACCTATATGAAGTCCCTGGGTATGGAGCCGACCATTGACGCCTTCGTCGCCGCAGCCCGAGCCCAAAGCAAGCACACCTGGCGGCCTGAGTTCACCGCGAAGGCCGTCAACGACTACATCCGCGCCGGCTTCGGCGCGCAGAAGGTTCAAGCGCCGTAGGAGCGGCTCATACTTCGCTGGCGAATGGCGTGCGGCGACGCTATCATGCGTTTGCATTCCAGGGATCTTTCCCGCGAAAACGGAGGATGGACGATGTCCACTGCCCGGTCGTTTGTGCGATGCACGCTGACGGTTGCCGCTCTTCTGACCCTCTGGTTCCCGGCCGGTTCCGGTGCCGACGCCCAGGAGGTGACCACCATCCGGTTGACGGACGAGGTCCTGGTGGAGGACTGTAGCCGGTTCGGCATCAACCTGGGTGGCGATACCTACTACTCCGGTGCCGTGCTGCGGAAGAAGCGGGTGGAGGAGAGTTTTGAAGGAACTTCCTACCGGCAGTGCCACTTCGGCCCGGTGTGGAAGGAGAACGGCTGCAGCACGTGGTTCGGCGTGCCGCAGCACTGGCGGGACGTGTTCGCCGGCGACGAGTACGTCATCCTGTCCGGCCCCGACCGGTGGACCAGGGGCACGCTCGAAGACGTCACCAGCGTGCGCTACAAGCACCACGGGGAGTGGATAGATCAGGATTTCTTCCTGCTGGACCGGAGTATCGAGCCCGCCCCGGCCAATGGTGGCATCATGGTCCAGAGCTTTCCGCTGGACCAGGGGCAGCTACGCCCGCACCACGAATACTGGCTGCACGAGGACGCTAAGATACACATCGGCGACCCGCCGCCGGGCTCGTTCGGTGTAGCCTCCTGCAACCTGGACGGCCGCAAGGAACGCTGCCACATCCTGTTCTCCACCCACTACCACCGCTACGGGGAGTTGAATGGGACGTGGCGCGTGCGCTTCTGGGCGAAGGCGAAGTCCGGCAACCCCGAACTCCGCGTCGGCGTCACCCGTGACGAATTCGGCGGCGAGAGGACCGATACCCCGTCCCCGGAGTGGCGCCGGTATGAGTTCACACTCGTCGCGGACGCCGTCCCCGAGCCCCGGACGCCGAATGAGAGCCACCACCTGCTGTTCCACTTCTCCGCCGTGGGCGGCGAGGTGCTCATTGACGACGTCGAGGCATGGCTGGAGGGCGACTCCAACCCGACCGCCTTCCGCGACGACTGCGTCAACATGCTGAAGACCTACAACCCCGGCTGCATCCGCTACCTGCAGATGGGTGGCAACACGGTGCCCAACACGCTGAAACCCCGCCTGCGCGCACACTCGTTCACCAGCCGCAAGGGCAGCCGGCCCGGCCCCTACCAATCCCATAACAAGCAGGCGTACGGCCTGCACGAGATGTACGAACTCTGCGAGCACGTCGGGGCGGAGCCGTGGTATTGCCTGCCCGGCACGCTGACGCGCGAGGAGGTTGAAGATTTCATGGAATACCTGGGCGGCCCGGTGACCACCGAGTACGGCAAGCTCCGCGCGGAACTGGGCCATCCCGAGCCGTGGACGGAGGTCTTCCACCGCATCCACGTCGAGTTCGGCAACGAGGCGTGGAACAACGCGAGCGCCTATCAACTTGGTGGCTATAACGGAGCCAACTACTGGGAGGACCTGATCGCCACGGGCAAGGCCTCCCCGTACTACAAGCCGAACGTCCTGTTCCACGCCGCCGGCCAGGCGGCCTCGTCCAGCCGCAACCACAGCATTATGGCCAAGGTCCCGAACGCCGACCGCTTCGGCGTCGCGCCCTACATCATCCACACGCTCAATGAAGAGGATATGGAGCTTCTGGACACCAAGGACAAATTCTTCCGCTGGGCCTTCGCCTGGCCCATCCGGCGATCCCGGTCCGAGGATGGCGCCATGTACCGGAACTACCAGCTCGCCAAGGATGCGGGCATCGAGCTGTCCATCTACGAGGTCAACCACCACACCACGCACGGCAGCGCGCCGCCGGAACCGCGCAACCAGTTGGTTACCTCCATCGGCGGCGGGCTGAACGTGGCCAACAATATGCTGCAGATGCTCAAAGAGCACCACCTGCGGACGCAGGCGCTGTTCTCGCTGGTGCAGCGTGGCTACGACGCGCACGGCGTGGGCGTGGTGCGCCTGTGGGGCACGGCGCTGAACATGCGCGAGGGGCACGAGCGCTACCGGCCGACCTTCCTGGCCTGCGCCCTGGCCAACGATGTGCTGGGAGGCGACCTGGTGGAGACCGTCCACGAGGGCGCCGACCCGACCTTCTCCGCCACCGGCGTGTTCAGCCGGCGGCGCGGCGTCGAGACCATCGAGGACATACCGACTATCTGGAGCTACGGCTTCGCCGAGGGGAAGCGGCGGGGCCTGATCCTCGTCAACCTGGATACCTCCGAGGAGCAGCCGGTGGCGGTGGAGTTCGACGGCGAGGTGGCCGGACCCGCCGCGCAAGCCCGACTGCTGACCGCCGACAGCATCACGGCCAACAACGAGTTCGAGCAGCCCGAGCCGCAGGTTCACGTGCGGGAGTCCAGAATAGGCGGCTTCACCAGCGGAAGCCGGATCACGCTGCCACCTTTCTCGATGCTGGCGCTCGAGTGGGAGGTGCAGTAGGCCCGCCGGCGGTCCATTCTCAGCCTTCCGGATCGTATTCCGGGTTGGGCTTCGTGGGGACGGGCGCCCGGACGGAGCGGCGCCACTCGACGAGTCGCTCGTGCATCTGGCGGGTTCTGCGCGGCATCTCGTCCGACAGATCGTGCCGCTCGCCGATGTCGTCTTTCAGGTTGTAGAGCTCCAGCCGGCCGTCCTCGAAGAATTCGATGAGCTTGTAGTCGCCCTGCCGCATGGCGCCGGCGGGCGTGGTGCGCCAGGTGTTCTCGCGGGCCTGCAGGTAGGCGGGAAAGTGCCAGAAAACCGCGTCCCGCTCCAGCTCTCCGGATTCGGTGAGCAGCGGCACGACGCTCTCGCCGTCCAACACCTTCCCGGAAGTCGGGCGCGCGCCGGCGATCTCCAGCATGGTGGGGTAGAAGTCAACCCCGGTGATCGGCGTGTCGCACGTGCTGCCGGGCTCCACCACGCCGGGCCAGCGTATGGCGGTCGGCTCTCGGATGCCGCCCTCGTAGAGCATGCCCTTGCCGCCGTGGAGTGGGAGCTGGCTGGTGATCTCCTTCCCTTTGATACCCCATTCCTCGTAGCCGCCCACCCCCCCGTTGTCGGAGAAGAATATGACTACGGTATCTTCGGCGAGCCCCAGCTCGTCCAGCGCGTCCAGGACGCGCGCGACGCTCTGGTCCACGCTCTCGATCATGGCGGCGTACTCGGGGTTGTTCTGGCCGTTACTGCCGGATTTGTCCTCGTATTTGCGGATGATCTCCTCTTTGCCCTCGATGGGGGTGTGCACCGCGTAGTGCGTCAGGTAGAGGAAAAACGGTCTGTCCTGGTTATCGCAGATGAATTCCACGGCATGGTCGGTCAGCCGGTCCGTCAGGTATTCGCCCTCCGGGCCCTCCTCGAGCTGGGAGAGTTCGTAGGGGCTGAAATAGCCGTGGGGCGGCATGCCGGCGCTCGATCCGCCGACGTTCAGATCGAACCCCATCTCGCACGGACCGCCGTCCGGCGGGTCGCCCAGGTGCCACTTGCCGATGCTGGCGCTCACGTAGCCGACCTTCGACAGCTCCGCGGCGATCGTCACCGCGTCCTGCGGCAGATGGGTCCGGTTGGGTATGGGGATCAGCCTGCGGTAGCGGGAGTTGCCGCGGTCCGAATTGCCGACGGTGTAGATGCCGTGACGCGGGGTGTACCGCCCGGTCATCAGGCAGGCCCGGGACGGCGCGCAGTTCGGCGCGTTCGCGTAGGCGTCCGTGAACACCATGCTCTGGGACGCCAGGCGGTCAATGTTGGGGGTCTCGTAATACTCGCTGCCCATAAAGCCCACGTCTTTCCAGCCCATGTCGTCTATGAACAGGAAGACGAT
>CAYVBE010000279.1:0-4036 GCA_964448935.1 uncultured candidatus Brocadiaceae bacterium
AACCAGTTGTCGTGGCCGGGCACTATGGCATCCGCCATTTCCCGGATTTTGCGCACCGTCTCGCGCTCCTGTTCGGTGGGGGCGCCGAAGGAGGCGAGGCCGTCGCGGCAGAAGTCGCGCGTGATGGTGGCGTCACCCGCGATCACGACGCTCTGGCCATCGCAGTCGAACCGCAGGCTGCAGTGGCCCTCCGCGTGACCCGGCGTGGGCATCAGGTCAATCTCGGGAGGAAGGTGTTCGGAGGCGTCAAGGACCTTTTTTTCATAGCGCCCGGAGGCGTTGATGCTCCGGCCCACGGATTCGCCGGCCAGCCAGGTGGCCTGCTGGAAGTTGCTCAGCCCGGCCACGTGGTCCCCGTGGCCGTGGGTCATGAAGACGATATCCACCTCCGCCGGCTCCAGGCCGCTGCGGCGGTGCAGCTCCGAGGCCATACGGTCGGCATCGCTGAACGAGGGGTCTACCAGCAGCCGGAAGTCGTCCCCGGTGACCAGCGTGCAGGTGCAGACCAGCGTCCGGACGGCCCGGTCATCGCTTTCGCCCCAGTAGCGGTTCCGCGAGGGATGTCCGATGAACACAACGTCCCATCTATGAATCACGGCGGTGTACCTCCGGTTGTTCTCAGGCGAGCAGGTCGGCGACCTCTTCACGGTCCGGAAAGGATGTCTGTGTGCCGTCCTTCTGAACCGACCGCGCGGCGATGGCGTTGGCGCGCCGGACGGCGTCCTCCAGCGGCATGTCGAGCCCCATGAAATAA
The DNA here is from genome assembly GCA_964448935.1 of uncultured candidatus Brocadiaceae bacterium. Lineage (GTDB taxonomy): Bacteria > Planctomycetota > Brocadiia > SM23-32 > SM23-32 > CAYVBE01. The sequence goes on from CAYVBE010000279.1 coordinate 755, forward strand.
GCCAGACTGCCCACGAAGGCGTCGCCCGCGCCGGTCGAGTCCACCGCCTCTACCTTCTCGCTGGGCACCTGCCGCACGGAATTCGGCGTGACGATCAGGCTGCCCCGATCGCCCAGGGTCAGGATGACCCTCTCGGCGCCCCGATCGAGCAATTCGCGCGCCGCCGCCTCGTCCTCCTCGGGACTCCCGACGGGCATGCCCGTCAACAATTCCGTCTCGCTCTCGTTGGGGCAGAAGACGGTGCTCAGCCCGTAGAACTGCTCGGGCAGGTCCTCCCGGGCCGGCGCGGGGTTGAAGATGGTGGCCACGCCCTCCTCGCGGGCAACGCGCAGGGCCTTCAGGGTGATCTCGACGGGAATCTCGAGCTGGCAGACCAGCACGTCCGCCGCCGCGATGTCCCCGCGCGCGGCCGCGATATCCTCCTCCGTGAGGAGGTCGTTCGCGCCCATGACAATGATGATGGAGTTCTCACCGTCGGGGTCCACGGCGATGGGCGCGACGCCGGTGGACGCCTCATCCGTGAAGTGGACGTGCGCGGTGTCTACGCCGACCGACTCGAAGTTCTCCAGCGTGTCCCGGCCGAAAATGTCCCGCCCCAGCTTGGCGATCATTGAGACGTCGGCGCCGAGTCTGGCAGCCATGACGGCCTGGTTGGCGCCTTTGCCGCCGAAGCCCATGTGGAAGCGGCTGCCGTGGAGCGTCTCGCCCATGCGCGGCAGCCGGGGCACGAAGCTGACCAGGTCCATGTTGCACGCGCCGACCACGCAGACGACCTGTCGGTCGGAAATTCCTGCCATGGAAAGACCTCCGATTGGTGGTGCGTTCGCGGCGTCCTTCAGCCGGTCATCTGCTCCTGGGCGGTGCGCTCGATGATCTCGTCCTGCACCTTGCGGTCCAGGCTGGTGAAGTACTCGCAGAACCCCGCCACGCGAACGATGAGATTGCGGTGCTGCTCGGGGTGCTCCTGAGCCTCTTCCAGCGTCTTCTGGTTCACCAGGTTGACCTGTATCTCCATGCCGCCGCGCTGCTTGAAGGTCTTCAGCAGTGTCTTGAAAACGCGCCGCCCCTCCGCACCGCGCACGAAGGCGGGGTTGAGCTTGATGTTGAACGCGGCGCCGCCCGTGAGCTTGCTGTGGTCGAGTTTGGTAATGGAGTTGATGAGGGCGGTGGGGCCTTCCACGTCCTGGCCCTGGGTGGGGCCCATGCCGTCGCTGTAGGGCGTGCCGCGCGGGCGGCCGTTCGGCGTGGCGTCGGTGATCTCGCCGCGCCAGACGTGGCTGTGGTAGCTGAACATCTGCGGGCAGTAGGTGGCGCCGATCTCGGAGTCGTACTCGATCGCCGTGTCGGCAAAGGCATCGAAGACCTTCACCGCGATCTCGTCCACCTGGTCCACATCGTTGCCGAAGGTCGGCGCGCGGTTGCTCAGCCGCTGCCGCAGGGCCTCATGGCCGCAGAAGTCCTCGTCCAGCAGTTCCTTCACCTCCTGGAGCGTCAGTTCGCCGCGGTCGTAAACGAACTCCTTCACGGCGGCCAGGGAATCCACCGCGGTGCCGAAGCCCTGCGCGTTGTTGCAGAACAGCCGGTCGTACTTCGCGCCGCCCTGGCAGGCGTCCACGCCGTTCTCCAGGCAGCCCTCGATCAGCGCCGAAGCCAGCGGATCGTAGCGTCCCCGGCGGTTCTCGAAGAAGTTCTCTTCGGTGCTCTCGATGCCGGAGCTGATGCGTTGGCGCACCTGTGCCAGGTAGGCTTCCAGGAAGTCGTCGAAGGTCTCGAAGGAGGACAGCTCACCGGTCTGCAGACCCGTCTGGCCGGCGTAATTGGGGCCGCCGTTCTTGAAGACCAGCTCCAGCGTGCCCGGGAACTCGATCCCGCCGCCGCCGTGGTAGGTCGGCTGCATTCCCTCCAGCATGACCTCGATACAACCCATGGGGTAATACTGCCGGGCGTCCTCGACCGGAATGCCCTGCCGCACCATGCCGGTGACCATGGCCTCGTCGTTCCACAACGCCGGGTGGCCGACGCCCTTCAGCAGCGTCTCGACGGCCTTGTCCCACAGTTCCTGCGGGGCGCCCCCGTGCAGGCGCAGGTGCGTGTTGGGATAGGGTTCGGCGGCCTCCCCGGCCACTTCCAGGCAGACGAGGGTCAGGGCGTTTGTGCCGTCCTCGCCCTCGGGCGTCACGCCACCCAGGCAGATGCTCTGCACGGTGCGCATCTTGGGCTCGTTGACCTTCAGCCAGATGGACTCGATCAACTCCTTCGCCTCGTCGCGCGCGATGCGCCCGACCTCGACGTCGCGGCGGTAGAAGGGGATCATGTACTGGTCGAAGCGCGCGAAGGAGAGCGCCGAGCCGCCGGCGATATTGCTGATGACGTGCATGTACCAGCAGAGCTGGATGGCCTCGCGGAAGGTCTCCGGCGCGTCCTCCGTCACGCGGCGGCTCACCTCGGCCATCCGGCGCAGTTCTGCGGCGCGCTCGGGGTCCTCGGGCGCGACGCGATCGGCCTCGGTGTCCAGCGTCCACGCATAACGCCCGATGAAGCGGATGCACGCCTCGACGGCGATCAGCGTGGTCTCGTAGAACTCCCTCTTCTCCTCGGGCGCCGCCTCGCGCTTCTCGACGATGCGGTCCCTCAGGCCGCCCAGCCCCCATTCGAGCGGCCGCTTATAGTTCATGTGCAGGTGGTTGCTGGAGAACCAGAGCCGGTCCGTCAGGCGGCGGTCCTCGCCGTAGTCGAAGGTGAAGTGGGTCTCCAGAATCCGATAGACCTCGGCGAACGGGACGTCGTTCTCCCCCGAGACCTCTTCATGGACCTCGCGCGAGACGTTCTGCAGTTCGTCGAAGGGTATGCTGGCGTCGTAGTGGTCGCGGTCCATCAGCGCCCATCGGGAGACCGCGCTGTGGGCGGCCGCCGGATCGCGGTGGCGCACGTAGTCGGCCACCACGCCCCGCGCCGCCTCCAGCGATCCCTCATGGTCCGGCTGCTCCTCCGCCAGCGGCCACCGGCCCAGGATGGAACCGGCCACCAGCTCGTAGGGCAGCACGACCTGCTCCACGCTGTCAAGCAGGTGGGCCAGCGCCTTCGCCCGCCGCATGGGTGTTGATTCGCCCTCGGTCTGGCGCAGCGACTCGCTGACCAGTTTGAAGAACGTAGTGCGCCGCACGCCCGCATCGCGCAGGGCGTGGGTGTACCGTTTCAGTTTTTCGCTTCGTTCGTGCATGTCGGATCACCCGTCCTCGGGCTCATTTCGGTTTCCGTTGTGGAAAGCCTCTACGGTCTAGA
>CAYVBE010000280.1:0-4010 GCA_964448935.1 uncultured candidatus Brocadiaceae bacterium
AGTGGTGCGGACCCATGTGCCATTTTCCGATCAGGCCGGTGGCGTATCCGTCGCGCGACAGCGTGCCGGCCAGGTTGGCCTGCCCGCGCCACATGCGGAAATCGTGCGGCCGCCCGTACATGTCATAGATGCCGAAGCGCTGCTGGTAGCGCCCGCTGAGGATTCCGATGCGGGACGGCGTGCAGATTGGCGCGGTCGAGTAGCCGTCCGTGAACAGCACGCCGCGGCGCGCCAGACGGTCGAGGTTCGGGGTGAGGATGGCCGAGTCGCCGTATGTCGGCAGGTCGGAGTATCCCATGTCGTCGGAGACAATCAAAACGAAATTCGGTTGCATCCTCTTCGGCCCGATCAAGTTAGGGTATCAAGGTCAGCGCGGCGTCACTCCGTAGCCGGGCTACCGGGCGCCGGTTTCAGGAAGTCGGGACTGTCCGGGTCCAGCGAGAGGAACTCCGGGTCGCCGATCTTCGAATTCTCGCATTGGCCCTCCGCGCGGCGCTCGGCCAGCCATTTCTCCAGCGCCTCGGTATTCTCGGAAAAGTGCAGGTTGTTGTCCAGCCTGTCGGCCTTCGCGCCGAGGCTCGCCGGCCCGACGATGATGTTGCCCGTCACCTCCAGTTTGTAGACTTTGCCGGCCAGGAACTGCGGGCCGACGTAGCTGTTGTTCTCCACGAGCATCTTCTCGGGCACGCCACCTTCCCGGAACGCTACGAATTGGTGCGGCCGGATGGACCGGCTCCTTTCCACCTTTCCCGAACGCCCGTCGCGGCCGGGATACTCGTATTTGCCGACCTCGAAAGGCCGCTCGGGGTTCCAGACCATGCGGTTGTTCCGCACCACGAAGTTGTGGCGGCTGATCCAGAAGCCGCAGGTGGAAACGTTTCCCTCGATCAGCACGTGCCGGTGGTAGCCGTAGTGCTGGCCTGCAATGGCAACAACGTCCTGGAACTGGTTGCCCACGAAAACCACCCGTTCCGGAAACGGCGTCCGCAGCGACACGGCGCTCTTCACGTCGCCGAGGTCGGTCAGGTCGTTATGGGCGATGTAGAACTGCTTCGCGCCGTGCGCGCGGTAGCCGTGCTCGAAGGTATGCATGTGCCGCAGTCGGTTGCCCACCAGCGCGATGCGCGTGCCCCGTGTTGAAAACATGCCGTAGGCCCCGAAATCGTGCATGTGGCAGTCGGCCACGAAGACGCCGTCGGAGTGCCTGTTGCCGAACGCGTTCCCGCCGACCCGCTCGATCTCCAGGTTCCAGAACAGCAGGTCGCGGCTGGAACCTATGGTGAACTGACCGTGCCCCTCGCCGCGCCGCGGGCTCTGGCCGCGGAAGTGCAGGTCCATGAAGCACCAGTCGCGCGAGCGGCCCAGCGACACCCCGCCGGTGCCGTTGATCAGCGGTCTGTCCTCGGAGGGGTTGGCCGGATCGGTATACGCGCCCACAACCACCGGGCCCTCGCGGCCCTGCAATTCCACGCCTTCGGTCGGGAACGCGTCTCCGCGGCGGAACAGTATCCGGGTGTTCGGCTCGGCGCGTTCCAGGGCCGTGGTGAAACTCTTCCACGGTAGCTCCATCGTACCCGGACCCTCGTCGTCACCGTCGGCGGCCACGTAGAAGGTCCGGCCCTCGAACGGTCGGACGTTGATGGTCACCATCGTCTCGCCCTCCTTACCCTGGGCGTCTCGCACGCGCATGCGCACGGTATACTCGCCCGGCTCGCGGAACACGTGGGCCACGTTGAAGCCGATGGCCGTCCGCCGGGGATGGTCCGGGTCCACGCCGGTGGCGTCGAAGTCCCACTCGTAATGCGCCCGCACGAAATCGTCGCCCGCCAGCCCGTCCGTACCGACGCCGTCGAAGAACACCGCGAGCGGCGCCACGCCCTCGGTACGGCTCGGGTAAACGTGGGCCCGGATGCCGCCTTCGGGCATCGGCGGCACGGGCAGGCCGAAGGCCTTCAGCAGGTCGGCGCGAGGGTATACGTCGCGCATGTAATCCACCGGGGTCAGCCCTACGTTGTCCTTGATATCCGTCCGGGCGCCGGCTTTCAGCAGCATGCTTGCGACTTCCGCATCCAGGTTGATGGCCGCGCCGTGCAGCGCGGTGTGGCCGTTGCGGTCCTGCGCGTGCAGGTCCGGGCCGCGCGACAGCAGGTCTTTGATGATCGGCAGTTGCGATTCGCGCCCCTGCATGTCGCCCTCGCGGGCCAGCACGATCAGCGCCGTCTGGCCGTCCTCGTTGCGCTCTTCGAGTCCGACGCCGGCATCCAGAACGATTTTGACCTTGCGCGCGACGGCTTCGGGGGCGTAGTTCTGCAGATCGCGGTCGGCCGGGTTGGCGACGTCGTGCAGGCGCGAGCGCAGCTTGGCCTCGATGGCCCCGGTCCGTCGCCGCTGCCACCAGTCATCCAACTCGACTTCCGAAGGCGACGGAGGCTCCGTCAGGCTCGCGCCGGCCAGGAGCAGCAGTTCGAGCACGTCGGCCGAGCGGGGATCGGTACTTTTGACGGCGATATCCACGGGACTTGTGCCGTGGCTGGGTTGGTTCTTGAGAGGGTCGGCCCCCGCCTCCAGCAGCAGGCGCACGATCTCGACGTCGCTGCGCCTGACGGCATCCATCAGGGGCGTAGAAGCCCAGTTGCCTTCCACTTCTACGGGTGTCGCCCGTCCCGTCTCGGCATTGGGGTTCGCGCCGCGCCCGAGCAAGTCATCCACCGCCTCCGCGTCGCCGCGGCCTATGGCATGGAAAAGTTCGGCGTTGAGTTGCTCGAGATGTTCGCCCTGCGGCGCTTCCTGCGCCCGGGCCGCCGGGCCGAACGCCGCGCAAGCCACCAGCAAGCACGCCGCCAGGGACAACATCGGCATGGTTTCTCTTGATCTCATGTCGTCCTTTCTGTTGTTGGATTTGTGCAAGACTTTGCTGCAAATATTCTCTCCCACCGCGCCCCGCGCCTTATCAGTTCTGTCGCGCTCGAAGGGCGAGCGGAAACCTGCGCCCTACTTTCGCCTCTCCCGGGCGGCCTTGAGCATCTCGAGTATCTCCGCCTGGCGTCCCCATTCGGCCGCGGTGATAGGAGTGATGCCGTCGCGGTTCATGATGTCGGGCAACGCGCCGGCGTCCAGCAGCGCTTTGACGATATCGGCGCGGTCCAGCCGAACGGCGATGTGCAGAGGACTCCAGCCGGAGCTGTGGTCCCGGGCGTTGACGTCGGCCCCGTCGGCGATCAGGACCTTGACGCGGGCCAGGTCGCCGCGATCCACCGCCTGGCGAAGTTCAGCTCCGTGCTTGCCGGTGCCGGGGACGTGGTAGTCCTCGACCACCTCGACCTTGACCGTGAACACTTCGTCGAAGCCCTTGGTCCTGGCCAGCGCGTCAGGAGTGATGCCGTCGCGATCGGCCAGGTCGCGCCTGGCGCCGGCGGCGACCAGTGCCTGGGCGATGGCCGCGTAGTTCTCGTCCACCGCGTGGTGCAGCGGCGAGCGCCCGGCGGCGTTGGCGGCATTCGGATCGGCGCCGGCTTCGAGCAGGCGCTTCGCCGTCCAGTCGGCAATACGCATGCCGCGCATGAAACCGATCCACGCCGCCCAGTGCAGCGGCGTGTTCCCGTCCGTGTCGCGGGCATCCAACGCCGCCCCCGCCGCCAGCAGGGCGTCGATCTTCTTGAGAACCAGCCGCGGGTCATGGCGATGGGCGACCATGCCCTGCGCCGCGGCGGCGTGCAGGGGAGTCCAGCCTTCGGCATCGGCGGCATTGGCATCGGCCCCCTTGGCGAGCAGCATCTCCAGGATGTCGAACGAGCCGTCGTAGACGGCGCCGGCGGCGGCGTGCAGCGGTGTCCAGCCGTCGTTCGCCTTCGCCCGGACATCGAAACCCTGTTCGACCAGGTATTCGGCCACGTCCGCCTTGCCACCGAGGGCGGCGCGGTGCAGGGGCGTCCAGCCCTGGCCGTCGGGCAGCTCTTTGGCGCCCGCCCCGATCAGCGCCCTGGCCATGGGCAGTCGCCCTTGCGCGGCGG
>CAYVBE010000281.1:0-3938 GCA_964448935.1 uncultured candidatus Brocadiaceae bacterium
GTCAACCTCCCCCCTCCCTCGTGGCCGCTTGAGCCAAAATCCGTGAACGGTTACATGCGGTTTACCATATCGCGGCGTGCCCAGCAGGCCTGGCCGTAGAGCGTTCGTGGCGCGCCGGGCAGGGGGAGTCACCACAAAGCGGAGGTTGGGCCGCCGGGACAGTTCCTCCTGGCAGAAACTATGGAACGGAAGATAGCAGTAACAGTCGTAGTGGTGGTAGACACAGCCGTCCTGCTGGCCGCTCCGGGCTCGCGCTCCGCCCCCGGCACGCTCAGCCTGGGGATGTGAAATGACGCATTTTTCTGGACATCACTTAAAATAGAAAAGGCGCCGGAAGTTTTGGTCCTCCGGCGCCTTTGCGGGGTGCTTTTGTTCAGCCGAGGATGGCCTGCAGGTCCTCCTCCGGCGTTCCGATGGGCATTATGTTGAACTTGTCGGACAGCACCTCCAGCACCGGCGGCGCGACAAAGGCGGGCAGCGTGGGGCCGAGCCGGATGTCCTGGACGCCCAGGTGCAGCAGCGTCAGCAGGATGGCCACGGCCTTCTGCTCGTACCACGACAGGATGAACGAGAGCGGCAGGTCGTTCACGCCGCAGTCGAAGGCGTCCGAGAGCGCCAGCGCTATCTGGATGGCGCTGTAGGAGTCGTTGCACTGGCCGACGTCCAGCAGGCGCGGGATGCCGCCGATGTCGCCGAACTCCAGCTTGTTGAACCGATACTTGCCGCAGGCCAGCGTCAGGATGACGCAGTCGTCCGGCACGGCCTCGGCGAATTTGGTGTAGTAGTTGCGTCCCGGCTTTGCACCGTCGCAGCCGCCCACCAGGAAGAAGTGCCGCACGGCGCCGCCCTTGACGGCGTCTATGACCTGATCCGCAACGCCCATCACAGCGTTGTGGCCGAAGCCGACGGTGATGCTGCGGTCCGGTCCGTCCTCGGCAAAGCCCTCGGCCTGCTGCCCGGCCTCGATGACCGGCGAGAAGTCCTCGTCGCCGATGTGGGTCACGTCCGGCCAGGCCACCACGCCGCTGGTGAACAGGCGGTCCTTGTAGGTGTCCTTGGGCTTCATCAGGCAGTTGGTGGTCATCAGGATGGCGCCGGGGAAATCCTCGAACTCCTCGCGCTGGTCCTGCCACGCGCCGCCGTAGTTGCCGACAAAGTGCGGGTATTTCTTGAGTCCCGGATACCCGTGCGCCGGCAGCATCTCGCCGTGGGTGTAGACGTTGATGCCCGTGTCGCGCGTCTGCTCCAACAGTTCCTTCAGGTCCTTCAGGTCGTGGCCGCTTACGACGATGGCCTTGCCCGCTCTGGGCTCGATGCGCACCCGGCCGGGCTCCGGATGGCCGTAGGCGCCGGTGTTGGCGGTGTCCAGCAGTTCCATCGCCTTCAGGTTGATCTCGCCGGTCTCCAGGGCCTTGCCCAGGAGTTCTTCGATATCGGTGGGCTTCTGCTCGACATAATCCAGCATCCCGTGCAGCGAGGCGTAGAAGGAATCGTCCTCGACGCCGAGAATCTGCGCGTGGTCCGCGTAGGCGGCCGCGCCTTTGAGCCCGTAAACGATCAGTTCCTGCAGCCCGGTGACGGTCTCGCCGAGGGCCTGCCGGCGGTTCTCGATGGTCACATCCTCGCCCTGGGCGATCAGGCCGTTCAGGTCGTCGGCCGGTTCCCACGCGGCGGGGCCGTCCAGCCACTCGGGCGTGATGCCCTGCTCCTCGCACGCCTGCTCGTAGAGCGCACGCACGTTGTCCCGGTGCTCGGCCGCCTGCAGCAGGAACTGCTGAAGCCGCTCCGGGTCGAAGTCCACGTTGGTCAGCGTGGTGAACAGCGCCTTCACGCTGAACACGTCCGCCTCCGGATCGCGCTCCCCGAGCTGTGCCGCCCGGTGGGCGTACATCGAGATGCCCTTGACGGCGTGGATCAGAAGGTCCTGCAGCGCCGCCGTCTCCGGCCCCTTGCCGCAGACGCCGTGCACACTGCAGCCCGTCTCCTTCGCCGTCTGTTCGCACTGATAGCAAAACATGTGCTGCCTCCTCCGATTGAGGAATAGTCCGTTGCCAATGGATGTGTCAACGCAACATTACGAGTAGCATCTTGAACCTTTCCGGCGCCGCCACGGCGTGCGGCACGTCGGCGGGCATCAGGGCAATCTGGCCGCCGCCAACGTCCAGTGGCTCGCCGCCGATGGTCAGCCGCGCCCTGCCCTCCAGCACCTGCACCAGCGCGTCGAAAGGCGTGGTGTGCTCGCTGAGGGACTGGCCCTCCTCGAACGCAAACGCCGTCACCGTGCCACCGCCGGTCTCGGCCAGCGTGCGGCTGACTATGGAATCGTCCGCGTATTCGACCAGCCCGGCCAGATTCAGCGCCTCGGCCGCCGGCAGGCGCGGTTCCTTTTCGATCTCTTCGTGGCCCATCTCGGCCTCCTCTCAGTCTTTGGTGGCTTCGGCCAGCTCTGCGCCGAACTTTCGGCACGCCTCCAGGTCGTCCTCGTCCGGCTGCCACTGGCACTTGATACCCTCCCGCACCAGCGGTATGCCGCAGTTCTCCATATGCTCCTCGATGAGCTCGACCGACTCGCCGCTCCAGCCGTAGGAGCCGAACGCCGCGCCCTGCTTGTTGTGGAACTTCAGCCCGCGCAGGTCCTCCAGAATGGGCGCGATGGTGGGCAGCACGCCGTTGTTCAGCGTCGGGCTGCCCAGCACCACGGTGCGCGCCTTGAACACCTCCACCAGCGCGTCGTTGCGGTCCGTCACCGCCATGTGGATCACCTTGTTGTCCACGCCCTCGTCGGCCAGACCCTCGCCGATGGCCTCGGCCATCCGGCGGGTGGCGTCCCACATGGTGTCGTAGAGGATCGCGGCGTAGGGTTCGGGCTCCTGCGCGGCCCATTCCTGGTACTTCTGGACGATCTGCATCGGGTCGTCCCGCCAGATCACCCCGTGGCTGGGCGCGATGATGTCCACCGGTAGGTCGAGTTCCTGCAACTGCTCGATCTTCTTGCGCACCAGCGCGCTGAAGGGCGTCAGGATGTTGACGTAATACTTCAGCGCCTCCTGGTAGAGTTCTTCCTGGTTCACCTGGTCATTGAAGCGGTAGGCCGTCGCGTAGTGCTGCCCGAAGGCGTCGTTGGGCATCAGGATATTCTTGCCGGTCAGGTAGGTGAACATGCTGTCCGGCCAGTGGAGCATGGGTGCCTCGACGAAGACCAGCTCGTTCTCGCCGATGTCTATCGTGTCGCCCGTCTCCACGACGCGGAAGTTCCAGTCCTCGTGGTAGTGCCCCGGAATGCTGTTCCGGCCGTGTTTGCTGACCACCACCTCGGCGTCCGGCGCGGCCCGCATGACCGCCGGCAGCCCGCCGGAGTGGTCCGATTCGGAGTGGTTGGCCACCACGATGTCTATCTCGGACGGGTCCACCACCTCGCCTATCCGGGCCAGAAACTCCTCGTCATACGGGTTCCAGACAGTGTCCACCAGCACCGTCTTCTCGTCCCGGATCAGGTAGGCGTTGTAGGTGGAACCGCGGTGCGTCGAGAGTTCGTGCCCGTGGAAGTGGCGAAGCCCCCAGTCCACGATGCCGACCCAGTACACTCCGTCCTTGATCTGCTCAACCATGATGCTGCCTCCCCTCGATCAGAGAATCGAGCCTTGTTCGTGCCCCGGCGTTCATCGGCGGGCGGCCGCGCTCCCGGCCAACTGCCGCCGCTCCTTGACGGTGCCCCGGATGCCGATGACGACCTCTTCGACGGGCACGTCGCTGCCGCTTTCCTGCAGCGCCTTCTGCATTACGGCCACCAGGCCGTGGCAGCAGGGCACCTCCATGTGGACGATAGTCAGCGAGCGCAGATCGTGCTGCCGCAGTATCTGCGTCAGCTTGTCCGCGTAGTGTGCGGCGTCATCCAGCTTCGGGCACCCCACCAGCAGCTTCCTGCCCCTCAGGAAGCG
>CAYVBE010000282.1:0-1522 GCA_964448935.1 uncultured candidatus Brocadiaceae bacterium
CCCCGAGAGGCCCTCAGCCCCCGATTCAGGTCTCAAACTGCGGAAGTTGGGTTAAGGCTGGTCCGAGCCACCGGTGTGAAAGTGCGAGGATCATAATCCCGAGGCACCCGCACCACCCGGCCGTATTCGCTCTGGCCGCAGCACAGAGACCTGCCCCGGCACGTGCCGCCGTGGACCGCCACCGGACAGCGCCATTTCTGACCGTCCCGCCCCGGCTCGAAGCCCCAATGCACAATATGCCGCTCCGTGCCGTTGCCGGGAGAGTAACAGAAAAGCTGCCCCTGGCAGTTGTAGGTGATGTAGCGTTCGTCCTCGGAAAGAAGGCGTGTCTGGTCCCCCTGCCAGTCGTCCCGTTTGGGAATAATCGGCGCTATCCGGTAGCCGTCCCACAGCTTGTTCAGTATCTTGACGTCGTCGTAGCCCTTATCGCCCATCATCGCCTCGGCGGCCTTCAGAAGCTCCGCATGGCTCTCGCCCCCCCGTCCAGAAGGTCCGGAGAGACGGGGTAAAATCAGCGGCTTTCGGCGGCCGCACCCGGCCAGAGGGCCTGTAGCGGGCCGAATCTGGGGTAACTACTTTTCTACCGGCCCGCAACCCCCACTGAGCCTCACCTTAGAATCAGCGCAAATGGCTCGCCCGCTTCGCCGTGGGATTTTTTCCGTGGTTAATTTGCATGCCGAATCGCTCAATGGCGACCCCCTGGGCCGGCCTGAGCGGGACGGGCAGAACCCGCCTTGATTCCGCCGGCGTCGGGCGCACTATAATGCCCGCGGTTGGAGGAGGACGGCAACGGGTCCTCCCGTTTCGGGTTCTCATGTCTCTTGTCGGGGGACGGAACTGTGGGTTTGTGGCAGCAGGTGGTACAGATGCACGTGCAGGCGCAGTGGGGACTGTTGGTGCCTTTCTACGGGGGCATTGGACTGGCACTTTACCTGGTCATCTCCGAGGTGCTGAGATTCCGCGCCTCGGCACGGGCGAAGAACGCCCAGGAGCGCGTCGAGCAACTGGAAGAGGTGCTCAAGTCGCTCAACAACCAGCAGGAGCACATGGCGGCGCTTCAGAGGCAGGAGAGACAGAAGACAAGCGAGCAGATGGAGGATCTGTCCGAACGCATGACACGGGAGGTAGCCGCGGCGGGCGCGAGCAGAGATGAGCAGATGGAACGGCTCTGCAGCCGGCTGACGGAACTCGAGGAGCGCATCCCAAGCCTCCACGAGCATCTCGAGGACTTCCGTGTGACGCTCTCCGGCATCTTCCAGAGCGAACTCGGCTCCGTCATGAACGCCTTCGACAACTCCGTCTCCTGCGTGCTGCAGCACATGCGCGACCAACTCCAGATGGGCCTGTGCACGCTCGAGGGCATCGAGAGCATGGTAAAGGGCCGGCAGAAGGCCGAACGTCACCTGCTGGGACCCACCTCGGAAGCCGACCAGGCCGAAGACGCCATCGAGCTGGAGGCGGACATGCCCGCCGCGTCAGAGGAGGACGACGTGTCGGAGATGGTTGAGGAGATCGAGGAGAA
>CAYVBE010000282.1:1622-3923 GCA_964448935.1 uncultured candidatus Brocadiaceae bacterium
CGGCTGTATGACTGGACCATCCACTGGGCCGACACTCCCTACGCCGTCTGGGCGCTGTTGCTGCTTGCCTTCGCGGAGGCGTCCTTCTTTCCCATCCCGCCGGACGTGCTGCTGATCGCCATGGCGCTGGGGGCTCCCCGCAAGTCGCTGCGCTATGCCGTCGTCTGCCTGGTCGGCTCCGTGGCGGGCGGCCTGCTGGGCTACCTGATCGGCATGTCCTTCTACGAATCGCTCGGCCGCCCCATCATCGAGTTCTACGGTCTGACGGATAAGTTCCAGGTCCTCACGGCGTCTTTCGGCCGCCACGGCTTTCTCGCCATATTCGCTGCTGCCCTCACGCCCATTCCCTACAAGGTATTCACGATCTCGGCGGGGTTCTGCCATCAAAGCGTTCCGATCGGCGTTCTGTTCGCCGCTTCGGTGATCGGGCGCGGTCTGCGGTTCTTCACGCTGGGGGTGCTGTTCAAGCTCTGGGGCGCGCACATCAAGGGCTTCGTGGAGCGCTACTTCAACCTCCTGACCATTGTTTTCCTTTTGCTATTGGTGCTCGGCTTCATTTTTGTTAAAATCTGGTCCGGCTGGATCGCTGGTCCGGCTGAGGGCGAGGAAGAGCCGCAGACACACGGCAACGTTCAGAATACGGGCCAGACTATGCTTTCGGAGGATGCGCAGGACACCTTACTGAGAATCGCGCGGGAGGCTGTCGAGGCAGCCGTCCGAGGCGAGCGCGAGCCCGCGTCCGAAGTTCCGCATCCCGACCTGCAGGAGCATCAGGGCGCTTTCGTCACGCTGCGCACGGGCGATCAACTGCGCGGCTGCATCGGGCGGTTTCAGGCCGACATGCCGCTCTGGCAGGTCGTGCGGAAGATGGCTGTGGCCGCCGCAACGCAGGACCCCCGCTTCGCCGGGGCGCGCATCCAGCCGGCGGAGCTGGGCGACCTGAACGTTGAGATATCCGTGCTCTCGCCGTTGGAGCGCATCGAGGACCCGGAAGAGCAGATGGAACTGGGCACCCACGGCATCTACGTGAAGCGTGGCTTCGCGACGGGCTGCTTCCTCCCCCAGGTGGCCAATGAGACGGGCTGGAGCAAGCAGGAGTTCCTGGCCCATTGCTGCGCCGGGAAAGCCGGGCTGGCGCCGGACGCGTGGAAGGACCCCGGCACGGACCTGTTCGTTTTTACCGCGCTGGTTATCTCCGAGGGAGATGCGGCCGGACGGACGGCCTGATGGCGACTGTATATCCTCTCTGCTGGTTGCGCGTTTCACGAAGCGGAGGACAAGGCGCTGAAACAACATCTGCCGAACGCAGCGACCATGGGCAATGCGGCCTTCGGGTTTGCAGCCTGTGCGCTGGCCGTTTCGGACCGGCCGGAACTGGCGGCCCTGGCGGTTCTGGCCGCCATCCTGATGGACAGCCTGGACGGCGCCCTGGCGCGTTCGTTGCACGTGGAAAGCGCGCTGGGGGCTCACCTGGATTCCCTGGCGGACGTGGTGTCGTTCGGCGTGGCGCCGGCCCTGATCGTCGGATCGCTGCTGCCCCATGGCTTCCTGGCCGGCTGGCTGCTGGTGGTGCCCTACCCCCTGGCCGCCACCTGGCGGCTGGCCCGCTTCAACACGGGCCACTCCGACACCGCCGACCACGAGGAACAGTTCCTGGGCCTGCCCTCCACCGGCGCAGGGGGGGCCGCGGCCACAGCCGTGCTGGTGTATCTGCGGCTGGCAGAGACCGACCCGGCCTTCAGCGTGGTCCTTCTGCCCTTCCTCCTGGCCCTGCTGGCCGGGCTCATGGCCAGCCACATGCCCTACCGCCACGCGGGCGCGTTCATCTCGCGCCTTGAACCCATCCTGGCCGTCGTTCTGGGCGCGGCTCTGGTGACCGGGACCATCGTCTGGGAGTACCAGTTCCTGTTCGCCGCCCTCATGTGGGGCTACGTCGTCTCCGCCCCGATCTCGACCGCACGGGAGATCATTCGGGCCGCACGCCATGCATAGCAGTCTTTCGGCAGACGCAGCGGGAGGCCGAAATGCCTGAATGCGCCTCGTGCAGCGGACAGTTGGGCCGCCAGACCACCGATCACGGCATCATCTACTCCTGCCCCCGGTGCGGGGGCAGGGCCATCGCCCTCTCCGTGCTGCGCAAAGCCGGCGCCGGCAAGGGCTTCCTGACCAACCTCTGGCTCAAGGCGCGTGACGGCTCGGCCCCCCGCGTGCGGCACTGTCCGCACTGCACCGGCCGTATGCCGCAGGTCAGCGTCCAGGTGGGCAGTCAGTCCCTGGAACTCGACGTCTGCCGGCGCTGCC
>CAYVBE010000283.1:0-3923 GCA_964448935.1 uncultured candidatus Brocadiaceae bacterium
TATGCGTTTTCACCCTTTTCGCGGATTTTATTACGCTTGTACTGGGACTAGCCATACGCAGGGCTTTGCACGATATCAAGATACCGAAGGACATCGTCGTCAACACGCCGGAGGATTTTGCCTGGCGCAAGGAGGTTGCCGGCCCCGTGGAGCGGCCCGTCGCCGAACGGGGGGAGGATCTGCATGCCCGAACGTAGAGAATCCTGCAGTTGATGCACGCACTTGGTTTCGGACGCACGCAGGGAGAGCTTTAGATGGACATCGACGGAAACCGACGGCGGAAGGAGTGGGAGGATCAGGAGCTGGTGGCGCGGAACCGGGAGGCGGCTCGGGCGCATTTTTTTGCTTATCCGGGTGATGCCTCGGCGCTGCGGCGCGAGCCCTCGGCTTCGCCGTGGTACCGGTCGCTGAACGGGGTGTGGGAGTTCCGGTACGTCGAGCGGCCGGAGCTGACGCCCGAGGGCTTCCGGGAGCCGTCCTTCGACGCCGACGGGTGGGCCGGCATCCGGGTGCCGGGCAACTGGCAGATGCAGGGCTACGGCCGGCCGCATTACACCAACATCGTCTATCCGTGGCCCGTGGACCCGCCGCATGTGCCGGATGAGAACCCCACCGGCTGCTACCGGCGCAGCTTCATCCTCCCCGGCGGTTGGGGCGGCCGGCGTACGTTCGTCGTCTTCGAAGGCGTGGACTCCTTCTTCCGGCTCTGGGTCAACGGGACCGAGATCGGCATGAGCAAGGGCAGCCGCGTGCCGGCGGAGTTCGACATCACGGGCGCCGTGCGCGAGGGCGAGAACGTTCTGGCCGTCCAGGTGCTGCAGTGGTCGGACGGTTCGTATATGGAAGACCAGGACATGTGGTGGCTGAGCGGTATCTTTCGCGACGTTTATCTGCTCTCGACGCCACAGTTGCGTGTGCGCGATGTGGAGGTAGTGACGGAACTGGACGGCGAATATCAGGATGCCGAACTGCGTCTCTCCGTCGCTCTGCGCAATGAGGAAAACGACTCCCGTGCCTGCTCGATCGGCGCACGTCTGCTGGACCAGGCTGGCGACGAGATGCTGAGCGAGCCCCTGAATGCGTCCGCCGAGGTCGCCCCCGGCGAGGAGAGCACGGTGGACCTGTCGGCGCCGGTGGAGGGTCCGCGCAAGTGGTCCGCCGAGACGCCGTACCTCTACACCCTCCTGGTCACGCTTCGCGACGCCGACGGAGAGGTTCTGCAGGTCATCCCCCAGAGCGTCGGCTTCCGGCAGGTGGAGATCCGGGAGGCCCAACTTCTGGTCAACGGGCGGCCCATCCTGCTCAAGGGCGTCAACCGCCACGAGATACACCCCGACCTGGGCCGCGCGGTGAGCGTCGAGTCCATGGTGGAAGACATCCGCCTGATGAAGCGGTTCAACCTCAACGCCGTCCGCACCAGCCACTATCCCGACGATCCGCGCTGGTATGAGCTGTGCGACCGCTACGGGCTCTACGTGATGGACGAGGCAGACATCGAGACCCACGGATTCGGCCCGCTCGGCGACGAGGGGACGCTCAGCCAGGACCCGGCATGGGAGAAACCCTACATGGACCGGCTGGAGCGGATGGTGGAGCGCGACAAGAACCACCCTTCGGTCATCATGTGGTCGCTGGGCAACGAGTGCGGGGTAGGGCGCAACCATCGGGTGATGGCCGATTGGCTGCACGAGCGCGACCCCGGCCGGCCGGTCCACTACGAACGCGCTCACGAGACCGAGTACCTGGATGTCGCCGCCCGGATGTACGCCGGGGTGGATTTTCTGGAGGAATACGGCCAACGCGACGACGCCCGATGCCCGTTCCTGCTGACCGAATACTGCCATGCCATGGCCAACGGTCCCGGCGGTCTGGCGGATTACTGGGAGGTCATCCGCCGCCACGACACGCTCCAGGGCGGCTACGTGTGGGACTGGGTGGACCAGGGCCTGCGCAAGTTCACCGAGGACCGCGAGATGTTCTACGCCTACGGGGGCGACTTCGGCGATGAGCCCAACGATGCCTCTTTCTGCTGCAACGGGCTTATCTCACCCGATCGCGAGCCGCACCCGGGCCTCTACGATTACAAGGCGGTGCTGCAGCCGGTGCGCATGGAGGCAGTGGACGCCGCGGCGGGCCGCGTCCGGGTGCAGAACGAGTATGACTTTGTGGACCTCGGCCACCTGCAGCCGGGCTGGACGCTGAAGTCGGAAGGGCGGCTGCTGGCGTCCGGTAGCCTGCCTCCGCTGAGCATCGGACCCGGCGAGGAGACGACGCTGGAGGTAGCGTTGCCGGACCTGCCGGAGGGTGCTGATGGCGAGGTGTGGCTCAACATCAGCTTCCGCCTCGCCGCCGACACCGAATGGGCCGATGCCGGTCATCTTGTGGCCTTCGGGCAGTTCCGCGTTGCCGGGGAGCCCGGCGGCGCCGCAGCGACACTCCCGGATATGGCCTCACCCCTGAGGGTCGAGGAGCGGGACCGTGAGCTGGCAGTGGCCGGCCGGGAGTTCGAGCTCGTCTTTGACGGGCTGACCGGACGCATCCAATCATGGACGCACCGGGGAGAGCAGTTGCTCTCGGAGGGCCCCCGGCTCGCCCTCTGGCGGGCGCCGACGGATAACGACAATCGGATGCAGAACGACTGGCGCGCGGCGGGCTACGACCGGATCGAGTTGCGCGTGGAATCTGTCGAGCCGGCGCAGAGCGAAGCGGGCCTTGCAACGGTGCGTGTCGTGCAGATCGCCGGCGCACCGACCAAAGCCCCATGTTTCCGGTGCGAGCATCTCTACACCGTGTCCGGAAGCGGCCAGCTGGTCATCGCCACCGAGCTGGAGCCTCTCCGGGATGACCTGCCCCACCTGCCGCGCGTCGGCCTGAGGATGCGCCTGCCCGGCCGGTTCGCCAATCTGACGTGGCACGGGCCGGGGCCGCACGAGAATTACAGCGACCGGCGCGCCGGCGTCCACGTGGACGTCCACCGGCAGCGCGTCGCCGACCAGATGCCGCCCTACGTCCGGCCGCAGGAATGCGGTCACCGCACGCAGACACGCTGGCTGACGCTGACCGATGTTGCGGGGACGGGGCTGCTGGGCGTCGCGCAGCCGCTGATGGGCTTCAACGCGCTGCCCGTGCGCACCGAGGACCTGGAGGCCGCAGATCATCCGCCCGAACTGCCCAAACGCGACGAGGTGGAACTCCACCTGGACCACAAACACTGCGGCCTGGGCAGCCAGTCCTGCGGCCCCGGCCCTCTGGCCCAATACCTGATCCCGGCCGAGATCATGAGATTCGCCTTCCGGCTGGCCCCCGTCAGCGAAAGAGAAGCGCGGCGCGGCCGGGATATCCCGCAACCCATGCCCCGAGTCTCTGGGAGAGATATGTGATGAGAGACCTGATGATAGGAACCAGTGCGTATCCCGACGCCGACGAGAAGCTTCTGAAGGAAGCCGGCATCGGGTGGCTGCGGAGGAGCTTCCCTTTCCCGTTTCGGGACCGTGTGGGAGGCGAGCTTACGCGGGAATACGTGGAGGCCAGAGAGCTGGCCCGGAAAACACACGAGGCGGGCTTCCGTCTGATGGGTGTGACGCCGCTGCCCGGCATCGCAACGCGCGAACGGGATGAAGACGGAAATCTCCAATTCCGCAAATGGAATCCGCGGGTGCCCGAATGGTGCGGCGAACTCGGCAGCGAGCAGTTTCTGAATACCTATAACGAAACCTGTGCCTGGCTTGCCGAAGACCTGGCCGATCTTGTCCCCGCCTGGCAGGTGGCCAACGAACTCGACATATCGCCCTTCGCCGACGGCATGAATCCCAGAGAGGCATGTGACCTGATACAGGCCGGCGCAACCGGCCTCAAAGAGACGGACCCTTCGCTGCTCGTGGGTTTCAACCTGACGGCGGGATGGGGACGCACCCTCTACTTCG
>CAYVBE010000284.1:0-3861 GCA_964448935.1 uncultured candidatus Brocadiaceae bacterium
GACTGTAGGCGACGTAGAGGATGTAGTAGGTGTCCTCCAGCAGCGTGATGCGCGCGTCCCGCACGCCGCCCGCCTCATAGGCGGCGAAGGGAGGCTCCTGGGCCGGGCTCAGCACGGGCTCGTCTTCGATGGTGAACTCCCACCCGTTCTCGCTCTCGGCCCGGTATATGGCGCATTGGCCGTCCAGTTCCTCCACGGTCACCAGCAGCACACGCCGGCCGTCATACTCCACCGCCCCGGCGTTATGCACGTCGCTGACGGCAAAGGGCAGGTCGCGGATGGACAGAACCGGATTGCCCTCCCACCGCTGCACGACGTTTTTAGGGATCTTGGCGGTCATGTTCAGGTGGGATTATGCCCGCAACGCGGGGCAGATTCAAGCGGCACCGGACGGGCACGGACCTGGTGGGCATCATGGGGGGCGGCGCGCAACCGTCCACAAAGTCCACAAGTCCCGTCCCCGGGGACGCCGCCCTGCCCTGTGTCATTGTGAAAAAACCGGCTTTGCGTTATATATGACAGGGACCCCCAACGCAGACGAGGTGAGGATGGACGCCCTTCTGAAACTGGCCAAAAAAGAGAAGCTGGACGAGCTGGAGTCGGCCTGGATGCTGGCCGTCGAGGAGCCGGGCACGGACGTGGACCTGCTGCTGGATGCCGCCGAGGTGCTGGTGGACCGGGGCCACGAAGAGCAGGCGGAGTCCCTGCTGTGGTACCTGGGAGGCGCTCTGCAGGAACGGGCGCAATCGGAGGCGGCATACCGCGTGGCGCGGCGCGGAGGGATGCTGCTACCCGAGAGCGAACCGATGCGCGACATGCTGACTGCCCTCGGCCCGCGCGTTCTGGACGAGAGTCCCGAGGCAGCGCACGTCGTGGAGGTGACTGTCGGCGACCCCACGATGCCGCTGGACAGCGCCTTGGCGGCTCTGGACGGCCTGCTGGCGCTGCACCCGGGGTCGTATGTGTATGATCCCGATGAGGAAGCCGTCGGCTGCGTGCGCTCCGTGGACCCGGATCAGCGTGGGCTGGTGGTGGAGTTCGAGGGCGGCGAGCGTGTCGTGCCGGTCCGCGACATTGGTGAACTCGAGATACTGCCCGAGGACGATTTCCGCGCGCTCAGGCTCTTCGACCAGGACGCACTTCGTAAGTTCGCCGAGGAGGACCCGGAGAAACTGGTGCGCATGGTCCTGGAGGCGGTGGACCGGCGCATGGAACTCCGGCGGCTGCGCATCTACCTGGGCCCCGTGGTGGAGTCCTGGAAAAGCTGGTGGTCGGGCGCGCGCGACCTGCTGAAGCGGTCCGCGCAGGTGGGCATGACGCAGGGACGGTCGCCGTCGCTCTTTCTGCGCAAGAAACCGCTGACGCACCAGGAACGCCTGCTGCGGAAGTTCCGCGTGCAGTCCGAGCCGCTGGAGGCGGCGCGGGTGGCGCTGCGGGTACTGCGGGAAGCGCGGGCGCACGAGGAAGTGGCCGCGGAGGCGGTGAGCCCCGTGGCAGAGGGCCTGGCCGGGCACGTGGCCGACTGCCCCGACGCCGAGGCGTGGCGATCGCTGCCGACGGCCGCCCTGCTGGACGCCCTGCGCCGGGAATTCCCCGGACAGGTCTCGGCGCCCTCCCCCGAGGTGAAAGGCGGCGTGGCCCGCGCGGCGGAGCGGCTGGCCCGCGAGGTGCACGACGAGGAACTGCTGAACGCCTCGGTTCGTTTCATCCGCCGCGCATTTCCGGAGGAGTGGGCGGACCTGCTGGCGCGCATGATGCCGGACCTGCCGCGGCGCGTCTGCGAGGTGGCGGGGCGGATGCTGGAGGCCGAGGCACCGGACGCGCTCCGGGAGGCGTGCGACAGGATACTCTCGCGGACGGTCTCGGCGGCCGGTGCCATCTCCTGGTTGTGGCGCCGGAGAACCGCGTCGGACCCGGCGGAGCCGATCGCCGAGCTGGACCCGGTTTCCGTGCTGTTCAAGCTGCTCTCCACGGGCACGGCCGTGGTGCGCGACGGTTCGCTGGACCACGAGCAGCGGAAGGCGGCGCAGGCCGAGGTGCGGGTCGCCCTGCTTGCCCGGGACGGGGCTGCGCTGGAGGCCGTCCTGGAGGAAGCGTCCACCGAGCGGCTGGCCCCCCTGGCCAGCATGGTGGAACACAACCCCGCGCTGACGTCCCAGATGCAGGCGCGCGTCACCAAAATGCTGGACCGCGTCGCGCCCGCCGTCTTCAAGCAGGAAGTCCCCGCCTGGGAGCAGGATGTCATCTACAGCATGCCGGAGGGCATCGAGAAGCGGCAGGCGGAGCTGGAGGAACTCGTGGAGGTGCGGCTGCCGAAAGTCGTGCGCGAGATCGGACAGGCGGCGGAGTTCGGCGACATCAGCGATAACGCAGAGTATCAATCCGCCGTCCGGGAGCGCGGCCGGCTGGCCGAGCAGGCCGAACGGATGCGACAGGAGTTGACCCGCACCCGCCCCATTACGCCCGACATGGGCGGCGGGGACCGGGTGACCGTCGGCAGCCGGGTCACGGCGCGCAATCTGGAGACGGGCGAGCGGGAGACCTTCACCTTTCTGGGCCCCTGGGACGCGAACCTGAAAAGCGGTGTCTACGGCTACAACGCGCCCCTGGGCGAGGCGTTCATGGGCAAAAGGGTCGGCGACACGGTGACCTTCAGGAGGGGCACCGAAGACCGCCGCTGGGAGGTGGAAGAGATCGCGCCGGCAGGGGAAACGGGCGACGGTCAATCCTGAGGCTCAGCCTGCTCGATCTCGACCCTCCCACCCTGAGACCGCAGACCGGCCTCGTAGACCTGCATCACGTTGAGGGCGAACTCGAAGCCACCCAGATCGGGCTGCCTGCCCTCCAGCACGCAGTCGCAGAAGTGGCGCATCTCCCCGTAGAAACCCTGGATGAACAGGGCCTTGTTCTCCATGCTGGCGAAGGTGTGGCCGGCCTCCCAGACGACCGATCCGTGGTCGGTCCCCTCCGGCGCGAAGCTGGTGCTGGTGTGATACCGGAACGGAGTGTGCCGGTGCCATGTGACCTTCCGGGCGTTCTCCACCACCAGGTGGGAGCCCTGGGCGAAGAAGCTGTAGCGCTCGCACGGGCCCTCCATGCCCTGCGCCAGGTGCAGGTTGCCGACGGCGCCGTTGCCGAACTCCATCACGCAGACGCCGCCGCCCCACGGTCCGCGGTGCATGGTGACCGCCGTGACACGGCCACCCACGGACATCATGGCAGAGACCGGGTGGACCCCGTTCGCCAGCCAGTCGTTGCCCTGCCGCTCCTCCAAAACGGCCGCACCGTTCTGCGGCAGCCGCACCGCGTACTCGCCAAGCACCGTCATCAGCGCGCCGGCGTCCTCCCCGGATAGGACCTCGCGCACCTTGTGCACGGCGGGCATAAATGCCTTCTTGAAGCCCACCATGCCCACCAGCTCGCCCCGGTGCTCGATCATGTCCTGTATCTCGGCAGCACACATGGCCGGCGGCTTCTCCACCCAGACGTTCACGCCGGCGTCCAGCGCCCGGCAGGCCAGCTCGGCGTGCAGCATGGGCGAGACGGCGATGAAGACGGCGTCCAGGTTCTGCTCCGCGTACATGTCGGCGGCATCGGTGTAGGTAGCCTCCACGGCGTAGCGTTCCCTCGCCGCCGCCAGATTCGCCTCGTCCACGTCGCAGAAAGCGCGGAGTTTGACCGGCAGGAACTTCGTGGTGGGTAGCAGCGTGCGGCGGCAGTGCGCCCCCAGCCCGACCATGCCGACGTTCAGCGTCCTTCCGGCATCGGCTTCTTCAGTCATAAGGGGCCCCGTCTTTCCAGGTGTCTCGTTCACTGAAAGGGTACAGCCTGGCGGCGCATTTTCAACGGTAACCGCTCGAG
>CAYVBE010000285.1:0-301 GCA_964448935.1 uncultured candidatus Brocadiaceae bacterium
GCAGCCGGCGTAGACCGGGTTCGTCAGGATGCCCTTTACCGTCTCGCCCCACCACTTGTCGCCCCGTGGCACGGGTACGCCTTCCTGTGTCAGGCGCCGCGCCACGCCCTTGTAGGTGCCGATTTCAAGGTAGAGCCGGAAAATACGCCGCACCACCTCGCATTCGTTCGGCACCTGCACAGACCCCGTCTCCGCCCAGCGGTAGGAGCGCATCCCGATAATACAACTGCCACCGTTTGCACCCCGCGTCAAAACTCGCTATACTCGCGTTGAATCGTCATCGTGGCCGGGTTCCGGGAGG
>CAYVBE010000285.1:311-3758 GCA_964448935.1 uncultured candidatus Brocadiaceae bacterium
GCAACTACAAAGAAGGCAAGCCATTCCGCCCGTGGCTCGCAGAGCAGCCCGGCGTGCGACTGGCGACCTCGTTCGAGATACCCTACGCGGTGGCGGGTGGAGCGGAGGTGAACCAGCAGACCGCAAGAGCGTTCGGCACGGACCTGGCCCGCGCCCTACATCGCTACCTGGTGGAGGCCGGGTGAGCCTTCAGCGCCAGGACCGGCAACCAGGCCTTTCCGACGTCGCGAGTCACGCCGCAACCGCCACCGTTTGCGTGCCGCGTCGAAACTCGCTATACTCGCGTTGAATCTTCATCGTGGCCGGGTTCCGGGAGGGCACATGCTCGGGAAGATACACAGCATGGGGGTGTTCGGCATTGATGCCTACCCCGTCGAGGTCGAGGTCTATGTGACCCGCTCCCAGCTGCCCAAGGCCACCGTCGTGGGCCTGCCGGACGCCAGCGTGAAGGAGAGCACCGACCGCGTCCGCGCCGCGCTGCGCAGCACCGGCTACCGCCTGCCCACCCACCGGGCCACCGTCAACCTGGCACCCGCCGACCGGCGCAAGGAGGGGCCGGCCTTCGAGCTGCCCATCGCGCTTGGCCTGCTGGCCGCCATGGACTCCGTCGAGCTGGACAGCTCCATGCGCCGCGCCGTGGTGGGCGAGCTGGCGCTGGACGGACGGGTGCGCCCCGTGCGGGGCTGCCTGGCCATGGCGCTGCGGGCGCGGGAGGAGGGGTTCGATCAACTGATCGTGCCCATGGACAACGCGCGCGAGGCGGGCGTGGTGGACGGGCTGGACGTCATCCCGGTCGCCCACCTTTCCGAGGCCCTGGGTTACCTGACCGGCGCGCGACCGCTGAAGCCGGTGGAGGTGGACGCCGGCGGGCTGCTGGACGCACGGCGCAGCTATGAGGTGGACTTCGCCGAGGTGCAGGGCCAGCAGCACGTCAAGCGCGCCCTCGAGGTCGCCGCCGCCGGGAATCACAACATCCTCATGATCGGGCCGCCCGGCGCGGGCAAGAGCATGATGGCGCGGCGGCTCTGCACCATACTGCCGCCCCTGACCACCGAGGAATCGCTGGAGACCACGCGCATCTACAGCGTCTGCGGGATGCTGGACTCAGACGTAGCGCTGATGGCCACGCGCCCCTTCCGCTCCCCGCACCACACGGTGAGCCACGCCGGGCTGGTGGGCGGGGGTTCGCATCCCAAGCCGGGCGAGGTGAGCCTGGCGCACCACGGGGTGCTGTTTCTGGACGAGCTGCCGGAGTTCAGCCGGTCGGCCCTGGAGGCCCTGCGCCAGCCCATCGAGGACGGCAGCATCACGATAGCCCGCGCGCAGATGACCGTCAGCTACCCGGCCGAGTTCATGCTGGTGGCGGCCATGAACCCGTGTCCGTGCGGGTTCTACACCGACACCCGGCGGGACTGCCGGTGCACCACGCGCCAGATCGAGAACTACCGCCGCCGCATCAGCGGTCCCCTGCTGGACAGAATAGACATCCACGTGGACGTGCCGCCCCTGGCCTACCGCGAGCTGGCCACCAACCGCCCCGGCGAGCCCTCCGCGAGCATCTGCGAGAGGGTCGTATCGGCCCGCCAGCGGCAGTTCGAGCGACTGAGAGGCACCGACATCTACACCAACGGCCGCATGCGGCGACGCCACATCAAGAAGTGGTGCACGGTGGACCAGGACGGCCAGATGCTGCTGCGCCAGGCGACCGACAGCCTGGGCCTCAGCGCCCGCGCCTACGACAAGGTGCTGAAGGTAAGCCGCACCATAGCCGACCTGGAAGGCACCGACCGCATCCTCCCCCACCACGTGAGCGAAGCGATAAACTACAGGACGCTTGACAGGACGCTGGATTGACCGGTGCCGTTTTGGATGCTCGACAAGAGGTAGGAACGGGCGGTAGAAAGTCGTCTGTGAGGCGTTCGCGGAAAGGAGGACGATATCTTACACAACCACCGGGGACGAATTGCTCCAAGAGCTTGCCCAAAGGATCGCCGCGGCGTGGTGGCACCGCGCAGGGAAACAGTCAGGCAATACCTCCGCCCTCTCGCTTTACCGGTTGAATCGCCCCTACCGGGGCTCCGTGTTGCTTTTGAGCTTGTGTCCCAGGGCTCTGGCGCCTTCGGCGCCGCCGCCCTGGGCTAATCTTGAGGCGGCCCTGTCGGGCCTGACGGCCTGACGTCTGCAACATTCGAAGGCATCTGTGACGTCAGCCCGCACAGCGGGCGTCTCATTGGTAGCCCAGGGCGACCGGGCGTCTCCGACGCTGATGAAGAATGGATGGTGCCCATTCTTCTAAACCGCCCGCAGGGCGGCCGGCCCTGGGGAAAGGCACGCAAACACACCCAGAGCCCGCAAAGCGGGCGATTCAAGACGTTCCGCGAAACAACGACGCGCCACACTCTCGGCCAAGAAGTATGCCGCCCTCGTTGACGTGGGACGTACCAGGCGGTACCATGCAGCCCTTTTCTCCGCGCGGCCGTCTGCGCGCTTTAGATTCTTGCACGGGAGGACCGGGTTTTGCGAAGTGCTACCGATAGACCGAATATCATTCTGATCAACTGCGACGACCTGGGATACGGCGACCTGGGCTGCTACGGCAGCGACCGCAACAAGACGCCGGCTCTAGACCGCATGGCGGGCGAGGGGATGCGGTTCACCGATTTCTACATGGGGGCGCCGGTCTGCTCGCCCAGCCGGGGCGCCCTGATGACCGGCTGCTACCCCCGGCGGATCGGGTTCGCCACGTTCGACGGCCGCTGGGTGTTGTTCCCCGGTCAGGGGGTAGGGCTGAATCCCGATGAGATCACCATCGCCAACCTGCTGAAGGACCAGGGCTACGCCACCAAACACGTGGGCAAGTGGCACTGCGGCGACCAGCCGGAGTTCATGCCCACGCGCTTCGGGTTCGACAGCTATTACGGCCTGCCGTTCAGCAACGACATGGGCCGCCAGCGGGGGCGCAAGAACCAGTATCCTCCCCTGCCGCTGCTGCGCGACGAGGAGGTCATCCAGGAGCAGCCCGACCAGACGGCGCTGACCGAGCGCTACGTCGAGGAATGCGTACGGTTCATCCGCGAGAACCGCGACGAGCCGTTCTTCCTTTACTTCGCGCACATGTACGTGCATCTGCCCCTCTACGCGCCGAAGCGGTTCATGGACCAGTCCGAGAACGGGCGATACGGCGCCGCCGTGGAGTGCGTGGACTGGAGCGTGGACGTGCTGATGAGCGAGCTGAAGCGGCTGGGGCTGGACGAGAACACCATCATAGTCTTCACCAGCGACAACGGCAGCCGCAACCGCGACGAGGGCGGCAGCAACGCGCCCCTGCGCGGCACCAAGGGCACGACCTGGGAAGGTGGCATGAGGCTGCCCTGCATAGTGCGGTGGCCCGGTCAGGTGCCCGCGGGCGAGACATGCGGCGAGCTGACCGCGGCGATGGACCTGCTG
>CAYVBE010000286.1:0-3746 GCA_964448935.1 uncultured candidatus Brocadiaceae bacterium
CTGGCCTCGTTGGCGAAGGAGCAGACCCACCAGTTGCCGAAGCGGTCCTCGACCAGGGCGCCGTGACCCGTGTGCGGCCCGATCACCTGCTCGCGGCTCCACGGCCCTTCGAGCGACTCGGCGGTCGAGTAGGCCCAGGTGTACGCGCCGGACAAGCTCCAGTGCCTTTCCGTGTAAGAACCCGAGCCGTCCACACCGCAGACGAAGTTGACATACCGCCCGGCGATGCGCGCGATCTGCCCGGCCGCGTCGCCCAGGTAAGTGGTGCCGTCCGCGGGCATGATGGAATGGCGGGGCGCGCCCTCCACCGGCCCGCTCAGGTCGGCCTTCCACCGCCGGTATCCGCCGTTGGTGCCCATATAGACGGTGCCGTCCTCGTCCTTGAAGAACGACGGCTGGGCGATGCCGCCGGAATAGACCGGCTCGTACGGCCCCTCGGCCCGCCCGGTGATGCTTTTCAGGATGTGGCCGTTGGGCCGAGCGCCGTATATCGAGTAGCCGACGTAGAAGGTATCGTTCAGATACCAGACCTCGGTGTCCATGTAGGTGAAGACCTGCTCGCTGTCGGCCTCGCGGGGGTCCCGGAAGGGCTCGTCGAAGAGTTCCTTCTGGCGGTCCCAGTCCCAGATTTCGAGGCGCTGCCAGTTGACCATGTCCATGGATTGCCACAGGTACAGCTTGCCGTCGGTGTCCTTTGTGACGTGGGAGCCGGTGAAGACGATCTCGCCGCCGGGACCCCGACATGCCTGGGTGTCCCGAAGCGGGAACCGGCTGACGGGCGGCAGGCGGTGCCACAGGTAGCGCTCGGTGTTGACCCGCAACAGGCGGCGGGGGAATTCGGTGTCCGGGCGGATTCTGTGCGGATATTCGGAACTGGTCCAGCCGAGGGGCACTATGCCGGCGCGGTCCCGGAAGGCGGCGTGGGGATCGTTGCCGCAGTAGGTGGCCAGCAGCCCGCCGTCCGGGCCTTCGAAGACCGTGGTCTGGTCGGCGTGCGGGATGCACCAGCGGCGCTCGCTGTAGGGGCCATAAACATTCTCGGACCAGGCGACGTACACGTCCTGGACCGACTCGCCGCCCCGGCTGGTGAAATCGGTGGCGAACAGGTAGTAGCGCCCCTTGAGTTTCTTGAGGAAGTAGCCGTCCGTGCCGACCTGCAGGGGGAAGTCCCGGGCCAGCTCGCCGGTGCGTTCGGGATTGTCGCAGACCAGCAGGCGCGGCCTTTCGGCCAGACCGCTCAGGTCCTCCTTAAGACGCGCGATCTTGCCGTCGGACCACAGCACGTACACCTCTCCGTCGTCGTCCTCGAACAGGGAAGGCGACCCGCCCTTGAAGAAGAGATGAGAGGTGCCCTTGTTGAAGCCGCCGCGCCGCTCGCCGATGAGCGCCCAGTCCTCGTAGGGGCCCTCCGGCTTGCCGGTGGTGCTTTTGAGCAGCCCGCCGCTGACGCCGTTGACGGAATAGACGATCCAGAAGTTGTCCCTGATGTAATGGATCTCCGGCGCCTGAATGCCGTGCACCCACTCGCCGTCCGGCTCCCCGGGCTCCGCCATGGGCACCCGGCGCCAACCCCGGTAATCCGCCCGGCTGTCGAGCCCGCGGGTGTCCAGCGCGTCGAGCGATAGATCGAGCGCCAGGGTGACAAACTCCCAGTTATCCAGGTCCCTGGAGCGCCAGACGCGGATGCCGTCGTTGTTCTTGAAATCAACGGGACCGTACTCGGGCAGGATCGGCGTGCCGTCGGTTCCGGTCAGGTAATACCACCCGTCGGGCCCCTTGCAGATGCTCGGGTCCCGCAGAGGGTGGTCGAGCACCGGCTTGACCTGAGTGCGACCCGGCGAGACACGGTGGCCGGGCTTCCTGGCCAGGCCGGTGCCGAACCATTCGATCAGCGAGGTCACCTCTTCCGGGCTAACCCGCTGCGCCGCCGCCGGAACGGACGCGAGAGCCACCATCGTCAGAACGATTGCAGTCCACACCAGACACTCTCTTGCTTTCATCAAGTATTCCTCTCTCATGCCGTCTTTGACGTCAGTCAGCGGCCCCGGCGCTCTGCCACAGTGCGCCGAGCTTCTTCAGCCGCGCGCGGTTGCGTCGAACGGCCTTCGGTTCGATGATCAGCTCGCCGCCATCCCAGCCGACATGGAGGGGCATGATGTTGAGGCGACAGAAATTGCCGGCACGCGTGCCGAAGTCGTTGGTGTTGTTGAAATAGCCATACCACCACGACTTGTCGGAGTCCTGAAACAGGAAACCGTTGCCGCCGTGCGGGACGCCGATGCGCAACGTGCTCCATGGGCCCTCCAGGGAATCGGCAACCATGTATTGCATGTCGTAATTGCCGTTCCAATCGGTGCTCCAGACCATGAATTTGCCGTCTATCACGTGCATTCCGGTCTCGACATCCTCCATGTAGCATAGGTTGCGGGGCGGGGTCAGTTCGTAGGTCGTCCCTCCCGCCAGGCCAGCTCTGCCGGCTTCAAAATGTTCGAGGTCCGGGACGGTAGTCACCCGGGCGGGGAAATTGCAGTACAGCGACCCGTCCGGAGCCTGGTAATACTCGCAGAAACCCACGCTGGCGATCGGGTCGAAGGGGCCGTTCATGCTGCCGGAGCGCGATTTAAGCAGGACCCCGCCGAACGTAACCACGTTGAAGGTGACATAGGTATTGCCGTCGAACTGATACGCCTTGTTCTCAAACAACTGGACCGCCCGGTTCCTGTCGGCCGCCTCCTCGGCCTTCTCCTTGTATCGTTCAAACGGGAATCCCGGCACTTCGGATAGCCGCTCGGCCTCAAAGATGGAACCGGGCGTCGCTTCCCAACGAACCTTGTCCTCGGAGCGGTAGATCGGAACCTGATTGGCCCATCTCTCAACGTCCCAGAACGAACCGGTAACGTAGTAGTATCCGTCGTCGAAGAGGTCCATCCACACGTCACGCAGGCTGTAGTCAATGAGCGTGGGGTGGCCGATCCAGTAGTCCAGCTCCGTGCTCTTCATGCCCTGGACGGCGTAGAACTGGCTGCCGTGTCCGCCCTTGCGGTACGGCTGCAGCGCGGAGAGCGGGTTGCCGCCCTTTCGGTAGGTCCGTATGGGGGGCCAACCGCTGAAGTTCCTCACCTCGGTGATGGCGGGCAGATAGGGGCATTGGGCCCGCTCGTCCTCGCCAGAGACGGTGGCGTAGTGCTTCCCGTCCCCGCCGTCTACGAGCGTGGACTGCCCCCCGTCTGGCAGCATGACGCACGGCTCCCCCCAGGGGCCGCCCAGGGATTTCGACCAGGACGCCAGCGTGTCAATGGAGTTGACGCCGCCCCGCCCGGTGCGGGTGGTGAAGGTCCAGATATACCAGTCACCGGCTTTGGTCAGGTGGCTGCCCCACTGCCCCATTACCTCGATGCGGCGGGCGTAACGCGGGTACCACTCCACGTTGGTGAACAGGGCCTTCGCCGGGCCGGCCAGACCACTCATGTCATCCTGCATCGGGGCGTAGAGACCTTGCCCCCAGACGAGGTAAACCGTCCCGTCGGCATCCTGAAACAGCGACGGGTCGCGGCCCTGCCGGGCTATCCGCCCCAGGTCCTCGTACGGCCCCTCTGCCCTGCCGGTCGTGCTCTTAAGGATGCCGATGCCCTGGCCGTTCATCGAGTACACGACCCAGAACGTGCCCTTATGATAATGGATCTCCGGCGCTGTGACGGCCCGGCCGATGCGCGGCTCGGCGCCGCAGGTCAGGTCCAGGTGCCCGG
>CAYVBE010000287.1:0-3673 GCA_964448935.1 uncultured candidatus Brocadiaceae bacterium
TTATCGCTCCCTTCCCCAGGGCTCTGGCGCTTCCGGCGCCGCCGCCCTGGGCTAATCCTGAAACGGGCCTTAGGCCCTGACGGCCCAACGGCTCGAGCTCATGCAGTGCCCGGTCAGGACGCCGACTGGGGCTCGCTCTAATCGGCTGAGTGGTCTTTGGAAGATCGTTTTCGGTCCATAAAGGTCCGCAAGTCCTGCGAACCGGAACCGATTAACGTAAAACTGCTTAGCATGCAGCTGCCTTGTCCTTACTGACCAGGGGGTTAAGGCGCTCCCGCTCTTCCCCGGTCAACCGCACGAGGTCATTCTTGCTGGTGACCGGACATTTCAATGTGCAGTTGACAACAAGCTCCTGTGGAAACATGCGCTCAATCTGCTAAGATACCCTCGGCAGAGACATCAAATAGCTGGCAGGAGGACGTATGAGTGGCATCTTCGGCGTCGCGTCGCGCTCGGATTGCATGGAAGACCTGTTCTACGGCACCGACTACCACTCCCATCTGGGCACGGAGTTCGGCGGTCTGGCGGTCCAGTCGGACCGACTCAACAGAGAGATCCACCGCATCTCACACGGCCAGTTCAAGAATCTGTTCAACGATTTCTACCAGGATCACTCCGGGCCGATGGGCCTTGGGGTGATCAGCGATTACGACCCCCAGCCGATCGTGGTGGAAAGCCGATTCGGCACCCTCACCCTCGTGACCACCGGCCTCATCACAAACGCTCAAGAACTTGGGCGGAACCTGGTCGAACAGGGAGTCACCTTCAGCGAGATACTGGAGGGCCGCCTGAACCAGACCGAGCTGGTGGCCAAGATCATCGCCCAGAGCGTGGACGTGGTGAGCGGCATCCGGCGGGTGTTCGACCGGATCGAGGGCGCCGTCTCACTGCTGCTCATGGTAAAGGACGGCATCTACGCGGCCTGCGACCGGCACGGGCGCTTTCCCCTGGCGTTGGGCACCAGGGACGGCACAATCGCCGCTGCCAGCGAGACGTGCGCCTTCCCGAACCTCGAACTCGACGTCATGAAGTACATCCAGCCGGGGGAAATCGTCTTCTTTGACCAGAACGGGCTGAAGGATTCCACCGGCGGCAATGGGGACCGGAGAATCTGCTCCTTCCTGTGGATATACACCGGCTATCCTGCCTCGCGCTACGAGGGCGTGTCGGTGGAGCGCGTGCGGGAGCGCTGCGGGCAAGCTCTGGCGCGCAAGGACACCGTGGCGGCCGACGTGGCCTCCGGCGTGCCGGACAGCGGCACGGGCCACGCCATCGGCTATGCGATGGAAAGCGGCCTGCCGTTCCGCCGCCCGCTGGTCAAATACTCCGCCGGCTACGGGCGCAGCTACACCCCGCCCAGCCAGAAGGTGCGGGACCGGATCGCCAAGATGAAGCTGATCCCCATCGAAGACATCTGCCAGGGCAATCGGCTGATCGTCTGCGAGGATTCTATCGTGCGCGGCACCCAGTTGAAAAACCTGACCGTACGGAAGCTCTGGAACGCCGGCGCGGCGGAGGTCCACGTGCGCGTCGCCTGCCCGCCGCTCATGTTCCCTTGCCGCTACAACCTCTCCACCCGCTCCCTGGGGGAACTGGCTGCGCGGCGGGCCATAAGGGCGCTGGAGGGGGGCGAGACCGACGACATCGCGCCCTACCTGGACGAGACCTCGGACGAATACCGCGCCATGGTGGACTGGATCAAGGAGGACCTGGGCTGCACCAGCCTGGCCTACCTCTCCCTGCCCGAGATGATGGGCGCCATTGACCTGCCCGACACCGGCCTGTGCACCTACTGCTGGTGCGGCAAGGAGTAGGGAGACCGGTTTCCCGGTACAGTCGAGGAGCGGGCCGTGCGGAGCAGGCCCGCTCCTTTTGTGTCGGTTTTACTGTCAGTCCAGCACGCAGACGCAGCCGGGGTGCTCCAGCCGCAGGGCCAGCGTCTCCGAGACCTCGAACTCGTAGAACGGCCCCGCCGGCCCGATGAACGCGGCCGTCAGGTCCTGGCCCAGCACGATGGAGGCGAACTGCCGACCGGCGGCGATCAGCACGCCGCCCGAGGACAGCGCCGGCGCCTTGGTCACGCCCTCGGTCACCAGCGATTTCACGTGCTCCATCTCCACCATGTTGCCCTGCGGGTAGCGGCGGAACAGCAGGTTATAGCGGTCCGGCGCCAGCGCCAGGGCATAGGGCCCGTGAAAACCGGCTCCGTCCAGCATGCCGACCGCCCTGGCCAGGTCTTCCAGCGCCTGGCCGGGCTCCTCCCACGGGCTGAGTTCCAGGCACTGGCTGCCGTCCGTATTCAGAAGCCCGGTGGTCCCCAGGCTGTCCGAACCGTGCAGCAGGAGCTGATCCTCCCGCTTCGCGCACGCGATGGCCGCGTGGGCCACGTCTGCGGTGCCGAAGGGCATGCCGGTCTTCTCGTACGTGGCGACGTCGCGGATGGAGATGCAGAATTCCTTCTGGACCCGCGCCAGCGGCGTCACGCACTGCCCTGCCACGCCGCCCAGCTCGTCGGTCGCCTCCTCCAGCACCGTCTCCTCGGCCACCAGAGTGCTGGTGCCGTAGCCGTATGGACCCTCCACGTGAAGGAGCCGGCGGGTCGAGAGCTGGCCGGTGGCCGCGCCCACGACGGTGTCGTCTATCCTCTCCCAGACGTCATCCCCGAAAGGGGCGTCTTCGCGAAACAGATGGTGGTGAGACATCTTCTTTCCCCCTTGTCTGACTTGTGCCGTCTCCGGGCGGACCGTCGGTCACCGGCCCGGAGTCAGTCCTTCAAATCCCCAACGGCGGGTATATCGGTCCCTCCGTTGTCGCCTTCGTCCTCATCGTCCTCGGCCACGACCTCCTCTACGGAGGCGCCTTTCTCCAACGCCTCGATCATCTCGTTCACTTCCTCGACCCCATCTGCGATGAAGTCCTCCTCATCGGGGGCAAGGACGCTGAGAAGGCGCTGGAACTCGCCCACGTGCTCGCGCTCCTCGTTGGCGATATCGTGCAGCACCGCGGCGGCCAGCTCGTTGTCGGTGGCGTCGGCGTGAGACTCGTAAAGATGGATGGCCTCGTGCTCGGCCGCGATGTTCAGCCGGATCGCACGGATCAACTCCTCCCTGGTCAGCTTCCGGTCCGGCACTGTGCCACTGAACGGATTCACAAATTCCGGCATGTGTGGGCCTCCTTTCCGAAGTAACTCTGCAGACTGCTACTCGCCTATGGCTTTGAAGAGCTCCCGGCTGAATGCGGGCAGGTCCGCCGGGAAGCGGCTGGTGATCAGGTTGCCGTCCACCACCACTTCCTCGTCGGCGTAGTCCGCCCCGGCCTGCTTCAGGTCGTCGCGCACGCCCTCGTAACAGGTGGCGCGGCGGCCCTCCAGAACGTCGGCGGATATCAGCGTCTGCGCCCCGTGGCAGATGGCGGCCACCACCTTGCCGTCTTCCATCATCCGGCGCGTCGCGTTGACGGCGTCTTCATCAAGCCGCACCGTTTCGGGCGCTTTCCCGCCCGGGAGCACCAGCAGGTCGTACTCGCCGGCGTCCACGTCGCCGAACGTGATATCGGTGTCCACCGAGTACCCGTGCTTGCCGGTGATGGTGCCCACCTCCGGCCCGGCTATCGTGGCGGAAATGCCCGCCTCCTGCAGCCGGTAGTACGGGTACAGAAGCTCGCTGTCCTCGAA
>CAYVBE010000288.1:0-3641 GCA_964448935.1 uncultured candidatus Brocadiaceae bacterium
CGCGCGGGCAACTGGACAGCGTGGAGCTTCTGCGCAACAACCTCTACCACATCGGCTGGCGTAACCTGGCCGGCAACCACGGCCACGCGGTCAGCGTGCAGCAATCCACCAGGACCCACGTGGCGGGCAATTTCCTGGACCGCACCGGCGGCTGGGGCATCAGCGTCTCCGGCGGCAAACGCCACCCGGGGGCCGATATACCGTTCGCCCGCGACATCGTGCATCACAACCGGGTGGAGGACTGCCTGCTGAAAAGTTGCGACTGGGGCGCGTTCTACATCACCCAGGGCGGACCGCACTACATCTACAACAACGTGGCCGTCAACCCGGTCGGCCAGATGAACTGGGCCGGCAAGCGCCTGGGCTACGCCTATTACATGGACGGCGGCTACAAGGGATATATCTTCGACAACATCGCCGTCGGGCACGATGTCCCGAAGGGTCACGACCGCCGCAACGCCAGCGCCTTCCAGAGCATGATCAGCTTCCAGAACACCTACTTCAACAACACGCTCTACCGCTTCAAGATGGGCAGCCGGCGCCAGGCGCCGCAGGGCAGCCGCGAGAAATACCTGGGCAACATCTTCCAGGACATCGGCGACTGGGTGTTCCGCCACGCCAAGCCCGCCGATTCTCCCGAGGCCGCCAACGCCGCCCACCTGCCCGCGGACGCAGCGGAATACCTCTACGAGACCAACGCCTACACGAGGAACGTCCTACACAGCATCGCGGATAAGGTGGGCGTCTTCGAGGCCAACGGGATGCCCTACGGCGACCTCTCTGCGTTTGCCAACGCGATGAGAGAACGGAATGCGATGGTGGCGGACGTAGGCAAGGTTGCTGAGGACAGCCCTTTGCGCGCGCCGGACGAGGGCGACTTCCGCCCCGCCCCCGGCGGCCCGGCCGTGGACTACGGCGTGAGGGCGTTTGTGCCCTGGAGCCTGCACGGAATGGTCGGCGAATGGAACTTCACCCTCAATCGCCAGGACCCCGCCGTAGTGCTTGACGAACATTGGTACATGACGCCCTACTACGTCGAGCGCTCCATGTACCGCACCACGCCGCGCTACCACCTCACCGGCGTCAACATCGGCGCGGACGATTATGTCCAGGGGCCTCTGGAGGACTGGACCGGCGGCGCCCTGAAGCTCAACGGGCGGGACCAGTACCTGACCATCCCGGACGAGGTTCTGGCGGAGGGCTTCCGCATCAAGGGCAAAGCGCCCGAGCAAGGCGGCTGGGCCACCGTGACACTGCCGGAGAAGATGATCCCCGGCGAGCAGACGCAGGTCGAGATCAAACTGGCCGAGCCCCATAAAGGCCAGAAGGTGGCCGTCCACCTGCACTGGCTCAAGAAGCAGGCATGGGGCGGCTTCAACACCTGGTGCGGCATGCCGAAGGACGCCGGCAACGTTGGGCCACACGTCTTCACATTCACGCCGCAGGCCAAGCCGGACCTGGCGAACTTCCAAACGCTCATCTTCCTCAGCCCCGACGGCGACTGGGACAACCGCACCATGGCCGGCAAAGTGGTCATCCCGAAGGCCGAGGAAGGCGCGGACACCGGAACGCAGACCGTCCAACTCGGCGGAGAGAAGTCCGGCGAACAGTGGCTGACCATCTCCGGCTCCGACCTGAAGAACCCGGAGATATACGACACGAACTTCTTGATCGAGGCATACTTCCGCGCCGAATCGGGCGCTTCGGGCGTGCTGTGTCAGAAGACTGCCGACACCGGCTATGCCGTGACCCTCGGCGAGGAGGGCCGTCTTGAATTCACCGTCCGCGGAGAGGGAGACGCCGCATCGCTGAAGTCCGACGTGAACGTCGCCGACGGCGAGTGGCACCACGTGATCGCCGAATGCGATCGCGCGGCGAAGGCCCTGACCATCTACGTGGACGGTACAGAGCACGCGTCGGGGGGCGGAATCGGTGGCATCTCGCTGGCGAACGAAGGGGATTTCTACTTGGGCGGCACGCCCGACGGGGACAACCTGGCGGCGACCTTTGAGTTCCTCCGCGTGGCCCAGGGCACGCTGGCCGACGCGCATACGACGATCGAGGAACTCTACGAATGGCAGTTCAACGGTCCGTTCCTGCGGGACTTCTGCGGAAACGAGCCGGACGGAAAACGAGACGCTGGAGCAATCGAACTGAAACACTGATCGGGAGGCGGAGAATGCGTAAAGCACGTTGGATATCGTTGGGTCTGGTGGTGTGCATTCTTACCATGTGCGGTAAGGCTGTAAACGCCGCGTATTCCTGGCAGAAGCCCCACGCAAAGGTCATCGAGACGGGCGATCTGGAATGGCAGCCGAAGCCTTTTGTCTTCGAGAAAGGGCCATCGGTGCGCTACATAGACTACGAAGACGGCGATGACGCCGCCCCCGGCACCTCGAAGGACACGGCCTGGAAACACCATCCGTGGGACGCGGCGGCCAGCGGCCGCGCCGCCGAGTGCATGGGCGTGCATACCTACATCTTCAAACGCGGTGTCATCTACCGCGGTAAACTCGTCACGCAGGAGTCGGGCAGGCCGGGCAATCCCATCCGGCTGACCAGCGACCCGGACTGGGGCTCGGGCGAGGCGGTTATCTGCGGATCGGAGGCGGTGCCGGAGTTCCACAAAGGCGCCCACTCCCTCATGCCTGCGCCGGAGGACAAGGTCTGGCATGCCGACCTGGATTTCGCGCCGCGGCACGTCTGGATGGTCCGGAACGGGGAAATCACACCGCTCAAGCTAGCCCGCACGCCCAACTGGGAGGTCAGCGATCCGGACGACGTTTCCTCCGAGTGGTTGACGTGGGGTAAGAGCCAGCGTACGAAGGTGGACGGCAAGCAGATGCACCTCGTCTCGTCAAAGTACCTGACCGAGGATGCTGAACACTACGAAGGCGCGTCGGTCTGGACCGAGTGGGGAATCGTGATGAACACGCCCTACTCCACCCCGATCGAGAAGTTCGACCCCGAGAAGAAAGCCGTGGCCATCGAGGGACCGTGGTACGGCGCCTCGGAGAGCATTCGTCACGGGGGGCGCTTCTACCTGGAGGACAGCCCGCGCTTCCTCGACGAAGCGGGGGAGTTCTGGTTCGACAAAGAAGACGAGGGCGGCAAGCTTTACGTCTGGCTGCCCGGTGACACCGACCCCAACACGGTGCGCGTGGAAGCAGCCCGGCACCGCACGCTGCTTGACTCCGAAGGCGTCAGCCACCTGCACATATCCGGCCTCACGTTCCGGTTCGGCAACGTCTGGTGGGACCTCGGCGCCCGGTTCTTCATGGGCGATGTCCGGACGGCCGGCGTGCGCATCTGGGGCCCCGGCGAGGACATCCAGATCCGCAACTGCACCTTCGAGCATCTGACCACTTCGGTCCGAATGAAGGCCGTCGGCGAGGACGACGTCTTGAAGGACATCGTCATCGCGGACAACGACATCGCCTACACCGACCACCAGGGGATGAAGATCGAGAGCGGCCACGCCTGGGGCAGCAAGAGACCACCGATCGGACGGCTGGCATCCCTGCGCATCTTGCGGAACCGACTGCGTCACATCGGTCTGCGCGCGCTACGGCCCAAGGGCAACCATGCCGTGTCCGTCAACTTCCCGGAGCAGGCCGAGATCGCGGGGAACGTTCTGCACC
>CAYVBE010000289.1:0-3637 GCA_964448935.1 uncultured candidatus Brocadiaceae bacterium
CCTTCCGCACGTAGCTGTAGCCCTGGATTTTCTCGAGGATGTCGCCGTATGTGGAGGGACGACCGATGCCCCTGTCCTTCAGCTCTCTGACCAGCGAGCCCTCCCGGTAGCGTCCCGGCGGTCTGGTTTCGGCCGGCTGCGGCCACACACGCCCCAGGGGAACGCTCGTTCCCACGGGGATGGCCGCCAGATCGCTCTCCTTGTAGCCGTAGTCCGGACGGGCTTGCCGGTAAATCGTCAGGAAGCCGGGCGATTTCAGGCGGTGCCCGACCGCCTCGGCATCCAGGTCCTCCGCCCGCAGCAGCAGCGTGGTGGTGTGGTAGACCGCAGGCATCATCTGCGAGGAGAGGAACCGGCAATAAATGAGGCGGTAGAGCGCCAGCAGAGGCTCCTCGATCTTGCCCTCCAGGTTCTCCGGGAAGAACTTCGGGTCCTCGGGTTGCGTCGGGCGGATGGCCTCGTGAGCGTCCTGCGACGGCCCGCGCGGCTGCCAGGTGCGGCCCCGGTAGAGGTGCGTGCCGCAGTCGGGGCGCACGCTCAGGGCCTCCTTCGCCAGATTCAGGGCGCGCGGCGCGACGCGGGTCGAGTCGGTGCGCATGTAGGTGATCAGGGCCTTGGACTTGCCGTCTATCTCGACGCCCTCGTAGAGCTGCTGCGCCAGCGCCATGGTGCGCGCCGGCGAGAAGCCCAGCAGGCTGTCCGCGTCGTCCTGCAGCTCGGCCGTGGTGTACGGAGGCGGCGGGTTAAGGGTGTCCTCCGGGTCCTCCTCGCAGGCGGCCACCGCCATCTCACCGGCCTCTCCGAGCGCCAGGGCGGCGCCCTTGGCCTCCTCAAACGCGTCCCAGTCCCGCTTGAAGTCCGCCTGGAACTCCTGCCCGTCCCACTCCAGGGCGGCGTGCAGGGTCCAGTAACTCCGCGGCTCGAAGTCCTGCCTCTCCCGCTCCCGGTCCACCACCAGGGCCACCGCCGGCGCCTGCACGCGGCCCACGGCCGGGCACTGCGGACCGGACGGATCGTGTTTGGTCATGGACGAGAGGATGAAGCCGATCAGCCGGTCCACGCTGCGACGCGCGCGCTGGGCCTCCACAAGGTCCTCGTCAATGTCGCGCGGGTTCTCCAGAGCCTCCAGGACGGTGTGATAGACGATGGCATTGAAGGCTATCCGGTGCACCGTGCAGCCCTTCGGCAAACAATGTTTGCGGATGTCCGCCGCGATGGCTTCGCCCTCCCGGTCCGGGTCGGTAGCCAGGTAAACGGTCCCCGCCTCCTTCAGCCGCTTGCGCAGCCGCTGCACCTTGCTCTCGCCGGAACTCCCCTGTTTGATGGGCTGCTCCCGCCAGGCGAAGCTATTCTCCACGTCAATACCCAGTTCATCATCGGGCAGGTCCACGATGTGCCCGCCGCAGGCGATAACGCGATAGCCCCCCCGCAGGAACCCGCTGATCGTCCTGGTCTTTGCTCCGGATTCAACGACGATAAAGTCTGTTCCGTTATCTGCCATGTTCTCGCTGTAACGCTCGTTCAGTGTAATCGGTTGCTCATTGGTCGGCGCCGTCCTCATCTTCGTCCGGCACCAGGTCCTCCCGAGTGTAGTCCCCCATCAGCAGCTTGCACAGGTTCTTGTAGCCGACGACCCGGTTGCGGTCAAAAAACTTCGCGAAATCGTCGTAGATCTCCGGCGCCTTCATCTTCAGGGCTTCGAGTTCCTGAATTGCCTGCAGCTTCTTGTCACGCGATGCTCTTCCGGCCAATCTCTGCCTCCCGTTCGCAAGGAATCCCCCACGGCCAATCCTGAAGGGGTATTGCCATTGACCATAAACGAAAGACGGCGGATGTCAAGTCAGTTGGACGGAACGGCGTGGACTTTGTGGACCACGTGGACAACCGACTCGGCGCCCGGTCCACCACGGCCGGTTGCGCCTGCGGACCGTTCTGGTATCATGGCGGCTCTCATCACACCAACCGGGGAGTGCGGCATGGATTACGTGACCATCTTTCACGCCAACCTGAACTACGCCTGGCTGGAGCCCTATTTCTTCGAGCGCACCATCCGGGCCTCCTACGAGACCATCATTGACACGTTCCGCGAGCGGTGCCCGGACGCGAAATACGTCTTCGAGGCGTCCGGCTTCACCATCGAGCACATCGCCAAGGTGACGCCCGATGTGCTGGATAAGCTCAAGGAAGCCGTCGAGCGCGGCCAGTGCGAGTTCATGGGCTCGCCCTACGCCCACCCCATCATGGCCAACGTGCCCCAGGAGGACGGGCGCCGGGCGAACGAGTTCGCCATGCGGGCCTACGAGAAGTATCTGGGCTTCCGGCCCGAGTCTGCCTGGAACCCCGAGTGCACCTGGAAGCAGTACGTCCCCCGCGCCTTCCGCGACGCGGGCTACCGCTATCTGACCCTCGACTTCGAGAGCTACAAGATCAGCACGGACAAGGAATACGGCTGGGTCGAGCGCAACCGCGCCCACGACATCCAGTGGGGCGGTCACCTGCCCTGGTACGATCTGGACCCCGACGACCCGGCACTGCACAAACCCTTCCGGGACGTGGTGCCCGGCCTGGGCGGCATGTGCCGCAGCGACCGGTTGGCCGGCCGCTCCATCGGCTACTTCCTGGGCAGCGTGCCCCTGGAAGATTACATGGAGAACGTCCGCCAGTGGACGGGCACGAAGGACGAGGGCTCGCTGATCATCGTGGCCGACGATGCCGAATACTGCGGAACGCGCGGCTACTACGACATCAAGCACTACGGCGACTACTCGAAGTGCTTCGGCATCATACCCGAGGCCGCCGACCGGCTGGAGGCGATGGTGAACGCCGTCATGGAGTTGGGCGACATGATCACCTTCAAGGAAGCGTGCGAGAAGGAGCCGGTGGACGAACCGTTCTTCGTGGAGGACGGCATGGCGTGGCACCGCACCTACGCGGAGGTGTGGGGCAACACGCCCGAGGCCAGACGCTTCGATCCGCAACTCGACATGATGCGGCGGGACTACAAGGAGAACGTCCAGCCCGTGGCCGAGAGCGGTGACCGCTACACAGAGCTGGTGGACGACTTCTGGTTCCACATGACCAACGCGGCGAACTCCGACGGCCGCTGGCCCCCGCCCCCGCGCGAGGTCAGCCCCTATCACCGCGAGTGGGTGGAACGGGAGATCGAGAAGACGCGCGCGGCCCTGGAGAGACTGAAGCGCACCGTGCGCGCCGAGGAGGGGCTGGTGGAAGCACATGGGGGAGCCGTCGGGAAGGAAGCCGCGCCGAAACCCGGACCGGCCGATCTCTCCGAGCTGAACTGGCAGGCACTCCAGGAGGAGCTTTACCGCGCCCATGCCCTGAACGACGAGCCGGACACCTGCGAGGGGGGCGCCCGGCGCATCCGGGAAGTCTTCGCCGAGTACGAGCGCCGCGGCGTGACCGACTGTGAACCGCCGAGAATCAAAGAGTGCGACTGACCCGCCACGGCAGAAAACGAAGACATGAGCAGAACC
Source organism: uncultured candidatus Brocadiaceae bacterium (assembly GCA_964448935.1). Classification (GTDB taxonomy): domain Bacteria; phylum Planctomycetota; class Brocadiia; order SM23-32; family SM23-32; genus CAYVBE01. The sequence continues at coordinate 3,495 of CAYVBE010000289.1, forward strand.
CCGGAGCCGGCGTAGCGGGCTATTGAGGACCTACGCCGAACCAGCGGCCGGTTGTGCCCGCGATTGAATCGCCCTTGCCGGGCTCTGCCCTGGTTTTGGTCCTGTAACCCAGGGCTGCGGCGTCTCCGACGCCTCCGCCCCGG
>CAYVBE010000290.1:0-3629 GCA_964448935.1 uncultured candidatus Brocadiaceae bacterium
GACGATCTCCAGCAGCGGCGTGCCGGCGCGGTTCAGGTCCACCAGGCTGTAGTCGGCGCCGGCGTGGTCGGCGTGGACGTTCTTGCCGGCGTCCTCCTCCAGGTGGACGTTGTGGATGCCGACCCGGCGCACGTCGCCGTTGACCTGGATATCCAGGTGCCCTGCCTCGCCCAGATTGCAGTAGTTCTGGGATATCTGGTAGTTCTTGGGCAGGTCGGGGTAGTAGTAATTCTTGCGGTCGAAGAAGGTGGGGCGGTTGATGCGGCAGTTCAGCGCCAGGGCGGCGCGCAGGGACAGTTCCAGCGCCCGCCGGTTCAGCACGGGCAGCACGCCCGGCATGCCCAGGCAGACCGGGCAGGTCTGGGTATTAGGCTCCGCGCCGAAGCGGGTGCTGCAGGAGCACCACAGCTTGCTGTCGGTCAGAAGTTCCGCGTGCGTTTCCAGGCCGATTACGGTTCCGTATTCCATGTTCAGCCCTCCCGTGTATGTGCGCCGTCCGGCAGCAGCGCGCAGGCGCCGCATTGCGTGCAGCCGCCGGTGCGGCAGTCGGGCGTCAGCTCTCCCCGGAATGCTTTCTCGCGTTCGGCCAGCAGGAAGTCGCGCGTCAGGCCGAAATCTATGTGTTCCCAGGGCAGTGTCTCGTCCGTGGGGCGCCCGCGCGTGGCGTAGAATTCCATGTCCAGCCCTTCCCTGCGGAAGCAGCGCTGCCAGCGCTCGAACGAGAAATGTTCGTCCCAGGCGTCAAACTGGCCGCCGTCGCGGTAGACGCGCTCGATCGCCCGGCCCACCCGGCGGTCGCCGCGCGCCAGCACGCCCTCCAGGTGGCTGCGCTCGGGGGTGTGGAACTTGTAGCGCACGCAGCGCAGGCGGGCCTTCTCCAGGATCAGTTTCCGCGCGGCGCGGATGCGCTCCAGAGACGCCATGGGCTCCCACTGGAAGGGGGTGTGCGGCTTCGGCACGAACGGCGCGATGCTCACGTTGACCCGTCCAAGCCCGCCGGAGACCTCCCGGCGCGTCTCGCTGACGCGCTCGCTCAGTTCCACGATGCCCTTGATGTCCTCATCGGTCTCCGTGGGCAGGCCCACCATGAAGTAGAGCTTGATATGGCGCCAGCCCTGGTCGTATGCCTCCCGCGCCCCGTCGAGCAGTTCCTCGTCGGTGATATCCTTGTTGATGACGTGGCGCAGTCGCTCCGACGCCGCCTCGGGCGCCAGGGTGAGGCCGCTCTTGCGCACCCGCGAGATCAGTTCGGGCAGGAGGTTGAGCTGATCGCTGACCCGGAGGCTGGAGAGCGAGAGGTTGATATGCCGCGGCTCGGCGAAGACGTTGATCCGCTCCAGCAGTTCGGCGAATTCGGGGTAGTCGCTGGAGGAGAGCGACGCCAGGGCGATCTCGTCGTAGCCCGTGCTGCGGTGCGCCTCTTCAGCCAACTCGGCAAGCTTCTCGACCGACCGCGGGCGTACAGGTCGCCTGACCATGCCGGCCTGACAGAACCGGCAACCGCGCGTGCAGCCGCGCATGATCTCCAGCGTGATCCGGTCGTGGACGGTCTCCACGAAGGGCACGATGAGGTCCGTGGGGAAGTCGGCCGGCTCCAGGTCCGGCACCTTGCGGGCGCGCACGCGGGCCGGCAGATCGTCCCGCGTCGGGCGGATGGATTCCAGCGTGCCGTCCTCCGCGTATTCGGCCTCGTAAAACGCCGGCGCGTAGCAGCCCTCGATCTGCCGGGCGGCGTCCAGGATGATCTCCTCCCGCGCGGTGTCCTCGGCAGCGGCGCGTCGCACGAGTTCCGCGAACTCGACGATGACCTCCTCCCCATCGCCGGGGAAGAAAAGGTCTATGAAATCCGCCATCGGCTCCGGCGACGCGGCCCCCGGCCCGCCGGCGATGACGATGGGGTCGTCTTCGGCGCGGTCGGCGTTGCGCAGCGGCACCCCGGCCAGGTCAAGCATGGCCAGGACGTTGGTGTGGAGCAGCTCGTACTGGAGCGTGAAGGCCATGACATCGAAGCTGCGCACCGGCCGGAAGCTCTCCAGTGCGTAGAGCGGTATGCCGTGCCGGCGCATCTCCGTCTGCATGTCGGGCCAGACGGCGTAGGCCCGCTCGGCGGCGGCCCAGTCCAGGTCGTTCAGGATGCCGTAGAGTATCTGGTAGCCCAGGTGGGACATGCCCACCTCGTAGGCGTCCGGAAAAAGGAGGGCGAAGGCGACGTCCACCTCCTCGGGGGGCTTGCGGACGGCGTTCAGCTCGCCCCCGACGTAGCGCGCCGGCATCCTCACGCCGGCCAGCACGTCGCGGTCGAGGATTTCGTGGATCTTCTGCGGGTCTGTGATGCGTGGTTTTTCCATGGGACGGGGGATCGAAGGTGGCGGAAGAACGGTCGGTCAACCGGAGTTTGAGTGTATCAGAGGGCGGGGCGCGCTTCCACCGAACGCGGCTTACGCATTGCGCCGGCAGCCCGTGCAGAATACAATAACGGCGTTGTCGTGGGAGTATGCAGAACGCAAGCCCTCATTGCGCGATGGGAGAAAAAGATGTCGCTGGGAGTATCGCTGGATGCGGAACAGTGGCGTCGTTTTACGCTTCCGCACCCCGTGTGTCTCCTGGGGGAGGAGCTGTATCTGCTCGGCGCGCCGTCGGTCTGCGCGGCGGTGGACAAGCGGGTGGAGGTGGTGACCAGGCAGGCTGAGGAGGGGCCGGCCCTGCGCTTCGGTCCGGCCGGGTCGGAATCGGAATGGGACGCGCCGCTCCCGGCCGTTGAGGACCTGGCGGAGGAGTGGGAGCGCGCCCTTCGCGAGGAAGCCCTGGACGATCCGTCCCTGCTGGACGGCAGGGCGGTCTGTGTGAGCTTCGACGAATCGCTCGTCGCCTGCCCACCGGCACTTCTGGTCACTTCGCCGGCGGTGGCCGCCGCGCTGACGGTGGCCTGTCTGGCACTGAGCGGGCGCGTAGAAGACGTGGAGGAGACCGACACGGCTCAGCTGGCCTGCCGTCTGCTGCAGGAGGTGCGCGCGGCGGGCGAGAGCCCGCACCGGTTCTACGGGCCGGTTCTGACCAGCCTGACCGGCGGATTGCAGTATGTCGAGCCCGGCGGGACGCCGCTGAACGTGCAGCAGCTTGTGCCGCCGGAGAGCCTGCTGCTGGTGCTGGTGCCGGGCGCGCAGGAGGCTGCCAAGGGGGTGCACCTGGACGAGCGGGTCCGCCAGCACCTGCTGGCTGCACGCGGACACGGAGAGGACCTGATGCGGCGCGGGGACCAAGGACTGGCGGAGATTTTCGATCTGGACGAGGAGGTGCTCGACGAACGCGGCAAGACGATGCTCTACGGCCTGCTGCGCGTGCGGCAGATGACCGAGAGCTTCGTGGAGATGCTGGGCGAGCCGTTCGTGGACAACGACCGCCTGGCGGAGACCTGCGACGAGGAGAGCGCGATACTGCGGGACTACTTCGACTTCCCCGCCGGCGGGCTGGATCAGATACGTCACGCGGCGGTGCAAGCCGGCGCCCTGGGGGCCAAGCTGACGTGGGCCTTCGGGGGGTATCCGGCGTCCCTGCTGCTGGCGCCCGGACGGCGCGAAGAGGTACGCGAGGCGCTGACGGAGGAATTCCCCGACGCCGACTTCATCCCC
>CAYVBE010000291.1:0-3628 GCA_964448935.1 uncultured candidatus Brocadiaceae bacterium
CTGAGCGGCGAAGAGCTGCCCGGCATCGCGGCCCTGGATTAGCGAGAAGACCCATGCAGATCAAGATCGCCCCATCCATCCTGGACTGCGACCTGACACGCCTGCGCGAGTCCATCGCCGAGATCGAGGAGGCCGGCGTGGACGTGCTGCACGTGGACGTGGCGGACGGCCACTTTGCGCCCAACATCATGGCCGGCGCCCGGCTGACGGAAGCCGTGGCGGAGTGCGCCACCGTGCCGGTGGACGTCCACCTGATGATCACCGATCCGGTCAAGTATGCCCCGCGTTTCATCGAGGCCGGCGCGGATATCGTGCTCTTTCATGCCGAGGCGGTGGAGGACCTGCCCGCCGTGGTGCGCATAATCCGGGACGAGGGCGCCCGGGTGGGCGTGGCGCTGAAGCCGGATACCCCGGCCGAGGCCGTCGAGCCGGTGGCGGGGAAGCTGGACTGCCTGATGGCCATGACGGTGCAGCCAGGTTTCAGCGGGCAGAGCTTCATGGAAAGCGGCTGCCAGAAGATTCCCGTGTTGCGCGAGATGTTCGGATCGGATATAGATATCTACGTGGACGGCGGGATCGGCCTCGACACCGCGGGTATCACCGTGGGTTACGGGGCCAACGTCATGGCGGCCGCTTCGGCCATATTCAACGCCGACGTCCCGCCGGGCGAAGCCGTGGCTCGCCTCAGGCAGGCGGCCGAGGACGCACTGGAAGACAGGGATTGATTCCCGCAGCCGGGAAAGAAGGTTGACATGCTTCGTGCCGGGCGCAAGCGCAAAGAGATGCCCGACGGCCTGTTCGTCAGGTGTGACGGCTGCGGGGAGATGGTCTACCGCAAGAGCGTCCGCGCGCAGCTCCATATCTGCCCCGAATGTGGCTATCACTTCCGTATCGGCGCCTGGGAGCGCGTGCGCCTGCACACCGACGAGGGCAGTTTCGAGGAGTTCGCCGGGAACCTCATGCCCTGCGACCCGCTGGACTTCGTCGCCGCCAAGGCATACGCCGACCAGCTTGAATCCGACATCGAGAAGACCGGCCTCAACGAGGCAATCATCTGCGGAACATGCACCATTGAGGACCGGCCGGCGGTGTTCGCCGCGATGGACTTCCGCTTCCGCGGGGCCAGCATGGGCAGCGTGGTGGGTGAGAAGTTGACCCGCGCCGTAGAACTGGCAATGGAGCGCGAACTGCCCCTGGTCACTATCGCCGCCTCGGGCGGCGCCCGGATGCAGGAGAGCGCACTCTCGCTGATGCAGATGGCCAAGACCTGCGCCGCGCTGCAGCGCTTCAGCAAGGCCGGCGGGGCCTACGTCAGCGTGATGACACATCCAACCACAGGCGGCGTTACGGCAAGCTGGGCTTCTATGGGCGACGTAATCCTGGCCGAGCCGGGCGCCCTGATCGGCTTCGCCGGCCGGCGCGTCATCGAGCAGACGATCAACCAGGAGTTGCCCGAGGACTTCCAGACCGCCGAGTTTCTGATGGAGCACGGTTTCCTGGACATGATCGTCGAGCGCCGCGGCATCAAGCCCACCCTCGCGAAGCTGCTCAGCTACCTGGCGTGAACCCTCCGAGCGGCGTTCGCCGCCCCCATCGGAGCAGATAATGGATGCCCATGATGTGGTGAAAAAACACGATATCGTCGGCGGGCTGCGCGCTCTGGGCGTGCAGGCGGGCCATGTCCTTTTAGTGCACAGCTCACTCAGCGCCTTCGGGCATGTGGTCGGCGGCGCCCAGACCGTGATCGAGGCCCTTTTGGAGGCCGTCGGAAGCGAGGGCACGGTCGCCGTGCCCACCCACACCTGGGACCGCATTAAGCCGGGCAATCCGGTCTTCGACTACCGCAGCACGCCGGGCTGCGTCGGCACCATTCCGGAGACACTCCGGGCCCGCGACGACGCCCTCCGCGGGCTGCACCCCACGCATTCCTGCGCCGCCATCGGTCCGCATGCCGAGGACATCCTGCGCGATCACGAGACGCAGATCACGCCCTGCGGCAGCAAGTCTCCCTACCAGCGTCTGATGAACCTGGGGGGCAAGATCGTCTTCCTGGGCGTCACGCTGAGGTACAACACCAGCTTCCACGCACTCGAGGAGATGGCCTGCGCGCCCTACGTGCTGGACCGGTTCCAGATGTATTACACCGTGGACCGAGAGGGCGAGAAGCAGCCGGTGCCGAGTCGCATGCACGGCGAGGGCGTGAGTCGCGATTTCGAGGGGATGGAACCCATCCTGCTCAGGACCGGGGCCATGGTCAAGAGCACCGTCGGCCGCGCCACGGTGCGGGTGGTGGACGCCGCGAAGATGCGCGATACCATCATGCCGATGCTGGCCGAGGACCCGTACACCTTCCTGACCCCCGAGTCGGCCGAGCGGGAGCGGTCCTGTTTCGCACGGTCCCGCTGAGTCGCTCACTCCGGCTGCGGGAAGCTCGCCAGCTCTTTCCCCTGCCAGACCCGCTCGATCGGGCCTATCACCTCCAGCCTGTCCCGCCTCTCGGCATCCCGCAACGCGGCGCCGGACAGGACCAGGTACTCCAGGTCCAGCGTGTTCCTTATGCGCGCGAGCTTCAGCTCCGCGATTGACTTGGGGCCCAGAGACCGGGTCGCGAAGCCCAGTATAGCGGCGTCCGACTCCAGGCAGATGGGCATGTTCACCCGCGCCAGGAAGGTGCTGGTGCGCGCGTTCTCGTAGGTGGCGTGCCAGTTTATCGCGTCGCGCAGGTCCCGATGGATGAAGTCCGCCAGGCCCATGCCGATGGCATTGCCGTGCGAGGCGGGGGTAAGGGAGCGGACGGCGATCCGCCCGATGTCGGGCTTCTCCGGCTCGGGCTCTCCCTCCACCTTCAGCCGCCCCACGATGTTCGGGTCCAGCCCCACCCCGCTGATGTCCTTGCCCATCTGGTCCACCACCAGCAGGTCCAACTCGTCCAGCGGCAGGCTCGGCATACGTGTGCGGGCGGTCTCCAGCAACTCCGGCTCGCGGGCGGGTATCTGGTCGGCGGGCAGCGCCTCCAGCGCGCAAGTGCGGTCGTACTGGTTCTCCACGATGGCCACGCCCAGGATCAGGTTGGAGTGGCGGATGATCTGCCTCGCCGCGGCGGGCATGTAGTCGCGCAGCCCGTGCATGCCGTGGCTGTGGATGGCCAGTGCCTGCGCGTGCTTGCCCAGCCCGATGGTCAACATCTTCATCAGGCCGCTCTCGTAGGGTCCGTGGAAGTCGGTGTGGAGCTTGATGCGGTTGATGGCGATCGTGGCATCGGCCTCCGCCGCATTGCGGTCGAAGTAGACCGGCACGGGGCAGTCCTCCTGGGGCAGCCGCACCACCTCCATCGAGGCCCGTATGGGCGCCCCCACGGCTCCCTCGGTCAGGCCGTACCCCTCCAGCACCGCGCGCTGGCCCTCGGCCGTTGCGCCGCCGTGGCTGCCCATGGCCGGCACCAGGAAGGGCCGCGCCCCCTGGCCGCGCAGCCACCCGGCCACGCCGCGCACCACGATCCGCAGGTCATGGATGCCGCGGCTGCCCACGGCTATGGCCACGCGCGCGCCCTGCGGCACACTCACGCTGCATCGCTCAAGCTCGCCCTGAAGGTGCGCCTCGACGTCCATGATTCGGCTGTCGTCGAACT
>CAYVBE010000292.1:0-3581 GCA_964448935.1 uncultured candidatus Brocadiaceae bacterium
CGCGTCCGCCGCGGAAAACAGATTCGTCTGGGTGGAGGCCGAGGGGTTCAAGTCCACGAACCTCACGGAAGATGACTACTGGACCGGTTCCAACCGGGCGCACCTGTTGTCCGGGGAGAAATTGCTGGGGGCCAGGTTCACCGGGCAAGCCGCCGGCAACGTGCCGGATGAAGGCTACTGGATGAAGTACGACCTGAGTGTTCCGGAAAACGGCACCTACGACGCCTGGCTGCGGATAGGCATGGAGTGGATCCGCGCCCCGTTCGAGTGGCGCGTTGACGACGGGCCCTGGCACGAGGTGCCCGCCGACGAGGCCACCACAAACGTCATGGAACTCACCGGGTACAACGAGATGGCGTGGTTCGACGCGGGACAGGTCGAGCTGAAACGCGGCACCCATGCTCTGACTATCCGGTACACAGAAACCAATCCTGACCGGGATGACATATTCACCACGCTCGACTGCTTCGCCTTCGTGCCCACCGAGATGAACTGGATGCCCGAGGGCGACCTGAAACCCGGCGAACGTTATGACGATGAGATAGACCGCCGGGCACGCGAGAAGGTCTATGCCCTGCCCGAAGCCCAACCCGACGGCCGACGCTCCGAGGCGGACCTGACCGGCGTATGGCAGGTGGCGCGGTGGGACGACCCCAATATGGACGAGGACCCCTGGGAGCCGGAGACCGAATTGCCCGACCTGGACCGCCTCCACTGGCGCGGCATCGAGGTGCCCGAGAGCCAGTGGAACGTGGACGGCCTGCGCCTGGCCCACCGCACTATCTACCGGGCGAAAGTGGACGTGCCGGAAAGCTATGAGGAACGCGGGTTCAAGTTGCACTTCAGCGGCACGAACTGGCTGGTGAGCGTCTTCGTCAACGGCGAACTGGCCGATACGCACAAAGGGGTCTGGATCCCCTGGGACATAGACATCAGCAAAAATCTGAAGCCCGGGCAGGTCAACGAGATAGCCCTGGCCATCAAGGGGCCCTGGTATGCCATAGACTACCGGCACTACAAGAGCGGCGGCCTGATGAAACAGCGCAACCGGCCCGTGGGCAACGTGGGAGGCATCATGTGGGTGGCGCCCATCTCTCCCAGCACCAAGGGAGACGGCAACGGGGTTCATTACGGCATCGTCAACCCCGTGAAGCTGGTGGCCGTGGGCAGTGCCTACACAGAAGACATCTTCGTGCAGCCCCGTGGCAAGCACGGGCGCTCCGACCGATTGCTCCTGGACGTAACCGTGCGTAACACGGGCGACAGGCAACGTACCTTCAAGGTGCAGTGCGAGGCCGTGAACGACAAGACGGGCCAGGTGGAGCGGGAGATTGACCCGTTCGAGATCACCGTCCTGCCGCACAAAACCGCCACCCGGAGCATCGAGCACCGCAACTGGCGCGATGCGAAGCTGTGGTGGCCCGAGCCGGACCCGGACCTCTACCGCCTCCGCACCACCATCAGCGACGACGGCAAGGTGCTGGACGTCCACGAGCAGCTCTTCGGCTACCGCTGGATCACCATCCGGGGCCGGGGCATGTACCTGAACGGCCGCCGCTTCAACACCTGGAACTGGGTGAACGTGAAGGGCCGCCCCCAGACCGCCGAGGAGTGGCTGAAGCGCTTCCGGGAGGAGAAAAACCGCTTCACCCGCTTCAGCCACAACCGCAAAACGCGCACCTTCCTGCCCACCCGCGAGGGGCGGCTGGAGTTCTACGATCGCAACGGCATCCCCGGACGCCTCTGCACGATGATTGACGGCATGCGCATCTCCTACAACCTCGGCAACAAGGCGACGAACCAGACCACCGGGGAGCGTTTCATCGAGCCCAACCGCCCCGTGTGGGAAAGCTGGAAACGGCATCTGCGCCAGCTTACGAAAGCATACCGCAACCACCCGTCGGTGCTGGTGTATCAGGTGGAAAACGAACTGATCTATATCAACGGCATGAACCGCGGCTATCCGCTGGACTCCATGGAAGAACTGATGGGGGAGGTCGTCCAGGCGGGCCGCAACAACGATCCCACCCGCCCCTACACCGTGGGCGGCGCGGGCGACCTGGATTGCGAGTGCGAGATCAACGCGCCCCACTACCCCCTCGGTGACCTGGATTGGTACCCGGAGAACGCCTACACACTGGAGAAGATCAAAGACAAGCTCAAGATGTATCCGCCGTTCTACCACAACAAGCCCTGGACGGTGGGCGAGAGCCTGTTCGCCAATCACCTGAAACTCGCCACGGTGGCCGTCGGCGACGAGGCATTCCGCAGCGCCACGGACGCGGCCCTCGGCAAGTGCAGGTTCCTGCGCGACGTCTACGAAGGCTACCGCTACGGCGGTGCCGCCGGGTTCTATCCCTGGGATAACCTCTCACAGTTCGACGACGCACACAAGATGTTCAGCGCCCTGGCCGCCATTCCGCGCAAGCGGACCTACCGCCTCTACGGCGGCCGCGAGAACGACCTGCACTTCAAGGTCATGAACGACACGCTTAAGGACGAGCCGGTCCTGTTCGAGTGGACCTACGAGGCCGGCGGCGAAGTGGTCGCCGAGGGCCGGGACGAGAGCCGCATCGAGTGCGGCCACGGGAAGGAATACCTGCTGAAGATAGACGCCCCCGCCACGGACGAACGGCTGGAAGGCACCTTGACCCTGAAGGTGACCCAGCCCGGCGTGGACAGCACGGACGACTACGTGGACACCCGTTCGATTCCGGTGTTGCCGAGCGTGGATGCGCTGGATATCGGTGGGCCGGTTTTCGTGCAGGACCCCTCCGGCCGGGTGGCCGAGTGGCTGACCGCCGCCGGGCAGGAGTTCCAGAAGATAGACGACCTCTCGGAGACCGGGGGCAAGACGGGCCTGCTGATCGTCGGCCCCAACGCGCTCTCGGCCGAGGAGGCGTTCGGGCGGGACATCCTGCAATTCGCCGCGCAGGGAGGGCGCGCGGTGGTGCTGGAGCAGCAGAACCCCGTCGCGGGCGCCAACCTGCCGGCGCCACTCAACACCACCACCCACTACGGCGGCTACGCCCACCCCCAGGCGCTCGGAACGCCCGTGTTCAAAGACCTGGCCGAAGACGATTTCATAGACTGGTCGGGCGAGCATCCGACCTATGTCAACCCGTACGAAAAACCCTCCGAGGGCGGGCGCAGCCTGGCCCACTGCGGCGCCTGGCTGGAACGCTCCACAATGGTGGAGATGCCGGCGGGCGAGGGCGTTATCGCCCTCTGCCAGATGCGCGTGGGTGCGAAGCTGGGCACCGACCCCGCCGCCGACGTGCTGCTGCGCAACCTGGCCGAGCACTACGCCGGCTACCGGCCGGCCACGGGCATCGCGGCCGTCTACGCCCCGGACGCCGATCTGCTGCGGGAGAACATCCAGAAGACCGGCGTGCGGACGGCGATCGTGGATTCGCCGCTCGCGGCCCTCGATCCGCAGCAGTTCCAGGTGGCCGTCATCCATGCCACGGAGGACAACCTGAAGGCCCTCAACCGCGCATCGAACCGGGTGCAGGCATTCCAGGATGCCGGCGGCTGGGTCATGCTCTGCGGGCTGGGCAAGGGCGGCATCGAGGAGTTCA
>CAYVBE010000293.1:0-3574 GCA_964448935.1 uncultured candidatus Brocadiaceae bacterium
GCGGGCCGATGGCCCTGGCCGCCGCGCGGGCCCTGCTGCAGGATACCGACCTGGACCCGCCCGAGATCGTGGAGAAGGCCCTGTGCATTGCCGCCGACATCTGCGTCTACACCAACCGGAACATCCACGTGGAGACCCTGCCGTGAAGGAACTGACGCCCCGCGCGATAGTCGAGCAACTGGACCAGTACATCGTGAGCCAGGACGATGCGAAGCGCGCGGTGGCCATTGCGCTGCGCAACCGCTGGCGCCGGCAGCAGGTGGGCGAGGAGATGCAGCAGGAGGTGCTGCCGAAGAACATCATCATGATCGGCCCGACGGGCGTGGGCAAGACCGAGATCGCCCGCCGTCTGGCGGGGCTGGCCAACGCGCCCTTCGTGAAGGTGGAGGCGTCCCATTACACCGAGGTGGGATACCACGGGCGGGACGTGGAGAGCATGGTGCGGGAACTGGTGCAGCTTGCCCATAACATGGTGCGTGAGGAGATGATGGAGCAGGTGCGCCCGCAGGCGGAGCAGCACGCGGAAGACCGCCTTATGGACCACCTGTACGAGCCCGGCAGCCCGGCCGTCGAGGACGAGGAGAGGCGGGAACAGGAGGCGCGCGCCCGGGAACGCCTGCGCCAGATGCTGCGCGAGGGCAAGCTGGACGAGCGCGAGATCGAGATCGAGGTGACGGAGAAGCCCAAAGTGGTGCAGGGCATGGTGATGGGCGGCGAGGAGATGGGGGTGGACATGCAGAGCCTGCTGGAGGAGATGCTGCCCAGCCGCACCGAGAGCCGGCGCATGTCCGTGGAGGAGGCCCGCGAGGTGCTGGTGCACCAGGAGAGCGAGAAGCTGCTGGACGGCCAGACGCTGGGCCGCCGGGCACGCTGGAAGGCGGAGAACAACGGGATCATCTTCGTGGACGAGCTGGACAAGATAGCCAGCGCCGGCGGGGAGTCGGGCCACGGCCCGGACGTGAGCCGCGAGGGCGTGCAGCGGGACCTGTTGCCGCTGATTGAGGGCTGCACCGTGCCCACCCGCCACGGGATGGTGAATACCGATCATATATTATTTATTGCAGCCGGCGCATTCAACGTGGCGAAGCCCAGCGATCTGGTGCCGGAGCTGCAGGGGCGGTTCCCGATACGGGTGGAGCTGGACGACCTGACGAAGGAGGATTTCGTGCGCATCCTGCGGGAGCCGCGCAACGCGCTGACGAAGCAGTACCGCGCCCTGCTGGAGACCGAGGGTGTGGATCTGGAGTTTGCCGACGGCGCGGTGGAAGCGCTGGCCGGTTACGCGGAGGAGATCAACCGCACCACCCAGAGCACGGGCGCCCGGCGGCTGCAGACGGTGATGGAGAAGGTGCTGGAGGAGGTGAGCTTCGAGGCGCCGGACATTGCGCCGACCAGGGTCGTGGTGGACCGGGGCTACGTGGACGAGCGGCTGGCGGATCTGGTGGAGGACGAGGAGCAGGCGCGCTATATCCTCTGAGCAGCTACTGCGAGACGTCGAACGTGTCGGCGGGCAGCGTCCTGTTCAGGCGGATGTCGGTGAAGGTTAGCCGGACCACGGTGCCGGCGGTCGGGTAGAGCAGGAACAACTGGCCCGGCAGGTTGACGGTCTCTTCTTCCGGCCCCTTGACCATCTGGACGCTGCCGAAGCGGGCCTCGCTTCGCAGCGAGCCGTCCGGCCGGTATTTGCGCATTATCTGGGGCTGCATGGTGCCCAGCGGGAAGAAGAGCGTGCTCGAGGCGACCAGGCGTGGGTAGGGTTCCTCGACGGGCAGAAGGGAGTCTATGCAGTAAGTGCCGGGCAGGTAGGCGACGCGCGGCACCTGGACCCGGTCCATGAACAGGTTCGGCCAGTCGAGGGCGTCTGCCAAGTCATCGGGCATCAGCGGGATGCGGACGTTCTGGGGCAGCGGCGCGCCGTAGCGGCCGGAGGCCCGGTCGCCGTAGACCTTCATCTCATAACGCTCGCCGTCGCCGACCAGTTGCACCCGGGGGCTGGCGCCCTGGGGCGCGACGAGTTTAACTTTCGAGTAGGGCGTGTCCCCGGTTTTCTCCAGGTAGAGCTTGCCGCGGCGGAGCTGGTCAACGTTCCCGCGGCTCCGGATGCTCTGGCTGCGGATGACCACCGTGCAGTCTGCCTCCATGGAGTACCACTTCTGGGCGCTGCGCATCAGGTGCGCCCGGACCTCTTCCACGTCCGGTATCTCGCGGGAGGCCTTCGGGGCGGGGGCGAGTTCCGGCTGGCTCTCGCAGCCGGCGGCGAAGGCCAGCAGCGCGAGGGCCAGACCGGCCATCGAGAGTGCGAGGCTGCGCGGGTTCCTGCGGCGGCTGTGGTGGGACATGATCGGCTCCTTGCACCTTGTTAGTTCGGGCTCCGGTTCTCAGACGGGTTCCGGGCCGCTCTGATCGTATATCCACCGGGTGGCATCTTCGGGGTATTCGAGCAGTTCCTCGGGGCTGAAGAACTTGTCGAGTTCCTCTCGGGCGGTCTCCGGGCTGTCGCTGCCGTGAACGAGGTTGAAACGGTTGCTCAGGGCGAAGTCGCCCCGGATCGAGCCCGGTTCGGACTCGCTGCCGAAGGTCTCACCCATCATGCGGCGGACGACCTCCACGGCGTTCTTGCCCTCCAGGGCGATCGCTACGACCGGCCCGGAGTTCACGTAGCGGACGAGGGGCTCGTAGAATTCCTTGCCCTGGTGGACGCCGTAGTGACGGCGGACGAACTCCTCGCTCAGCCGCAGCATCTTCAGCCCGATGATGTTGAACCCCTTTTGCTCGAAACGGGTTATGATGCGGCCGACGAGCCTGCGGCGGACGGCGTCCGGCTTTAGAAACACCAGCGTTCGTTCGAACTGCATGCGATTATTCCCTCGGGTCTTCCAGCTTATCGTGGTAGAGGCGGCGGACCTGCCGGAGGAACTCGCGGTAGTGCTCGGTGCGGTAGTCCGGGTAGGTCCAGTCGTGCGGCTCGAAATCGCCCCCGTGCCAGTTCAGGGTTACCTCTCCGTAGATGCCGCTTCCCAGGTAAAGGCGATGGGCATGGTCCTTGGTGGTGGCCAGCACCAGCTTGGAGAGGCTGACGTAGCCCGGGTCCAGGTTCACCGGCCGGGCCGGCGCACCGTCCAGCTCTCCCGCCAGCTCCCTTTCCAGGCGGTTGGTGGTATGCTTGGCGGCCACCAGGTTCTGCGGGCGGATCAGGTCCTGGAAGCTGTATATGCGGCGCAGCAGCGGGTGGCCCATCTCCTCGGCGTAGTACTCGGTGAAGTCGAAGGGCCAGACGTCGCTCTCCAGGTCTATCGGCCCGAAGGTCCTCTCCAGCCGCTCCCGCGCGGCAGCCAGCCACGGCTCGCGGGCGGCCAGCACGGCACAGATCAGGTTAACCGCCTCCGGTTCCTCTGCAATCCCCATCTGCGGCTCCCGCAGGATCAGTCCTCTGGGTCAACGTCGGCCGGAAATCCCCGGAATCCGGGGATTCCGCATTATAGACGTGGCGCCCCGGACCTGCAAACAAAAGGGGAGGCGACCAGGGTCATTCAAAAGTCCCACGCACCGTATAGCCATTGATGTGTTCCGCCTT
>CAYVBE010000294.1:0-3553 GCA_964448935.1 uncultured candidatus Brocadiaceae bacterium
GAGAGGAGCAAAACCGCCCTGCAAACACCCCGCCGTCAACAGGCAGAGTATAGGCCCCAAACGCAATTCTGTCAAAGGGAAGGCGCGGCTCGGAGCGTTGACACTTCCACTGTCTGACGCTACGCTGAGCGCACGTATCACACGGGGGAGGTGTGCCGATGCCTTTGGCGAAGGGGACGAGGACCATGGAACGGAAGGCGTTGCGCGGGATGATGACGGTGACGGCCATGGGGGTTGCGCTCTTGGCGGCCGGCTGCTCGGTTGCAAGCCATCGCGCCGACTTCAAGAGCAGCAACTATCGCGTCCTCCTGGCGGCGGAGACGGAAAAGGTGCAGGGCGGACGCGCGCCGGCATCGCTGAGCGAGGAGGAGGTGCAGGCCGAGGTGGATCGGCTGCTGGCCCTCAAACCCCGGGCGGTGGTACCGCGCAAGGCGGTCATTTACGCGGTCGAGAGCGCAGGCCCCACGAGCATCCAAAGCCCCATGAAGTGGCTTGAACTGCACGAGGCCAGCTCCAGGGAGATGAAGCAGGCGCTGCAGGAAAGCGGCGTCTTCGAAGAGGTGGACTATCTGCCCGAGATACTTCTGCCGCCACACGGGCCGACCGATCTGAAGACTCTGCGTATCGCGGCCGCGAGGGCTCAGGCCGACACGCTGCTGATCTACGCCACGGAAGTCGGCTGGGAGCGGCGGCTGAACGCCTGGGCGCTGCTCTACCCCACGATCGTGGGCTACGGCATCTTTCCCGGCAATGAGGAGACGTATCTCGCCCTGTCGAAGGCCGTCCTAATGGATGTGGGCAGCGGCTACATGCATGCCCTCATGGAGGTCCATGGGAGGGAGTCCGTCACCGCGCCGGCGGCGGAGGTGGACCGGGAGGAGCTGGAGTTTGACGCGCGCATGGCGGCCATAGAAGCCCTGGCCGCCGAAGTGGGCAACCGCGCCCGGCAGATGCAGTGACGGTCACAATGAGATGACCCGACCCGGTCCCTCGGCGAATGCCTCGAAGATGCGCGTCACCTGCCATGCCTGCTCGAGGGTGCCTTTCGCCGGCGGGCGGTCCTCGAGTATGGAGCGGGCGAACTCGTTGATCTCGCCGTAGTAGCCGAGAAGGAAGAGGCCCTTGTTGTAGAGCTGGCCCAGCGAGAACTCCGGCTCCCAGGCCGCCGAAGCCTCCTCCGGGCGGCCGACGTAGAAGTCCGGGGATGCTCCGTAAGGCACGGAAGGGACCCGGTGAAGCGTCACCCGAGTGCAGTTCTCCACCGTGATGTGCCGGCCCCCGGCGGAGACGATCGTGGTTCGCTCCATGCCTCCGTTGCGCGAAGCGCCGTGGGTGAAGGCGATGGTGGCCACGGCGCCGGAGGGGAAGGTGAAGGTCGCCACGCCGGCCGCCTTCTCGCTCCGTTCGTAGTGGAGCGTCTCCGGCATGCCCAGCAGGAAGACCAGCAGGGAGGCCGGGTGGCAGAGGTGGTCCAGGAACCCGACGGCCGCGTTGCGTCTGCCCTCGCGGAGGTATTCGTCGAACTCTTCCACCGACGGCACGAACTGCGGGTACTGCAGCATGACAAGCTGTGGGCGGCCGAAATCCGGCCGGTTCATCAATTCGTGGGCCTTCTCGTTGGCGGGGAAGAACATCTTTTTCAGCCCCACCCCCACATCCCTGCCCGCCGACCGCGCGGCGTCCTGCATCTCCTCGATCTCCCGGCAGGAGGCCGCCGGCGGCTTCTCGATCCAGACGTGGCGGCCGGCCTCCAGGCAGTCTACGGCAAGTCGGGGGTAGAGCGGCCGGCCGCGCTCGTCGTAACCGGTGCAGATGAAGACGGCGTCGAGGTCGGCTTCGTCCAGCATCCGGCGGTGATCGGAATACCAGGACTCCGCGCCGAACTGCGTCGCGAACTCTTCCGCCTTGCGGACATCCAGGTCGCACGTGGCCAGCAGGTCCACCGGTGTGAACTGGAAGGCGGGAAAGAGGTTCCGGAAGGCGTGTGACCCGCAGCCGATGAACCCGGCCCGCACCTGCGGCTCATCCGACAGTTGGCCCCGAAATCCGATCTTCATGGACTCCTCGGTTTCGTCAGTAGGCGCGCGCAAAGACGACCTTGTGGGGCGCCTGCTCGCCGCAGACGACGCACTCGCCCGTCCCCTCCGGCTGATCCAGCGGGATACAGCGGATAGTGGCCGATGTGTCGTCCTTAACGCGTGCCTCGCACGCCCCGCCGCCGCACCACCACGCCAGCGCAAAGCCCTCTGCCACCGCCTCGCTGAGGGCGTCGTAGTCTTCGGCCTCAACCGTGCGCTCTTCCAGGAACTCCTCCGCCCGCTGCAGCAGAGATGCCTGGATGTCGTCCAGCAGCTCGGGCACCGCGCCGCCGATGTCGTCCAGTGGCACGCTCTGCTTCCCGTTGCGGCCGGGCACGTCGCGGCGGGCCAGCACGGCCTGCTCGTTCTCCACGTCGCGCGGGCCGATCTCGATCCGCAGCGGCACGCCGCGCAACTCCCACTCGTTAAACTTGTAGCCGGGCGTGAACTTCTCCCGGTCGTCCACCTCGACCCTCAGATCGCCCAGGTCGTCGCAGACGCGGTTCGTGACCTCCATCACGCACGTCTTCTCCTCGTCGTCGCGCCAGATGGGAACGATCACCACCTGGATGGGCGCCAGCCGCGGCGGCAGTATCAGGCCCTGATCGTCGCCATGCACCATGACGATGGCACCGACGAAGCGGGTGCTGAGCCCCCAGCTCGCAGTCCAGACGTGGCGCAGCTCGCCGTCCTCGTCCTGGAAGGTGATGTCGAAGGCGCGCGCGAAGTTCTGCCCCAGGTCGTGGGAGGTGGCCGACTGCAGCGCGCGGCCGTCGCGCATCATGGCCTCGATGGTATAGCTGGCGCCGGCGCCGGCGAACTTCTCGCTCTCGCTCTTGATGCCCTTCACCACGGGGACGGCGGCGTATTCCCGCGCGAAATCCGCGTAGACGTTCAACATGCGGATGACCTCCTCCTCCGCCTCCTCACGGGAGGCGTGGGCGGTGTGGCCCTCCTGCCAGAGGAACTCGGTCGTGCGCAGGAAAAGCCGCGGGCGCATTTCCCAGCGCACCACGTTGGCCCACTGGTTGATCAGCAGCGGCAGGTCGCGGTAGCTCTGGATCCATTTGGCGTACATGTGGCCGATGACCGTCTCGCTGGTGGGCCGCACCACCAGCGGCTCCTCCAGTTCCTTGCCGCCGCCGTGCGTGACGACGGCCAGCTCGGGGGAGAACCCCTCCACGTGCTCCGCTTCTTTCTCCAGGAAGTTCATGGGGATGAACAGCGGGAAGTAGGCGTTGACGTGCCCGGTCTCCTTGAAGCGCCGGTCCAGCTCGCCCTTGATATTCTCCCAGAGCTGGAAACCATAGGGGCGGATGACCATGCAGCCGCGGACGGGGGCGTAGTCGGCCAGCTCCGCCTTCTGCACCACCTCGTTGTACCAGCGCGCGAAGTCCTCGCTCTGTGCGGTCAGTTTCTCGGCCATGTGATGTGGTCCGGATAGAGAAGTGTCGGGGGAATGCCCGGCGGAAAGC
>CAYVBE010000295.1:0-3540 GCA_964448935.1 uncultured candidatus Brocadiaceae bacterium
CCTTGCCAGAATGGCTCTGAACCCCGAAACTCAAGTGTTATGGACCACTAGTCCGGAAGGTCGGGGACGCCGTCGGCGCCGGTCTGGACGGTGATGGATGAGCCCTCGAAGGCGTCCTTGATGGGCTCGTGGCGGCCGCCGAGGTGCTCGGACAGGAACGCCTCGGCCACGGCGAAGAAGGAGAGGCGGTTTTCCGGGCGCGCGAAACCGTGGCCCTCGTCGGGATAGACGACGTAGGTCACCGGGATGTCCTTCTCCTGCATGGCGCTGACGATCTGGTCGGACTCGGCCTGCTTGACGCGCGGGTCGTTGGCGCCCTGGCCGATCAGCAGCGGGCGGCGTATCCGGTCGGCGCGGTTGAGGGGCGATCGCTCCTCCAGCAGGTCACGGCCTTCCTCGGTCCGGTGGTCGCCGACGCGGGCGGTGAAGAGTCTTAGCATGGGAACCCAGTAGGGCGGGACGCTTTCCAGGAGGGTGATCAGGTTCGACGGCCCGACGATGTCCACCCCGCAGGCGAAGACCTCCGGCGTGAAGCTCAGCCCCACCAGCGTGGCGTATCCGCCATAGCTGCCGCCCATGATGGCGGTGCGATCGGCGTCCGCGATGCCCTCGGCCTGCGCCCACTCGACGGCGTCTATCAGGTCGTCGTGCATCTTGCCGGCCCATTCCATGTTGCCCGCGTTGACGAACTCCTTGCCGAACCCGGTGGAGCCGCGGAAGTTGACGCTGAGGACGGCGTAGCCGCGGTTGGCCAGCCACTGGTGCATGGGGTTGAAGCCCCAGTTGTCGCGCCCCCACGGGCCGCCATGCACGAGGAGGACGGTCGGCAGGGGGCTGTCGGGTCGGTTGTCGCCGTCGGGGTCGGTGCCTCTGGGCAGGGAGAGATAGCAGACGAGATCAAATCCGTCGCGGGACTGCACCACCTGCGGGCGCAGGGGCACGAGCGGCTGCTCGGCGAGTTCGTTGCGATCGGCGAACAGGAACTGTGTCCGCGCGGTGTCGCGGTCGTAGCGGTAGAAGCGCTGCGGGCCGTCGTCCACGGTGTAGCCGACGATCCAGTGGCGGTCGTCAAGCGTGCGGCTGCGGATCGAGAAATCGCCCTCGGCCAGTTCGGAGAGGCGTGCGAAGTCGTCCTCGATGGCGGGATCGAGCACTTCCCAGCGGCGGCGCGTATAGGTGAACGCGACCGCCTGCGGGTGCTTATCCGTGGGGTGGCGCATGATGCCGCCTATGTCCACGCGCGGGTCGTGCGCCAGGGCCTCGGTCTCACCGGTTTCCAGGTCAATCGCCACGAGGGCGGAGGTGTCGCGGCCGCGGCTGTCGGTCCAGTAGGCCGTCTCGCCCGACTCATCGAAGCCCACGTGCCGGGTGGTGAGGGAGTCTTCCATCGAGACCGTGATGAACGGTTCCCACTCGTCCTCGCCGGCGGGCCGGAGGGTCTCCTGGCCGCCGTCCCCGGTGAAGCGCGAGGCGAAGCGCACGGCGAAGTCCTCATCCGTGATAAACCCCGTGAAGCCGTCGTTCTGCTGCACGAGCTCCGTCTCGCCGGTTCGGAGGTTGATGTGGTGGATGTCGTGGTAGCGCGGGTCGCGGTTATTGAGGGCGATCAGCATCTCGTCGGGCCGGTCGGGGC
Organism: uncultured candidatus Brocadiaceae bacterium; assembly: GCA_964448935.1. Classification (GTDB taxonomy): domain Bacteria; phylum Planctomycetota; class Brocadiia; order SM23-32; family SM23-32; genus CAYVBE01. The sequence goes on from CAYVBE010000295.1 coordinate 1,634, forward strand.
TTCGCTGCTGGAAGCGCGCCTGGACGCCCTCGAACGGTGTGAGGTCGCGCGTTTCCTCGGTCTCCAGGTCGGTGGCGTAGATGTGCCAGTTCTCGTCGCCCGCTTTGTCCTGGATGTAGAGGATGATGTCGCTGGCGTAGGGCCAGGAGTAGGCGCGGATGCCGCGGTCGGTGTCGCGGGTGACCGGCCGGCCCTGGTCGGGATCGTCGGCCGGTCCGACCCAGACGTTGAGCACGCCGTCCACGGGCGCCAGGAAGGCCAGAAAGCGGCCGTCGTGGCTCAGGCCGGGCTGCGCCCGGTCGGGGTTGCCGAAAAGCGTCTTGCGCGGTATCAGCGGCACGTTCTGCAGCAAACCTTCAGCGTCGGTCATCGGGATGTCCCCTCGGTAGAAATGCGCGGCGGGGCTGTCTATTCCTCGAACATCCTCGTGTGCCGCGGTTTCCAGTCGAACTGCTCCTCCAGGGTGGCGAGGTCCACCAGGCTCTCCATTTCCTCGGCGGGGACCTTCAGCGGCACGTCCGGATAGAACTCCTCGATAATCTCCGGCAGCGGATCGCCGAGGAAGGTGTCGGGCGCTGTGGCAAAGAGCTGGTGGTAGCCCGGCTCCTGCTGCTGCAGGATGGCCAGGATCAGGCGCGCGCCGTCCTCGACGTGGAGGTAGGCGAAGCACTCGTCCAGGCGGCTCAAGTGCCTGTGCTCGTGGTGGTGGTGATGGTGGTAGCGCCTCCTGCCGGTGGCCAGGTAAGGGAACCGGATGGCGGTGCAGGCCAGGCCGGGCGTGACGCGGGCGAAGTAGCGCAACTGGTTCTCACCCGCCTGCTTGCTCAGGCCGTAAACGTTGCCCGGCAGCGCGGGCGCCTCGCCGTCCACCGGCAGGTAGGGCAGGCAGCTCGGCTTGCCTATGTCCTCCCTGCCGTAGCGGGTGCCGGAGAACGCCTGGACTGAGCTGCTGTAGATGATATGCCGGGCGCCGGCGTCCACGGCGGCGTGGAAGGCGTTCATGTTCATGGCCACGTTCTCGCGATAAACGAGCTGCTCGGGATGCCGGCTGCGCTCGCTCAGATGGTTGGCCAGGTGGACCACGCCGTCGCAGCCTTCGACGAACGGGTAGAGGGACAGCGTCTCCAGAACGTCCACCACGTGCATCTCGACGGGCAAGTCATCCCTGCGCACGCAGTCGAGCCCGACTACCTCCATGTCCGCCTCCGCGAGGGTCCTGCACACCGCCGAGCCAAGGCGCCCGGCGGCTCCGGTAACGAGAATCTTCATGGAACACAACTCCTGTTGAAAGCTTTGCTGTGGTGTGGCCGACTTGCCACACCGGCATACTACGCCCGCGCGGCGGATTCGTCAACGCGCGTGGGTGAGGGAAGCTGTCAGAAGTTCGGTGTAGAAACAATGGGGAGTCTTCCCCCTGTCCCGTCCGAATGTACCCGTTTAGCGCACGCCCTGAATCGCCTTACGGCACGGTGAGTCTTCAGAAAATGGTCCGAGGACCTCAAGGAAAGCCGCTGCTGTAAGCCCGCCGTACGGCGGGTGCTTCAGACGTAGCCCCGGGTGAGCCCGCGAAGCGGGGGAGCCCGGGGATTAAGGGCAAAAAAACACCCGGAGCCCCTGCAAGGGGCGATTCAGGACGGTCAGGGGCCTGTATAGCTCTCTGCCTCGCCGCTGAGTCGCCCGTTCCACGGGCTCTGTTTTCTTTTGGGCCCGGTGTCCACGGGTTCAAGCGGGCCTTCGGCCCTCTTCACCCGTGGCTACGTCTGCGTCGCCGACTCCGTGGGCTCTAACGGGCGCAACATCCTCGTGCGTGACGGACATGCATTGTCTCCGGGACGAGTGTCTTATGGGTTATCCCGGATATTTCAGTGCGCCGTGAAAAGGCGCGGGACTTCAGCGGGACCCGATAC
>CAYVBE010000296.1:0-3523 GCA_964448935.1 uncultured candidatus Brocadiaceae bacterium
CCATGGCGCCCCCAAAAAAAGTCCAAAAAACCGGAGTTTCTGCTAAACTGCGGAAGTTGGGCTAACGGCGGACTACAAAGGCTCCACAGGTCCGGCATTGCAGGGCTCACAGAATCGTAGAACACGTGTGCTGGACTCCTCAGCGTCTCGCGCCGCGGGGCTCGAGGTCTATCTTGAGGGCCAGGAACTGCAGCAGGTCACGCAGGGTGATAGTGCCGACCGGCTCTCCGTCCTCCACCACGATGGCCTGGCTTTCGTCCCGGTTGCGCAGCAGGGCGAGCGCCTCGACGGCATCGGCCTCTGGCTGCAGCACCATGATCTCATCCAGCGGGGTCTGGAGTTCCTCCACGGTCGTCTGCACCCAGTCCTCCCGCGGCACGTCGCGCGGGGCGCGGGCATTCACGATGCCCTGCACCGTGCCCTCCTCGTCCACCACGGGATAGTAGTCGAAGCGGTGGTGGAAGACGTAGCTGTTCACGAACTCCTGCAGGTCCACGTCCCGTGGGACCGTGACCATGTCCGTGGTCATGAAGTCGCGGATGCGCTCACCTTCCAGATGCTGGCGCATGATGACCATGCGCAGGCTGTTCTGCGCTGCCTGGCGCAGGAAGAATCCCAGCACCATGGCCCAGAGGCCGGGGATGACCCCTCCCTGGAAGAGCGCGAAAATGCCCAGGAGGATCAGCGCGAACCCGAAGAACGAGCCGACCTTGGCGGCGATGTTGGTGGCGGTGCGCAGGTCGTCGCTCAGGCCCCAGAGGATGCTCCGCAGCACGCGCCCGCCGTCCAGGGGGAACGCGGGCAGGCTGTTGAACGCGGCCAGCAGGAAGTTAATGTACCAGATGTACTGCAGAACCGATTGCAGCCCTCGGGGCCAGCCAAAACTGTTGCCGGCCAACCACACCAGCAGCATAACCACGCCGATCAGCACGCTGGAGGCGGGCCCCACGACGGCCATGAAGAACTCGCTGAGGGCGGTGGGCGGCTCGTCCTGAAGCTCGCTGACGCCGCCGAAGATAAACAAAGTGATCCCTCCTACCGGCATGCCGGTGTGCCGCGCCACGAGGCTGTGGCAGAGCTCGTGGGCGATCAGCGAGGCGAAAAGGCCGATCGTCCCCGCCAGGCCCATTCCCCAATAGACATACCACGGCCGCCCCGGACCGATCCCGAGCTGTTCACTGGGGAACAATCCTTCGGACAGGGTGAACAGCACCAGCCCTACCAGGAACAGCCAGGAAAGACTGGCCTTCACCGGAATGCCGAACAGGTGGAACAGAGTCTTCTCGCGTCCGAACACAGGTTGTCTCCCCTTTGTAGAAATCTGTGTGCCCCAACACGCCGCCATTATCGCATCCGCAGGCCCGACCGTCCACCGCCGATTGCGACGCACCGGTTGCAAACGGTCCCGCGCCTGCTTATCCTGACGGTTCATGCGACTTTACTCGGAGGCGACAAATGGGCCGATACGATAGGCGTCAATTTCTGCAAGGCGTGGGCGCGGGGGCGCTCGGGGCACTGGGGGGCGCTTCGCTGCTGCAGAGCGGCTGTGCTCAGACCCAGGAAAGCGGGGGCGGCGAGGACAGCGGCAAGAGGTTGAATTTCGTGTTCATCCTTGTGGACGACCTGGGCTGGGCGGACCTGGGGTGCTATGGGAGCACCTACCACGTCTCGCCCGTCATTGACCAACTGGCCAGGGACGGCATCCGCTTCACCGATGCCTACTCAGCCGCGCCTATCTGCAGCCCCACCCGCGGCAGCATCGTCACCGGCCAGTATCCCGCCCGGACGGGAATGACCGACTTCATCCCCGGCCACAAGCGGGGCTGGGCGAAGCTGACCGTTCCGCAGACCGCCCGCGGTCTGCCGGCGGGCGTGGTGACCATCCCCGAGGCCCTCAAGCCGCTGGGCTACACCACCGCCTGCTTCGGCAAATGGCACATGGGTTGGCGCGGTGGCAAGAACCCCGGGGCTCTGTTCGACGTCACGGGACCCGTCGGCCCCAACCAGGGCGATAAGCGGGTGACCGCGCTCACCGATGCTTCCGTCCGATTCATCCGGGAGAACCGGGACCGGCCCTTCTTCCTCTACCTCTGCCACCACACCGTGCATATCAAGCTGGAGGCGCCCGAAGACCTCGTCGAGAAGCACCGGGAGCGCCTCGACCCCGGCCAGGCCTTCCCCGAGCAGGCCAATCCCACCTACGCCGCCATGATTGAGCACCTGGACCGCGAGACGGGGCGTCTGCTGGGCGAACTGGACGAGCTGGGCATCGCCGACAACACAATCGTGATCTTCTATTCGGACAACGGGGGGCTGATCAAGCGGTTCGATGGGGAGGGCGATATCGTGACCTCCAACGCGCCCCTGCGTTCCGAGAAGGGCACCCTCTACGAGGGCGGCATCCGCGTGCCACTCATCGTGCGGCTTCCGGGCTTCGTGCCGGCGGGGCAGGTCTGCCGCGTGCCGGTCAACAGCCCGGACGTCTATCCCACGATGATGGAGCTGGCCGGTGGGGCCATGCCGCCGGACCAGGCGGCCGACGGCGTGAGCCTGGTGCCCCTGTTGACCGGCGGCGATACGCTCGGGCGGGAGGCGCTCTACTGGCACTACCCGCACTACCACCACTGCGCCCCGTGCGGCGCCGTGCGGAAGGGCGACTACAAACTGATCGAATACTTCGAGGAGGGCCGGCTGGAACTCTACAATCTGGCCGAGGACATCGGCGAGGAGCACAACCTGGCTCTTGAAATGCCCGCCAGGGCGCAGGAGCTGCACCGGCAGATGGTAGACTGGCGGCAGACGGTCGGCGCGAAGATGCCGAAGCCGAATCCCAACTACGACCCCGAGAAGGCAGATGTCTGGGGCGCCCCCGAGTAGCGCGGAAGCAGGTTTCCGCGAACATCGGAGGTCGCAAGGCTACTCAAAGGGAAAAGGCCCGGCCGATCGGGCGCGGTCTGCAGAGGGAGACTTCGATGAAGGCGTGGTGTCTGGCGGTGTTAATGGGGCTGCTGCTGTTGCCCGCGGGAGGCGTGGAGGCGAAGGTGGATCTGGTGACATTGCCCGAGCGGGAGGCGGTGCAGCTTACCATCTACAACAGCGCGGACCTGACGCTGGTGCGAGACAGGCGGCCGCTGACGCTGAGGCGGGGCGAGAACCGGCTGCAGTTCTCCTGGGCCAATACGCTGATTGACCCCACCTCCCTGCACATGGCGCCGAAAGAGCGGGTGGACCGTATAGACGTCTTCGACATCACCTATCCGCCGCGGACGAAGGAGCTTGGGCTGTGGCATCTGCGCTCGCAGGTCAGCGGCGAGGTGCCGGTGGAGATTACCTGCTTCACCAGCGGTCTGTCCTGGCAGGCGTTCTATCTGGGCACGCTGACGCCGGACGAGCAGCGGATGAAACTTGAGGGCTACGTGCGGGTGACCAACCGCTCCGGGGAGGACTACGAAAACGCGCAGACGCGGCTGCTAGTGGTCCATAACACTTGAGTTTCGGGGTTCAGAGCCATTCTGGCAAGGTC
>CAYVBE010000297.1:0-3514 GCA_964448935.1 uncultured candidatus Brocadiaceae bacterium
GTCCATGAAGAGGGCGGGCGGAGTCGTCTCACGCAGGTTTACTTCAGCGCACATTTTCCGTCTCTCGAATGCTGTAGTCTTCGGGCAAAGACGGGGCGGATCGAGACCTATCGGGCCAATTCGATCGCGCCCGCGTCGCGCCGGCCCGGCGCCGCCTCGCGACCGCAGAAATCGCGGAGCTGGGGGCCGCGGAACTCCCAGGCGTAGAGTTCTTCGATTGTCGTCTGCGCGTCTTCCAGCGTGCCGCGGCAGACGCGCAGGAAGTCCACGGCTCCGGCGAAGTGCGCTTCGTCGCCCGCGGCGCCGACCAGGAAGTCCTCCGCGTTGGACAGCGACGCGTCGGCGGAGAGGCTCTCGATGGGCGCCTCACACCTCTCTCGTCCGTCCACGTAGATGCGCAGCAGCCCTTTGCCTCGGTCGGCCTCCGCGATCAGGTGGTGCCACGCGCCGTCGGTGATCGCCGCTCCGCAGGCCACGCTGTCGGCCGCACCACCGGAGCGGAGCGTCAGTGTTGCGCCGCCCTCGTCGTTCACCCGGAGCGCGTAGCCGGCATCGGGGCCCATCTTGGAGACCAGCGTGCCGCCGGTGTGGCCCGGGCGGGTTTTGAAGTGGACTTCGATCAGGAAGTTGTTGGCGTGCATGTCCACCGTGCGGCGCTTCTCGCCGGAGTAAACGAATTTACCCTGTTGGGACCGCGATTTACCCTCGGGGATGCCGATGTGGTACTCGTAGTCGCGCTTGAGTTCCTGGTCCGGGAGGACGCAGCGGGTGCTGGCGCCGTCGAATGCCAGGGCGCCGTCCGTCCAGTCCTCCAGGGGCCCTTCCACGTAGCTGTCGGGCGAGACGCCTTCGGCCCGGAGATCGTTGCGCGGGACATCGTAGTATTGCTGGCGGGTGATGTACTCGTCGGTCATATAGAAGTTGTGTCCGGCGACCAGCGACGGGTCGGCATTATTGCGCCAGAAGTGCCACTCGCCGACCGTGGCGTAAAGTCCCCACGGCACGAAGAAGCGGACTCCGCTGTCCAGCGCGGCCGAATCCGCGGTCGGCCGGAAATCGCCCCTGGCCGGATCGCGCAGCGGCATCTCCTCGGCCATCCAGCCGGTCTGGCACGCGCGGGCTTTCCTCTCGCACAGGCGCCGGCGGAAATCCTCGAGCGATCCGCCGCCCAGGCCCTGCGCGAAGTCGCCCACACGGGCCTTTCCGTAGAGGACGTTGTTGGCGTACGCCTGATTGGGCGCGTCCTCCTCCGGCGTGTGGCGGTGCAGGAAGAAGCTCTCGGTGATGTCGGTGTGAACGTTGCCCAGGTAGCTGCTCCGCCGCGAGCCGCCGCGGTGCGAGCCGATCTTGAAGTGATAGGACGTGTTATTGAACCAGTGGTTCAGGAAGCCGATCACCTGCATGTAGCCGCCCAGGTTGGCGTAGGGATCGTCCGGATCGTTGCGCTTGCCCCACGCGATGTTGTTGAAGGTGTAGCTCTTAAACTGGCCGTCCAGGTAGAACGTGAAGGCCCACGTGTTGCCCACGTCGGCCTTGTAACCGATTGCGTTGCCCGAGACGTTGTCGTAAATGTAGGCTGGCCCGCCCTGCCAGCTCTCGATGCCTCCGTAGTCGTTGCAGGCGAGCATGGTGTTGGTGGCCTTGTTGTGGTGGATGAGGATGCGGATCAGGGGCCTGTCGCGCAGGTCGTCGCCGCCCTTGGCGTTGTAGCACAGCACGCCCGCGCCCCAGCAGCGGTCCAGAATGTTGCCCGCCACCTCGACCAGCAGTCCGTTCGAAACGCCGATGGCCGATATGGAGCCGTTGCGGTAGGTGCCCTGGCGCATGCCGATGCGCTGCAACCGGTTGCGCAGTATTTTCAGCCGGCGCAGGTCGCCTATCGGGGGCGTCATCCAGCGGTTCAGCATCTTGCCGTCAATGAAGCTTATTGCGCCCTTGTCCGTATCGCTGATATCGTTGTCCGCTATCACGATATCGTCCAGCACGTCCGCCTCGCCCCGGTGGCCGAACTGCGGCATGTACTCCTCCGTGAACTGCTCGTCCAGGCGGGCGAAGCCGTTGACGGCCCTCGGCACGTGGGAGAAGTGGCAGTTGGCGACCCGGATGTGCCGGCAGTCCCCGACGATCCGCACCGCCGCGGGGGAGTAGACCTCGACCGGCCAGCCGGCCTCCTCGCGGGCATTCAGGAAGCTGAACCGCAGCCCCGTGACCGCCACGTGCTTCTGGTCGCGTATCTCGACCAGGTAGTGGCGCACCGGCATCTCCAGGATCGCGCCGTTCGGGTCCCTGTCGCCGGACAGGCGCACGTAGAGGCGCCCCGCGTGCCGGCCGTTTCGGGCATAGTAGTATTCCCCGGGTTCGTCCAGAAACTGGGGCAGGTCCTCCAGGAAGTAGCGCAGCCCCTTCGAGCCCCGGTAGATGGGGCGGACGGCGTTCCGGGCGGGGTCGTAGCCTTCGATGCGTCTCTTGTGAACGACGCCCATGTTGCCGGCGTATTCGCTCCAGACCGTGGCTCCCACGTAATAGTCGGGGTCGGGCTGGGTGAGCCGGTCTTCGTCAACGCTCCAGCCGCCGGGGCGTTCCCGCCTGTCCCACGTGAACCATTCTGCCTGCGGGTCGTCCGGGTTGCTGATGGTCCAGTTCGGCTCCCGCGCCACATTGATCCGCACGACCTCGTCAGCGCGGCGCTCCCACAGGCTGCGAGGCACGGAACCGGTGCCGACGTACCTGTACCAGACCTTCGTCGGCTCCGGCATGCGTTCGGGCGCATCGGCCGGGGTGCAGCGCTTCCAACCATCCGTGAGGGCCACCGATCCATAGAAGCCCGCATCCCCGCTGCCCCAGGCGGGATCGCAGGTCAGGCGGATGGGGTTGCCCGGCTCGCCGGAGTCGTCGGCCAGCAGGTAACCGCGGTAGATCGAGCCGCGTTTGAACACGTAGGTGTGAACGCCGCTGCAGGCGGCCGCCCGGCCCGTGGCCTTTTCGTCCCACGGGTGGTGCTTCCACGGGCTGCCCTTCGTCAGGCCGTCGTTTGCGTCCTCGCCCCCTTCGTAGTCTATGTAGCGGACGGAATCGCCTTTCTCGAAGACGAACGGCCGGGGCGCCCACTGCAGGTCCCCCTGGGGCAGCACCTTCGCCTGCGGCTGCTGCCACGAATACTCCGCCGCCCCGGCATCTGTGACGCCGCCTGCCAGAGCGACCGCTGCGCCAAGAATCACCAGTCCCACACGAAATCCGTTCCCGCGCATCATGCGTTTCTCCCACGCAATAGCAGTTCCGGCAGCCGCCCGGACTCACAGGCTCGCGCCCATCTCGTCCAGTTTATCCTGGATCAGGTGGTAACCCAGATCGCGCGGCCGGGTGTCGCGCTGCGCGCAGAGGGCCGCGGCCACGCCGGCGCCCTGGCCGATGGAAATCATGTTGCCCATGCTCTTGCCGCCATAGTGGCCCAGCATGGTGGCCGAGCTGCAGCGGCCCGCCACCAGGAGGCCGTCCACACCTTTGGGAAGCAGCG
>CAYVBE010000298.1:0-3453 GCA_964448935.1 uncultured candidatus Brocadiaceae bacterium
GGACGAGGGGGGCAGGCCGGTGGAGGGCGGGATACTGTCTCCGATCGAGCCTAGTGCGTCCTGGCAAGAGGTGCGCAGCACGGCCTCCGTCCCGGCCGGGGTGCAAGCGCTGTGGGTCCGCATAGCGCACAACGGGGACGGCCGCCTGGACTTGGCGGAGATGGAGCTTCTCCTGAGCACGGCGGGCACGGGCAGGCAGAAGCAGGTCATCGAGAGCGTGATGAGCGCCGTCGGACAGGACGATATCCTTCCGGCCGGGAAGTTTCGCACCGACGGGTCGGGGCAACTCGTGGGATGGCGCCTGGAGGAGGGTTCGGCGGGGTTGTTCCGGGTGCAGACGCAGGATGAGCACAACTTCCTGGAAGTGCGGTCCGGGGCCGGATGTCTGTCAACCACCTGCGACGTGATGGAGACCTGGGAGCGGGTCGAGTTGCTTCTGGCGGCCCGGGCATACGGCCGGAGAGCGGGCGCGAGGCCGCCCAATGTACCGAGGGTCGTCCTGAGTTTCCTCGATTCCGATGGGGGCCAGACCGGGAAGGCGCTGTCGGTGCCCTTTGATTCAAACGAGCGCTGGCATACCGTTCTACGGGAGGCCCGAGTGCCGGACGCGGCCTCCCGCTGCATGGTGCGCATCTATAGCACGCCGATATCCGGCAGGCTGGACCTCGCTGCGCTTTCCCTGGTTCCGCGGATAGACGTCTCGTCAGTGCTGCCTCAGGGCTCCCCCGGGGCCAACATCCTGCTCGAAGCGGCACCCTTAAGGCCCGGTCGGGACGGAGAGCCCGTGGGCTGGCAGATCGGTGACACGCCCGGCGGCCGGGTCTCCGTCCGAACGGAGGCGGGGCGGCGATACATGAGGCTGCCGGAGGGCCATGTCGTGCTGGACGTGGAGAAGCCGCTGATGCCGAGCTGGCGGACGTTCCGTTACCGCTTCGATGCCCGCGCAACCCCCACCTATCAAGGATGGATGCGCGCGAGTGTGCAGTTTGCCATGGTGGGCCGGAGTCGGGGCGTGGTCGGCTGGGAACAGACCGTCGCTCTCGGCGGGGATTGGCGAACCGTGGAGACGGACATCCCGATACCGGGCGGAGCCGAGAAGGTCGGCGTGCACTTCAGGAGGGTTGGCTCCGGGAACGTCGACATCGCGGACATCCGCCTCGTACCGAACAGGGGCGAGGGAAGCTTCCGGCTCCACCCGCCGGAAGGACAGATTTTGTTGACCCCACAGCAGGCAGCGTCGGTCGTGGAAGAGATCATGCGGCAGAGGGCGGAGTCGGAACAGGCGGACCCCGGCCTCCGCATCAGCGTAAAGATCGAAGACGGGGAGCAGCATGTGCATCTGGGCGACCCCAATGGTTCGGTGGCCAGAATACACGTGCCTGTCTCCCTCCAGCCGTCCCGGGACCGCCTGTGGATCGGTTGTCGGGTGCGCCTTTCGGGCTGGACCCCACCCAGGAAGGGCTGGCCGGCATGCCCGGCAGTGCGGGTCTCGTTCCAGGACGCCGACCAGGAGCCCGTGGGCGAAAGGCAGACGATCATCGACGTCCACTACAACTGCGCCTGGGAACCCGCCCACAAAACCGTGGATGTGCCGCAAGGTGCGACAACTGCTCTGTTCGGGGCGGTTCACGCCAGGAGCGGCACGCTGGACGTGGCCGATCTGCAGGTAGTGTCCGTCGAGCAAGGCGATTGATGTCCCCCGCCGAGGCGGCGTCAGAGGACCACCAGCAGTCCCGCCAGCAGCAGAAAGAAGGCCGCCGTGGCGACCTTTGTCGCCGGCAGGTGGCGCTTCAGAAGCCGCGTGAGCCCCTCGCTGGTGGAGCCGAGGCCGACCAGGATGAAGACGACGACCAGGGGCAGGATGAAGCCCACATTGTAGACGGCGAGCCAGAGCCAGGCCGCAAACCCTCCGCCCGCCCCCCGGCTCATCAGCTGAATCACCGGCAGGTAGATCTGCCCGGTGCAGATCAGTTCGAGGCCGGAGATGAAGATTCCCGTCACGAATCCCGCCGGCACCAGGTATTTCGCCCTGCCGAACCGCGCCACCACGCCCCGGATGCGCTTCTTGACGGCGCCCGGCAGCTGCAGGGAGATGGCATCGTAGTCGCCGGAGCGGGCCTTCCAGGCGTCCCGCAGGCTGATGCCCGCCAGCAGCACGCAGAGGGCCGCGATGCTGTAGTTCACGGCCGCCCGCAGTACGGGGACGGCAGAGAGCCAGCGCGCAAGTCCCGTCAGACCCAGACCGATGGCGTAATAGGTGCAGAACACCCCGGCGATAAAGGCCCCGGCCAGGGCTGCAAGGTGCCGGCGGCGGGCCGACGAGATGGTGACCATGCTCACGAAGAGTATCAGTGTGGCGAAGGCGCAGGGGTTGACTCCGTCGATGAGGCCGCCCGCCGCCACGGCCCCCAGCGTAAGGCCCTCCCATCTCTCCCGGAGCCTGCCCGCCGCCTGCCGCGTGTCTATGTCTTCCCACCATGCAGGTGCGCCCGACGGCCCCGTCGCCTCGACCGCATCGGCCAGCGCCCGGTCCGAGATCTCCTCCGGCCCCAGATAACGCCGGCCGACCACGAGGGCCGGCGTGCGCAGCCGCCGCTCCTCCGGGACGCCCAGCCGTGAGCAGATCTCCTCCAGGAGAACGAGATTCTCCCTCTTGTCCGTGGGATGCCGAAGGACCTGGATGCGGGGAGATTCCTCGGCGGCTCGCCTGAGCATGTGTTCCGCCCGGGCGCACCGGGCGCATCCCGGCGCGTAGAAATAGCCCACGCACACCGGACTTTTCCCCAGGTTTTTCCAAGATGTCGCAGTTCGCTTCAACTCCTGCCCGCGGATTTCGGCCAACACGTCCCGCGGACGCGACGCCTCCCGCCGGAGCGCCCGCTCGAAACCGTCCTCGACCTCCTCCTCTCCTCCCAGGAGAATCCTCCCGACCACGACCACCGGGAGATGGTTGGCCGTGTCGTCCAGGTGGTTCTCGACCCGGACCAGAAGGTCGTAGTTCTCGGTGTCGGAAAGGTCGAAGGAGCGCAGGCGGACCGTCACGCCGGCACGTTTCGCCCGCCCCCGCAACCTTTCCTCCCCAACAGCCTCGCATCCCGGGCATCCCTGGTTGTAGAAGACCAGAACGGGGACGGTGTCGTCTCTCGGGCCCGACTTGGGAGCGTCCTGCGCACCGGTGGCGGGGCCGTGCAGTGCCCCGAGTGTCAGGAGCGTCAGTATGAGGGGGAATAAGCGCGCACACGGACATTCGAGCTTCAATATGCACTCCTTTGGGCGGCGGACCTTGCGCTGTGACCAGTCTAATTCCTTCCCCACCGACGTTCAAGCGGGCAGCACGGTTCCCGTCCCGGGCCGAGATTCTGTCGGTCTCAGCCGGTTTTTCGGGAAAACGCTCGAATTCCCTTGACAGCCCGCCTTCTGCCCCCTATGGTCACGGTAGTTTTAACGACGGTG
>CAYVBE010000299.1:0-3448 GCA_964448935.1 uncultured candidatus Brocadiaceae bacterium
TCTAGAATGACGGGGACGGTCTGGCCGACGGCCACCTCAGTGGGATAGGTGATGTTGCACCAATCGTTCAGTTCTCTGGTGGCACGTTCCTCGGTCAGGGGGGGCACGTCCACCTTCTCCGGTCCCGGCTTCTCCACCACGGTATCGGTGCTCTCCACGCGCAGACGATGTCTGCCCTGCGTCAGTTCAACCCTTCCCAGCGAGACCCAGGAGGCGCAGATGTTGGGCCGCAGGTAGACGGTGTCGAACAAACTGCAGTCTCGTCCGCACTCGCGCCAAGGCTGCGCGTCGAACCTCCAGCGGAAAGGCCCGTGCTTCCAGAACTTCCGCACCCAGAAGTTGTACGTCCCCGCCCTCGGCACTTCCACCTGGTAGGTCGCGAACAGTGTCGGGCCGTAGCGATCGGCCGCGGCATCGAGCCATTCGCCTCCCGAGAGCACCTGCTTCATCTCGGGCGTCACCGAGAAGAAGTCGCCTTCCGGGAAGTTGGTCTGTGCGGGCGCCTCCCCCTCCCACCATAGAAACGCCTGCTCCGCGCCGACGGTGGCCAGCGGTCCGCAGAACACCGCGGCCACGATCAGCATTCCGACCCAGCGTCCCAACATTCTGCTTCCCGCCGTACCCATAGGGCCTGCCTCCTGCCTGTCCTGAGAACGCAATGGAATGTCGTCCGGCCATACGGCGAACCGGAACTCCGCTGCATCTTACCACAGGGATCCAATGGGGCAAATACGGCGGTTACAGCTTGCCCGTTCAGGCCAGGCCGCGTATCATCATGGTGATACGGCAGGCGGCGAGGCGCCAACTCGGGGAAACGGACAGCAATGGGGGGACCGGAGGTGGACACCGAAGGGGCGACGGGGATATACGGCGAGACGTTCGAGTGCGAGTGCGGGGAGACGCACAGCATCGAACCGGGAGAGGTGCTCTACGAGTCGGACGCTGCCGACCGGGTGCCCGAGCTACTGCAGAGGGCCACCGAGGGGCGGCGCGTGGCGGTGCTGATGGACCTGCGCACGCGCGACGCGGCGGGGGCAGAGGTGTGCACCGCGCTGGCCGACGCGGGGTGGAAGGTGCTGGCGGTGCTGGTGCGCGACCCGGCGCCGGGGCTCTCGCCCGTCTGTGACGACCGTACGAAAGAGAAGCTGGAGGACGAGATCGGTCCGGTGGACGCCTTCGTCTCGGTGGGCAGCGGGGTGATCACCGACCTGACACGCTGGATCGCGTGGGACCGGGACCGGCGGTTCGTCAGCTTCGCCACGGCCGCCAGCATGAACGGCTACTGCAGCGCGAACGTGGCGCCGGCGATCAACGGGGTTAAGACGCTGCTCAGGGCGCGGCCGCCGCTGGCGGTGGTCTCGGCACCCTCCGTGATACAGGGCGCGCCCTACGAACTGACCACTTCCGGGCTGGGCGACGTGCTGGCGAAGACGGTGAGCACCGCCGACTGGCGGATGAACAACATCATCTTCGGCGACTACTTCTGCCCCCGCGCCGTGAGCCTGATCGCCGCCATAGAGCCGCGCTATCTGGAGCATCCGGAGAACGTGAAGGCCGGCCGGCCGGACGCGATGGAGGCGGTCTATCGGGCCCTGCTGCTGACGGGCACCGCCATGACCATGGCCGGCACCACCAGCCCCTGCTCCGGCGGCGAGCACGCCGTGAGCCACGCGCTGGACATGACCGCCATGTCGCGCGGCCTGGAACACGACCTGCACGGGCGGCAGGTGGGCATCGGCACCATCCTGACCTCCGAGCTGTACCGACGCATGCTGGCGATCGAGTCGCCGGAGTTCGTCGAACCTCAGGAATCGGTGGACCGGGAGTACTGGGGCGACCTGGCCGACGTGGTGGCGCCGGAGTACGAGGGCAAACTCGAGCGGCTGCACGAAGCCATGGCCGTGCTGTCCGAGGGGGACGCCTGGGACCGCCTGCGCACGGCCGTCGCGCCCATGACCCGGGAGCCGGAGGTCACCCGCGACTGCCTGAAGCGAGCCGGGGCGGCGTTCCGCGCAGAGGGTATAGGCGTGGACCGCGAGCGCCTGCTGGCCGCCTTTACCCACGCACACGAGATGCGGCCCCGGTTCATGATCCTGGACCTGGCGCGGCTGCTGGGCATCATGCCGGGCGCGGCGCGCGAGATCGTGGAAACCTGGGCGTGAGGCGCCCCCACTCATGTGCACGCGAAGATATTCCGCCCCTGGAGGGCGAAGCAATCTCGTCGTTGAGCGCTTCATGCACGGAGCACCGGACGCAGGCAAACGGCACGTCATTTCGCGGAGGGGACAATGGGAAACCGCGCGACTTCGCTGATCACACGCGCCGAGGTGGAGCGTGTGCTGGACATCTCGGACGCCATAGACGCCGTCGAGGCCGCCTTCAGGGCCTACGGAGAGAGCCGGGCACAACTGCCGCCAAAGCCCTACCTTCACTTCGACAAGGGTGACCTGCGCGCCATGCCGGGGTACGTCCCCGACCTGGGGCTGGCAACCGTCAAGAACGTGAACGTCCACCCGGAGAACAGCGACCTGCCCGTCGTGATGGCCACCGTCACGGTGTTCGACCCGGAGACCGGATTCCCCCTGGCCATCATGGACGGAACCTATCTGACCGGCATGCGGACCGGGGCGGCCGGTGGCGTCGCGGCGAAGTACCTGGCCCGGCCGGATTCAAGCGTAGTGGGTCTGGTGGGCGCCGGCACGCAGGCCACCACGCAGCTTTCCGCGCTGGGCTGCGTCCTGGAAAGCATAGAACGGGTAAACATCTTCGACGTGGACGAAGGGAAGGCCGAGAAATTCGTTGAGGGCAGCTCGGCCGAGCACGGCCTGGATGTGGCAGTGGCTGATTCGGTAGAAGAGGTGGTGCGCACTGCGGACGTCCTGGTCACAACCACGCCCGTGCGCGAGCCCATTATCCGGAGGGAATGGGTGCGGCCCGGCACGCACATCAACGCCATCGGCGCAGACGCACCGGGCAAGCAGGAGTTGGGCCCGGCCATCCTAAAGGACGCGCGTGTGGTGGTGGACAGCCGAGAACAGGCATCCCACGGCGGCGAGATTAACGTCGCCCTGTCGGAGAAACTCATCACGGAGGAAGATATCTACGCCGACATCGGAGAGATCGTCGCCGGCAAGAAAGCCGGCCGCGAGGACGCCCACCAGGTAACCGTCTTCGACAGCACAGGCCTGGCCATTCAGGACCTTGCCTGCGCCGTCCGCGTGTATCGGCAACTGACAGAGGAGACGGGCGATTTGCGGACATTCGACTTCCTGGGAAGCTGGTAGGAGGCGGCCGACGTACGCCGATGGCAAGAACCGGGCCGAGTACATCAAGTATCGCACCAAAATCGGAAAGCGGCTGAGCGAGGTGGACGTGGAAGCCGAGGCCATTTCCACCCGTGCGGGCGGCGGCAGGGCCCGCCGCGTGAAAGACATGCCTGTTGTTGATC
>CAYVBE010000300.1:0-3433 GCA_964448935.1 uncultured candidatus Brocadiaceae bacterium
CGCTTCGGCATCGGGGGCAGCCGCATCTTCTACCTGGCCGTGCCGCCGGAGGTGGTGCCGCCCATCCTGGAGAACCTTTCGGATGTGGGCGCGCTGGAGCGGCGCACGCCCTGCCACGACGAACGGGGGTGTCACCTGCGCGCGGTGTTTGAGAAGCCCTTCGGGCGCGATCGCGAGTCCGCGCGCGAGTTGAATGACCTGATTGACCACCTGCTGGACGAATCACAGGTCTTCCGCATGGACCACTACCTGGGCAAGGAGACCGTTCAGAACATCACCGTCCTGCGGTTTGCCAACAGCATCTTCGAGAACGTCTGGAGTTCGGACTCAGTCCGCTGGGTGCGCTGCACGGTGGCCGAGAGCATCGGGGTTGAGGATCGAGGGGGATACTTCGACTCCACGGGTATCCTGCGGGATATCCTGCAGAATCATGTCCTGCAGCTTCTGACACTCGTCACCATGGAGCCCCCGTCCTCGCTGGCGGCGGATGCCATCCGAGATGAGAAGGTCAAGGTGCTGCGCTGCCTGCGGCGACTGGAGGGGGACGAGGTGTCTCGCTCAGTCATCCGTGGTCAATACGGGGTCGGTACTGTGAACGGGGAGCAGGTGGTGAGCTATCGACAGGAAGGAGGCGTGCCGAACGACTCCGATACGGAGACGTTCGTGGGACTGCGGACCTACATAGACAACTGGCGATGGGCGGGCGTGCCGATCTATCTGTGCGCCGGCAAGCGGCTGCCCACCCGCCTGGCCGAGGTGGCGGTGGAATTCAAGCGACCGCCACGGGTGTTGTTCGGGGCATTGCGGGACGTGGCCCTCGAACCCAACCGCCTGACCCTGCGCATCCAGCCGGACGAGGGGGTCTCGCTGCGGTTCACTACCAAAGAACCGGGCATCGAGCTGGCGCTGAAGAACGTGGAGATGGACTTCCCCTACAGCAGCGCGTTCCCCGCCGCCAGCCCGGAGGCATACGAGCGGCTGCTGCTGGACGTAATGGCCGGGAACACGGCGCTGTTCGCGCGGCGGGACGAGGTGGAGCTGGAGTGGGACTTCGCCACTGCCATTCTCGATCAGTGGGACGCAGAGCCGCCGCCGGACTTCCCCAATTACCGCGTCGGCACCTGGGGGCCGATCTCCACCGAGGACTTCTTCTCTCCCGACACCGACTACTCGCAGGCGCCCAACCCCTCCAGCCCGTAGCCGCGCCCCGGCTGCGCCCTTTCGCTCGCGCCCAACTCGTGACCCGCCGTTCCAACGTCCACACCACCCGGTCCACAAAGTCCACCGCGTTGCTCCGTGCCCATTGCACGGACCCGCACATGCGGGTAGTATTCCCACTCCGCGTACGGAGGTGTGCTATGAGCCGTGAAACCGAGTCGGATAGCCCGCGCTTCCGGGACCAATCGCTGCCTGTCCAGGACCGCGTTGAGGACCTGCTGGACCGGCTGACGCTACAAGAGAAGATATCGCAGATGCGGGAGGACAGCCCGGCCATCGAGCGCCTGGGCATACCCGCCTACAAATGGGGCAACGAGTGCCTGCACGGGCTCTGCCACACGGGGCGCGCCACCGTTTTCCCGCAGGCCATCGGTCTGGCGGCCACCTTCGACACCGACCTGGTGCGCCGCGTGGCGGGTGCCATCGCCACCGAGGCGCGGGCCAAGTACCACGACCCCCTCTGGCACGGACCGGACGGTCCGCACGTGGGTATCAACTTCTGGACTCCGGTCATCAACATCTTCCGCGACCTCCGCTGGGGACGCGGCCAGGAAACCTACGGGGAGGACCCCTGCCTGACGGGTGCCATCGGCGCCGCCTTCGTCAAGGGGCTCCAGGGCGACGATCCCCGCTACCTCAAGGCCGCTGCCTGCGCCAAGCACTTCGCCGTGCACAGCGGCCCGGAACGGCTGCGCCAGGAGTTCGACGCGCGGGTCAGTGCCAAAGACCTGCACGAGACCTATCTGCCCGCGTTCCGGGCCCTCCTGGACGCCGGGGTCGAGTCCGTGATGGCCACCTACAACCGCGTGAACGGAGAGGCCCTCTGCGGTAGCGAGACGCTGCTGGCCGGCCTGCTGCGGGACGCGTGGGGTTTCGAGGGACTGGTCGTCTCCGATGCCGGCGCGGTGGCTGCCATGCACCTGCACCACGGGGTTACCTCCGATGCCGTCGAGTCCGCCGGGCTTGCCGTCAGCATGGGCTGCGATATGGAGCTGGGCGGGCAGAAGTGCTACGAGAAGCTGCCTGAGGCTATGGAGCGGAGCCTGGTGACCGAGAAGGACATCAACCGCTCCGTGGCGCGCATCCTGACGACGCGCTTCCGGCTGGGCATGTTCGACGACCCCGAGGACGTTCCCTATGCGCAGATCCGCTAGGAAGATGTGCCGCTGGAGGAGCACGTGGAGATGGCTCGCACGGCGGCCCTGAAGTCCGTCGTTCTCCTCAAGAACGACGGCGTGCTGCCGCTCAGTCCGGACCTCAAGACGATCCTCGTCACCGGGCCGAACGCCGGCGACCAGGACGTGCTGCTGGGCAACTTCTACCGCGGCGTTTCCCCCCGGCTCGTCACCGTGCTGGAGGGCACGGTGCAGGCCGCGCCGCCGGGCACCACGATCACCACCATGAAGGGCTGTCTGCTGGCGCATCCCAATAAGTTTCCCTCCACCTGGACCTTCGGACTGGCCGAGTGGGCGGACGCCGTGGTGGCGGCGGTCGGTACCTCGCCGCTGATGGAGGGGGAGTCCGGGGAGTGCATCGCCACGCCGACCGGGGGCGACCGCGAGGAGATCGGCCTGCCGCCGAACCAGGTGGAGTTCGTCCGCGAGATGGCCGAACTGGACAAACCGCTCGTGCTCGTGGTCACCGGCGGGTCGCCCGTGGCCATGCCGGAGCTGCACGAACTGGCCGACGCGGTGCTGTTCATCTGGTATCCCGGCGAGCAGGGAGGCGCGGCGGTGGGGGACATCCTGTTCGGCAACGAGTGCCCGTCCGGACGCCTGCCCATCACCTTCCCGCGGTCCCTCGATCAGGTGCCCCCCTTCCCCGACTACTCCCTCGCGGGCCGCACCTACCGCTACATGGAGGAGGACCCACTCTACCCCTTCGGCTTCGGGCTTAGCTACACCCGCTTTGAATACGGTCCCTTGCAGCTTTCGGCGGATGAGGTCCAGCGGGGCCAGGCGCTCGACGTGAGCGTTCACCTGGCCAATCGCGGCGCGCGCGAGGCGGAAGAGGTGGTCCAGCTCTATCTCTCAGCAGAGAAAGCGGATGTGACCGTGCCGCGCCGCGAGCTGAAGGACTTCCGGCGCGTGCGCCTCGCCCCCGGCGAGTCGGCGACGGTTGAGTTCACCGTCACGCCCGAGATGATGGAGATCGTGAACGAGCGCGGCGACTCCGTGCTGGAGGCCGGCCGGTTCACCGTCACCGTCGGCGGCTC
>CAYVBE010000301.1:0-3408 GCA_964448935.1 uncultured candidatus Brocadiaceae bacterium
ACGATGTACTGGCTGTACTGCAGGTTAAACTGATCCTGCCGGTTGTTCCAGTTGTTGGTGAACTCCGCAAAGGGAAACACCGACAGATCCCGCGCCTCGTCGCCGGTGTTCGTCACCTCCAGGATCCAGTACTCGAACCGCCGGTCGAGCGGCACGAAGTAGGTGGAATTCGTGCGTATGGCGGAATATTCCGACTCGATGACGGTATATGCCGTCCCGTGGCGGCAGGTGCTCTTATACTCGGACAGGTCCTTCCCTACCGGTTGCCAGGAGGCCGACCAGTAGTCCCCGCTGTCACGGTCGCGCAGGTAGAAATAGCGCCCCGGCTGGTCCCTGGGAACCCGGTTGAGCTGCAGTCGCGTGATGCAGCCGTGCGTGGCGGAGCGGTAGAAGCTGTAGCCGCCCGCGTTGTTGGTGATAATGGCCCCGTAGATCATGTCGCCCAGGTAGTTGGACCAGGACCGCGGGGTGTCCGGCCGCTCGATCACGTATTCCTTCGCATCGTCGTCGAAATGTCCGTAACGCATCCTCTCTCCTTTCGGTTACGCGTGGTCGGCGTCTGCCGCCTGGGCGGCACGCCCCACCGCGCGAAGGCTGTCCAGGCTCATCTCGTCGTATTCCCTGGAGATGATAATGCCTCCCGCGCCCGCTTCAAAGACGCCCAGGGTGCCCTCGTAGAGTTCACCGGGGTCGCTCGGCCAGTGGTGGCTTCGGTCCAGCGGGATGTCCAGTCCGATGCCGGGATAAACCTCGGCCCGCCCGGAGACCGCCTCCAGGCAACGCCGCGTCTCGCGACGAACGTACTCGGGCGAAAGGCCGTGCCCTTCCTCCTCCATCGTCGGCTCGGCGTCCGCGTCCCAACCGAAGAGCCGGTAGAGCAGTTGAAGTGTCTGTTCTTCCTCCAGTTCTCCGAAAGGGTCGGCCTGATACGGGCCGCATATATAGCCCCGCAGGCGCGGCCCGGCGGCCTCGTGGTAGAGAACCGGTTTGATGTAGTCAGCGTATTCCGCCGTAGCTGCGTAATCCACCAGCGCGTGCTCGATGATATCGAAACTGGTGGCGGCGTGGTAGATGTGCCAGCCCACGCAGGCCTCCGGATTGATGGCCTTGATGGTGCCGTACATCTCGGCCATCACCCGCTCGCGCGAATCGTGCTGGAACTGCTCCCACGCCAGGACGGCCGGGTGCTTGAGCAGCAGGCGGAGGATGGTCAGGAGCACTCCATCCGCCGGACGTTCGCCATCCCGGACGCGGTTCATTAAACCGTGAAGCGCCTCGAACCCCTGCCGCGCCTCGTCGGCGTCAACGCCCCGCACGGCCTCCCGGCAGTGGCGGCAGAAGCAGAAGGGAGTCGTCCCGTCGAACAGGAGCTTGCTGAGCGGTCCGCTTCGCTCCGAGCCCCATTTGAGGCCGTCCAGCGGGTAACTCCGGAACAAGTCCTCCACCATCGCCAGCCACCAGTTCCGGTAGTGGGGGTTGTTCCAGCAGGGGAACCACGTGGTGCGCCCGAAGATGTCGGTGCCCAGGGCCTTCGTCCAGTTGTCAATCAGATCGGGCAACAGGCGTCCGTGCCCCTCCAGCAACTGGGCATGGAGCTCCATGCCGCGCGCCCGACAGGGCTCGATCAGCTCCTCCAACACGTCCAGACCGCGATACTCGCAACCCTCGGCGGCCCAGTCGTGCGCCAGCGCCGTTCCCTCGTAGTACTGCGGGTGCGTCTTCACCCAGACGTTGATCAGGTCCCGGTTCGGCCGGTCCTTCTCCGGCACGCCGTGATCGCCGGCCATGACGGCGGGGGGCCGGGCGAAATTGAAATGGTGCGTGTGGGTATAGACCATCACCGCGTTGACGCGCGCCCTCTGCTGCAGAATGTCCAGACAGCGGTCCACTCCCTCATCGAACACGCTGTGCGGCCCGAGTTGCACGCCCACGAACTTACCGGTCACCAAAGGCCCTCCGCTGATGATTCCTGAGGCACACGACCCTTCTCACAGGCCGGGGCACCACAGGTAAAGGAAAGCGGGATCGCGCCACCGCAGCAGTTGAGCCGCCGCCTGCGCGAGCAAGTCGGCGCGGTCCGCGCGCTGCGCGTAGATGTTGGCGTTGTAGCCGGGCCTGGCCTGGTAGAGGATGATGGTTGCCTCCTTGATGCCGGCAAGCCGGCGGGCTTCTGCCAGGGCGTCCTCCAGGTAGCCCACCCGGTCCACCATCTTCAGCTCCAGCGCTTGCTGCGCGGTTACGATACGCCCGTCTGAGATAAGCTCCAGGTCCTCCTCGGTCATCCGCGGCCGGTTCTCGCGCATAGTGTCCAGGAACCTGTCAAACATCTGGTCGGTCACCCCGTCGAGAATTCCTCTCTCCTCCGGCGTCATGGGACGGGTGGGCGAGCCGATGTCCTTCTTCTCCCCCGACTTGATCACCTGCGCGCTCAGGCCCAGTTTGTCGAACAGGCCTTCGACGTTCAGCCAGCGGGTGATCACGCCGACCGAGCCGGTCACGTTCGTGGGCGTCGCCACCACGCGGTCGGCCCCCAGCGCGGCGTAATAGGCACCCGACGTGGCCATGGACATCAGGCAGGCCACCACCGGTTTGCCAGTCTCCCGCCGGAAGCCCTGCACCTGGCGGTAGAGGGCATCGCTGGCGCTCACCTCCCCTCCGGGGCTGTTGATGCGCAGCACAACCGCGCGCACGTGCCGGTCCCCCGCCGCCCGGTCCAGCTTCTCCTTCACGTCGGCCACCGTGGTCAGCCCCCAGGCGAAGGGCGACTCCTGCCCCGAGCTGATAACCCCTCCCACGTCAACAATCGCCACACGGTTGGGCTCCAGCCATCGCGGCGACTTCTCCACCACCACGGTCTCCAGTTCGTCCGGCACGAACGGCCCTACGGAGATGCACCCGGACGCACACATAACGGCCACGGCACCGACAACAAGCACAAAAGCACGTTGTTTCATTTTCGCTCCCCTGGTTTGTGGCCTCGCCCCCGTCGCCACAAGCATACCCGGCCGGAAGCACCGCTTCAACCACTACGCCGGAAGCAGAAGCCCGTTGCAGACGCTCCGAAAGGCCGGTACACTGCCCGTAAGAGCCCTGGGGCACAAAGGGCTACATGCATCGGGGGGCGGCAGATGTCGAAACGCATACTCATCCTGGGGGGCGGGTTCGCCGGCCTGGCGGCGGTGCGTGAGCTGGGCCGCCGGAACCGGTCGGACCTCTCCGTCCGACTGGTGGACAGGCGCGCGCGGAGCGTCTTTCTGCCCCTGCTTCCCGACGCCATCTCGCGCCGCATTCGCCCCCGCTACATGGGCCCCTCCCTGGGGGAACTCTGTCGGAGATTCGGGGTGGACTTCGCCCAGCGCTGCGTGCGGCACGTTGACCCGGACAGCGGGTTGGTGGAGACCGACCGGG
>CAYVBE010000302.1:0-3398 GCA_964448935.1 uncultured candidatus Brocadiaceae bacterium
GCCGCCGGCCAGGCCCTCTACACCGCCGCGCTGAGCCCCCTCCTGTTCGCCGCCTTCGACCAGGTCGGCCTTGTCGGCAAGGGCCGGTGAACAAGGCGTGTCACTGCCCCGCCGCAACTTCGCGCAGCAGTTCAACCACACGATCACTCCCGTTCTCTTCAGCTATCTGGAGAAGGGACTTCTCGCGGGCCGCCGTTTGCGTGCCGGCCCCGGCCCTCAGGAGAGCTTCCACGGCATCAGGGCGGTTCGCCTCAACGGCCAGCAGTATCGGCGTCTCACCGGCTTGATTCGTGGCGTTCACGTCCAGCCCCCGCTCCAGCAGCCAGCAAGCCATAGGCCCTTCTTTGTTCAAGGCAGCGTGGTGCAGAAGCGTGTTCCCTTCCTGATCGGTGGAATCCAGCGCCGCGCCCTCTGTCACCAGCGCCTCGGCCACGTGAACCTGGCCGGCCCGTGCGACATAGGCCAGGGGCGTCCACCCGTTGTCGTCGGTCACATTGGCGTCGACGCCTTTCTCGATCAGGAAGACCGCCATGTCGGCCCTGCCCTCTTCGCAGGCCCGGTGCAGCGGCAGGCGCCCATGGGCTCCGGGGATCATCGGGTCCCCGCCGTGCTGCATCAGCAGCCTGACGAACGCCATGTCGGCATTCCTGGCGGCCCAGTCCAGGGCGGTGCCCCGGATATTGTCGCCGGCCCCGCCCACGGCGTTGACATCCGCACCGGCTTCGAGGAGCAACCTGCCCGCGTCCACGGCGTCGTCCATCGCCGCACAGTGCAGGGGCTGCATATCCCACTTGTCCCGGTGGTCCAGCCTGGCTCCCGCCTCCAGCAGCAGCGGCATGACGGCGGTGTTGTTGTAGCGGACCGCCCGCCACAGCACGGTTCGCTTGTAGTCATACTCGGCCTGGACGTCGGCCCCGTGGTCCAGAAGCATCCGGGCCAGGTGCGGCCGGTTGTAAGCGGCCGCGTAGTGCAGCGGCGTCTTATTGTACTCGTTGCGGATCTCCGTGTCCGCCCCATGGGACAGCAGGAGCTGCACGATGCCCGCCTGGTCGGTCCGCACCGCCTTGTGCAGAACGGCCATGTCTTCCTTGTCTTTGACGTCGGGATCAGCGCCTGCCTCGACGAGCAGTCTGGCAACATCTTCGTTCTCGCGCCGAACGGCAGCCACGAGCGGCGCTTCGCCCTCGCCGTGGACGGCATTGAGATCTGCGCCGCCGGCGATCAACTCGCGGCATATCTCAATGCGACCGTATTTGGCCGCCAGGTGCAGCGGCGTCCAGCCGTCCGCGCCGGCCTCATTCACGTCCGCGCCCCCGGCAATCAAATTGATCGCCTCCTCGGAACGCCCGTACATGATCGCCTCGTGAAGCGGCGGCCACTTGCCCCCGAGCCAGTTGCCGATCTCCTCGTAAGTCTCTTTGGAGATAATACTTGTATCGAAACAGGCCACTTCGCCCTCGTCGGTCTCGTACCTGGTGCGCCGGTAGAGCTTCTGGGCCAGCTCGCGGTCCCCGTTCCAGTAGGCCTGCAGCAGCCCGTGGTCCCGGACGGGGTCGGAGTAGGGATTCTCCTCGGCCAGGCGTGTCAGCACGGGCCTGAGTTCGTTCCACACCTCGGGCTGCGTGAAGTACGCGCGCCTCTCGGCCAGGCCGGCGTCCTGGAGCGTACTCATGAGCCGCTGAGTGAGAACGAGCGGGATCCTGGTCTTCCAGTGCCCGGTCGCCACACATTCACGTCCGAACTCCATGATGGTCTGCCGGGAACCGCCCCACCGCGGCAACAGGGCAAACGAAAGCCTGTAATACGCGTCTTCCTCCGTCGGACATACCTTTGTCGCCATATCGAATGCCTGTCGCTTGTAAGCGTACGGCATGCCAGCGCCCATGCCCACCGCGATGAGCCTGCTGGCGGCATCCCAGCAGCGCGGCTCCCTGGCCAGTGCGGTCTCCAGCTCCCGCCGCGCCCGGGCCAGTCTCTCCCGGAACAGTTGCCCGCCGCTTTCGGTCACCGTGTATCCCCAGCCGCCGCCTCGGGCAACCCAGGCAAAACCAGTCAGGAAATCGCCATAGTGGTAGTTGCCCAGGAAGCTGTCCCCGTAGGACTTCTTGATCAGTCCGGCCACCTTCTCCGCTGCCTCGTCATCGCCGCTCCTGGCCACAAGCAGAGCCAGGTTTTTCATTGCCGGCGCATTGTACGGATCGTCTCTGACCAGGAAAGAGCTTTGCAGTATAGCCCTGAACCTCAGCGACTCGCGGCGGGCGGCACATTTGCACAGAAATTCGCGCTCCAGCATCCTCACGGGAAGCTGATCCATATCCCCCAGGTAATCCTTCCAGTTCTCCACCAACTCGTAGGGCTTCTCCTCAAACATGGACAGCGCATAGTGATACGCCGTCCACGCGGTGGGATGCCAGTCCATGATCTCCTTCCAGAACGGGCAGTAGCTCGTCATGGACGGGACGCTCGCGTAGCGATCGGCCACGGCGTCGAAGTCCTCGGTCGAGCCGACGCAGGGGATCATGACCAGCTCTTCGGCATCGGCGCGGACGCGGCCGTACATGTAGCGCACGACGTCGCGCGCAATGAGGCACGGCAGGATGTGCAGTTCGTCCTTCGGGCCGGTGTACGCGTGCTCTTCCGTGCCCCGGGCGCCGTGGAAGGTAAGGTGGGCCACGTATTGTTCGTCGCCGACTTCGAGGGTGCCCGTGGTGTAATTCTCGGTGTCCGCGGCGGCGCAGACCTCCTCGATTTTCTCCGCCGTCACGTGCCGGCCGGGACCGATAAGCTGCTGGTCGAAAAAGAGCGTGTGGGTATAGCCGTCCCACGTGTCGAGCAACCGGCGGCGGGGATGGCAGAAGCTGGACTTCCACATCGCCTGCATGGCCACTAGGCCGCGCCCCCAACCTGCCTCCCCCTGCTCGGCGTCGGGAGATACCAGGGGGAAAACCAGCATCACTCTGCGCTCTTCTCGCGGCACCCGCTGTGACAGGTCTTCAATGCGTTTCCGCAACTTGCCGTCCAGCCCGTGCGCCACCTGCCCAACGGTCAGCATACACGCCAGCACGACCAGCGGCACCATTATTCTGCCCCTGTTTCCCATCTCTGCCTCCCGCTCTCAAAGATCATATATCCGACCGCACGGACCCCGCGCCGGCTTACCGGTCGGCAGCCATATTAGGAGCGCCGACGCGTGCTGTCAACCCCGATTTCCACGGACAAAGCGCCGCACGGAAGCCGAAACTACTCCCCTTCCTGCAGGGCTTCGCGGATGGCCGCGGCCAATGCGTCGGATATGCCGGGCACGCTTTTGAGCTCCTCCACGGTCGCTCGCCTGACCTTGTTCAGGCCGCCGAAGTGCTCCATCAGGCGCCGCGCCTTCTTCCGACCGATGCCCTGCA
>CAYVBE010000303.1:0-3394 GCA_964448935.1 uncultured candidatus Brocadiaceae bacterium
TGACCTTGCCAGAATGGCTCTGAACCCCGAAACTCAAGTGTTATGGACCACTAGAAAGGAGCAACACGCCTCCTTTGATCAACTGGGATGACTTCAGAAAAGTGGAGATCCGCGTCGGCAGAATCGTTGAGGTGGAGGACTTCCCCGAGGCGCGCAAGCCCGCGTACAAACTTCGTGTGGACTTTGGCCGGAGCTCGGGGTCAAGAAATCGGGCGCCCGGATAACCGACTTATATTCGAAGGCAGAACTGGAGGGCAAGCTGGCAATTGC
This sequence comes from uncultured candidatus Brocadiaceae bacterium, assembly GCA_964448935.1. Classification (GTDB taxonomy): domain Bacteria; phylum Planctomycetota; class Brocadiia; order SM23-32; family SM23-32; genus CAYVBE01. Next base: position 271 of record CAYVBE010000303.1, read on the forward strand.
GGTCACTAACTTCCCTTCGAAGCAGATCGCCCGTTCCGCTCCGAGTGTCTGGTGACCGGCTTCGTCCGGGAAGACGGTGTTGTGCTGGCGGTGCCGGAGCGGGATGTCGAGCCGGGCGCGAGGTCGGTTTGATTGCGCTCGTCTGTGGAGTGGTCCTGCGTGACGTATCAGCTTGCTTTCTTTAGCCTGTTGTGAGAGCATTCTTGTAGTTGTGCGACGGTTTTTCCCGCGAATGGTGTCGGCTGCAAGGCCGTTCAGGGGAGATCACGGAGGACCGATTCGCCAGTGAAGGCGAACCTGATTGGGGTTAGATTTGGGGGAGTACCACATGGGCCGGCATGAAGACGCATCGCCGGAGTTGCAGTCCGATCTGAAGTCTCTTTTCCCGGTGGTTGAGGACGCCGCCGCGGCGTATCGCGCCGCTGAGGAGAGACTTGTCGGGTGCGTCAACGCCGACCTGATGGAACGGCGTGACGTCGGTGACCTCATCGGGTCTTGCCCGGTGGATATGATGCGGGACAACCATCGGAACCACGCTCGTTTCATGCTCACAGTCTTTGAGCTGAACCTGCCCCGTCTGCTAAAGCGGGTGGTGCCCTGGGTGTATCGCACATACATCTCGCGGGGCTTCAGGCCGGACTACTTCCCGGTGGAACTCCGCGCATGGCAAGAGGCAGTTGGGGAGCAACTGGCGGATGCCGAGGCCCGCTCCATCCTGGGTGTCTATCAATGGATGCTTGACCGGCACCAGGACATGCTGGAGACCGCCCGGATGGAGGAGGGGGGCATTGCCGCGCCGGGGAAATGGACGGACAGCAACGCGGCCCTGCTCGGGATGCTTTTGGCGGGGGACCGTCACGGTGCCGAGGAGGTCGTTGGCAATCGCCTTAACCGGCCGGATGACCTTTCGGAAGTCTACCTCGGGATGGTGCAGCCCGTTATGTATCGCATAGGCGGGCTCTGGGAAAGGGCTGAGATTTCCGTGGCACAGGAACACCTGGCCACCGCGATCGCCAGTCGGTTGATGACGCTTGCTTACCGCCAGGTTGCCGTTTTCAACGGCAAGAAGGGCAAAGCCATTGTAACCGCCGCTGCCAGTGAGCTGCACGAACTCGGTCCGCGCATCGTGGCCGACCTGCTGGAACTGGCCGGCTGGGACGTAACCTTCCTGGGTGCGAACATGCCGACCGAGGAGCTGAGAACAGTGGCCGCCGAAATGAGGCCGGATTTCGTGGCCGCCTCGGCCACGTTACCTTACCATCTGCGCGGCGTGCGTGATATTGCGCGGGCCATGCGTGAGACCCCGGAGTTATCTGACACCCCCCTTCTCGCCGGCGGCCTCGCCTTCAGTCTTGCCCCCGAAGCGAAGGAGGCGGTGGGGGCCGACGCCGTCGCGCGGGACGCTGACCAGGCTGTGCAGCTTGCCGGGCAACTGACACGGAGTTCGAGTCATTGAAGGACGCACACTTGCTGCTCAGCAAACTCGCGGACGCCTTCGGGCAATACCTTCGCGATCAGACGTGCATCGGGATCGGCGTGCTGGACGGCAGGGGGCGGCTCGTGCGCTGCAATGCAAGACTGGAAGAGATGCTCGGGTTGCCCAAGGAGGCCATGGGCAGGCAACTGGGTTCCCTGGTTTCCCTGGCTGACCGGGGCGAGCTGGAACTCCCCCCCGAGGGTTCGTCCTGGGTGGTTAACCTGCGTCCGTGCGGGGATAAGGGGGGCAGGGAGACAGTGCACTGCCACGTACACAACCAGGACAGTCGCTGCCTGCTGGTGGCCGATAGAGTTCCGGAGCCCGACGAGGGATACATGGAACAGGTCACCCGTCTTAACTCGAAGTTGACCGACCTGAACCGTGAATTGCAGAAGAAGAAGCGTGCACTGGAGAAGGCCCGTGACAGGATCGCCAAGATGGCGCGCACCGATGAGTTGACCCGGTTGCCGAACCGCCGCGCTTTCAACACCGAACTGGAGCGGGATGTCTCCAGGGCGCACCGCCATGACCAACCGCTATCCCTTGCCATCGCCGACCTCGACAGGTTCAAAGGCATCAACGATACCTACGGGCACGATGTCGGGGACGAGGTGCTGAAATCATTCGGGAAAGTGTTGCGCGAGGAATGCCGCGCGGAGGACGTCCCGGCGCGGTGGGGCGGAGAGGAGTTCGTGGTGCTCATGCCCGACACCACGGCCGAGGATGCTGCAAACCTGTCAGAGCGAATCCGCTCACGGTTTGCGGAACTCCCTCACGAAGGCATTGATCGTGTGGTCACGGCCAGCTTCGGTGTGGCCGGGCTGCGCGGAAGTGAGGAGGGCGCAGACCTGTTGCGTGCCGCCGATGCCGCCCTGTACCGGGCAAAAGAATCAGGACGGGACCGCGTGGTAATCGCCAGGACGGAGGACTGAGCCGGTTATGCCCGGTCTGTCTCCGGTCGGGTCTGTTAAACGATGTCTTGGGCGAACCGGGATACCCGCCAGATATAAGCGTTGTCGGCGCTGGCTCCCTGGCCGGCAGATGCGGAAGTCCCATCTATGCCCGGCTGGGGTGCCGGCAGTCGCCGGGAGTCCGTCTTGCGGCCGGAGTGGCACTCGAGGAGTTGGTCCCGTGGAGTACAAGACCAACAGGACCTTCGGCAGTGTCGTCTTCGTGTTGGGGGCGGGCGGCGTCCTTCTCAGAGCCAGCCGGTGAATCCCGTGGTCTGGCGGGGGCGCTAAACGACCGCCCACGGCGCGCGAAACGGCCGCAGCCGGGGCTTACCCCCGGTTGTTCGGAGGGGCGGCTGCCCCACACATCACCTGCGCGGCGCACGCCCTTCGTGTGTTGCTCAGGAGCCCTGCCTTCCGGACCAATGCGCGGATTGTGGCACTTTGGGGCATGTCCGTCTTGTGATATAGTCGGGCCTTCAGCGTTCTTCTGACGTTCCATTTCCTGAGAGGTGCAGTGTGACTGGAAGGGAAGTGTTCATCAAGACCTTGAGGCTGGACGGTCCGCCGCGGGTTGCGATGGCCCTGCCGGATCCCTACCCCAACGATCTGTGCCGGGGCTGGATCGGCGGCACCGAGGACAGCCGGGCCACGGGATGGAACGAGGTGGCGCCGGACCGCGAGGAACGTATGGATG
>CAYVBE010000304.1:0-3388 GCA_964448935.1 uncultured candidatus Brocadiaceae bacterium
GAGCTGGACCCCGACTACTTCCGCCTCGCCCGCAACCGCATCCGCCCCCGCACGAAAGGACTGTTCAGCAAGGCAACAGTAGAAACCGTAGCACCGGAGAGCGGCGATGGGGGATAAACTTCAGGAAAGAGTTTCGGCCGCAGTGAGCGCATTCTGGGCGACGCGCCGGCACCAACGGGAAGCGCAGGGCTCAGGAGGCGGAGCCCGTGACCATGGCGCCCGAACCGCGGTCACGGGCGGGGCTCAAATGGACGGCTTCATCCGTCTGATGCAGAACCTTCTGATTGAAAACGGGTTGCCGGGCGATGCCTGTTTCATCCGACGCGGAACCACGGAACTGCCCGGATTCTTCCGGGCCACGAAACAGTGGGACCTGCTGGTCGTGCGGGGCGAGCACCTCCCGGCAGCGGTCGAGTTCAAGTCGCAGGTCGGCCCCTCCTTCGGCAATAACTTCAACAACCGCGCCGAGGAGGCCATAGGCAGTGCAAAGGACATACTCACGGCCTACCGCGAGGGAGCGTTCGGGCCCGGCCCGCGCCCGTGGCTCGGCTACCTGATGGTGCTCGAGGAATGCGAGGCGTCGAGCAGACCAGTAACCGTCCGGGAGCCCCACTTTGGGGTCTTCGAAGAGTTCAAGGATGCATCTTACGCGGTGCGGTACGAGATCCTGTGCCGCAAACTCATCCGCGAATGCCTTTACGACTCCGCGTGTCTCCTCATGTCCAATCGCCAAAGCGGACCGGAAGGCGAGCACCGCGAACCTGCGGATGATCTGATCTTCTCCGCCTTTGCCCGGTCCTTGATGGCGAAAGCAACAACGTGGGCACAGGGCAAACCCGACTAACTGCGAGCAAAGGAGATATTGGGCTATGCACGTGGCTCCAATTCATGCAACATATAGCATGTCAAAAAGTGGTGCTGCACGGCGTTCCCTCCGCGGGGCAATGCGGGATAGCGTCGCACTCAGGCACTCCAACAGATCCTGAGGCCGGCCTTAAAAGGTCTTCTCAGATGCTCAGGGACCTCGGTGGTGTGTCCTGGGAGCTTTCACACATCACCTGATAGACCAGTAACGGGAGGTCGGGCAGCCGGATCAGTAACATAGAAAGCATGGCATCCACGAGAGCGAAGTGCATAGTCCGATTCAGTAATCGGGGAGAAAGTAACGTGACAGACTCCAACGGTAACGAAGCTCATGGTCTGAGTCGGCGTGGATTCTTGAGGACGAGCGCCGGCGTTGCGCTGACGGCCGCGGCGGGCGGCGCGCTGGGCGCCACCGGACGCGCTCCGGCCATCCTGCCCGTCCGGAACTCCAACTCGAAGCTCCAGGTGGCCATCGTGGGCCTGGGGGGTATCTCCGGGGGCCATGTGGCCGGCGTCTCGCGGGAGGAGCACCTGGTGGCGCTCTGCGAGGTGGAAGACAGTCGCATGGCGGGGACTCTTGAGCGGATTAGAGACCTGGACCAGACCAACGTGAAGGCGCGCGACATGGAGCGCTTCGTGGACTACCGCGAGATGCTCGACGCCATGGGCGACCGCCTGGACGCCGTCATCGTCTGCACGCCGGACCACAACCACGCCTGCATCGGCATGGCCGCGATACGCCGCGGCAAGCACACCTTCATCGAGAAGCCGATGGCCCACAATATCCACGAAGCCTACGCCCTGCAGGAGGCCGCCAGAAAGCACCAGGTGGCCACACAGATGGGCAACGAGGGGCACTCCGGGGAGGGCTATCGCCGTCTGTGCGAGTACATCTGGGCCGAGGCCATCGGCCCCGTCACGCAGGTCTATCACTGGTGCGGACGCTCCTACGGGGGTGAGGACAGAGAGTTGACGCCGCGGCCCATACCGGACGGGTTCAACTGGGATCTGTGGTCGGCACCGGTCCCGCAGTCCGCCGACGTTCCGCCCGGCTACCACATCCCGGCGGGCAACTGGCGGGCGAACCGCAAGTACGGCACCGGCAACCTGGGCGACTGGGGCTGCCACACCATGGACGGAGCCTACTGGGCGCTGAAGATAGACCGGGCCCCCACCTGGCGGATCGAATGCCTCTACCGCCTCTACGGCGGCACGCAGCAGTACTACCGCACCAACACCTTCAAGTGGACCATCCCCGCCCGTGCCGACATGCCGCCGTTGACCGTGTTCTGGTTCGACGGCATCAAGCCGAACCCCGACCCTACCGAGACCGACAAAGACGGCAACCCGGTGGAGCACATCCAGAACATGCCGCAACTCGTGGAGCAGATCGAGGCGGCCTACGGGCGGGACTTCCGCCAGTTCGGCACCATCTACGTGGGCGAGAAGGGCTACATGTTCTCCGGCGGCACAGGCGGCGGGGTGCGCGTCATCCCCGAATCGCTCCACCGGGCCACCGAGCCTCCGCCGAAGACAATCCCCCGCGCGAAAGGCCACAACCGCGCCGAGTGGTTCCACGCCATCCGCACCGGCGAGCCCTCCAGCGCCAGCTTCGAATACTCCTCCGGCCTGACCGAATACGTGCTCAGCGGCATCCTGGCCATGAACGCCGGCCCCGGCCGGATCGTGGAATACGACCACGCCAACCGCCGCGTCGTGGACCCGCCGGAGCTGGACGAGCACATCAGCCGCGAATACCGCGAGGGCTTCGAGATCTGAGCGTGTTGTGGGAGATGCACGATGGGAGAGCAGCGGGAGGTGTTGTTCCGGGAAGAGCAGCGAATGCGGGTCTGGTGGATATGGCTTGTCCTGTTGATCGCATTCGCTGGCTCGGCGGTCGCAAGTGCCGGGGCCTGGACCGAAGCGATGCACGTCCCCCTCGTCGTGCCGGCGATCTGGATTCCAATACTCTGGCTCCTGTGGTTCGCGCGCCTGGAGACCGAGGTAAGCCGGGACGGCCTCTACGTCCGCCTCTGGCCCCTTCACCTCAGCCGAAGGCGCACAGGGCTTGAGGGCGTGGAGCGCGTCCGTGCCGTGCGCTACCGCCCGATCCTCCAGTACGGCGGGTGGGGCATTCGGTGGGCTTTCTGGTCGAAGGGCAGGGCGTACAACATGAGCGGCGACCGCGGGGTGCGTGTGGATTACGCGTACGGCCACCACATGCTGATCGGTTCACAGCAGGCGGAAGAACTCGCAGCCGCCATAGAAGAAGTGCGCGACCAGGGGTAATGTCCCGGACGGCAACGGCCGACGCCCCACTCCCCGAACCCGCGCGCCAATCCACGTACTTCCTTGACAGGCCGGAGACGGTGCGGTAACTTACACGCGTAATGCATTGCACGAATCGGAGAAGCAATCGGCCCTCCGGCGCCCGCGCAGCCGGGGCCGAGACCCGGAAAGGTGTGGGGAGCTAGACCCTCTCCGAAAAGGTCCAATTTCCGTCCGGTGCGGGCTTTGAGCGAGG
>CAYVBE010000305.1:0-3350 GCA_964448935.1 uncultured candidatus Brocadiaceae bacterium
TGGCTGAGGTAAGCAGGGCTGGAGAAATACTTGCCTGCCGGCTCAGTCCCGTACGCGCGGTTTCGTAATTCCATAGTGACAATAGAAGGGACCGGAGGTTTATAAGTGTTGCGGTTGGAAGAGAAGTGTCGAGGGAGCGTGAAACGTGAAGGATTGCGGCATAGCTCTTGAAGTCCCCGGCCACATCGTCTGCCAGGTGGACAGGGTGGTGGAAGCGCGGCAGCTCTTCGCTCGGGCCGTTGGCTGCGTCCGTGCGCAGTGCGCGGAACGCCCGACGAGTCCGGGTTTTCCGGTTCCTGCAGCGGGCCTTGGAGAGGGCGGAAAGGCAAACGATTCATGATAGATCTTTCCCCGTCGAGCAGGGCGGCACTTCCTCCCAGCATTGACGAAACACGCAGCCTTTCATACCATACCGGGGACTCGAAAGACTGGAAGGGAACATGGGACAGGAAAACGACATGGCAGCGCCACAGCGGGACGGAGTGCCGGAGGAGCACATCTGGACGGAAGAGGAACTCCTTGGTTTCCTGGACCACCGGGAGAGATGGGTTCGGGAGTGGGCACTGGAGCGACTCCAGGGCACGGGGACGGATGCAGCGGTTCAGCACGCCGTAATACAACTCCTGGAAGACGACGATCCACGGGTGGTGAGCGAGGCGTTGGACGAGGTTATCGGGCTCTCTCCGGATTTCCCCCTCGAACCGCTCCGCTCCTGCCTGTCTCGGGAAAACCTCGACCTTGCGACGCAAGAGCATGCGCTGAGCCTGCTGGCCGCATACGGGGATGCCGGCGCCCAGGAGGAGATGCTGGACCTCATCGAACGGGATGAGGACGCGGGCTGTCGACCCATGTGGTGGGCGTACAGGGATCGGGAGGGTTTCATGAGGGCCGTGCGGGAGCGCTGGCCCGACTCCGCCCTGCCGCCTTCGCCATCGCTGGTGTGGACCCTTATTAAGTTAAGGCGGCCCTCCATGGCCGGCCCTGTCCTCGATGCCTTGGAAGGCATGCCCGAGGAGCGTGCCCGAGGCCTTTTCGAGGATGCCGTTGAGGAAGCGGCGGGTCTGAGGCACGTGCTGCTTGATCCAGAGCGCCTGAGGGAAATGAGGCTCCCCGGAGAGGCAGAACCGGAGGATTCCTGCTTCGTGCCGATGTCCGACCTGGAGGAGCAGTTGAAGACGTGGGGCGAGAAACTGCGCTCGGCAGCCGGGGTCGAAGAATGGGACGAGGTGCTTGCCATCGCCCTGGAGGCGGCCTCGGCGCTGGCCGATTACGCGGAGGAACCGGTGCGGAACTTGAAACATTTCGCCTGGGGCCTGGCGCTGGCCCGCAAGATACGGGACCGCACGCCACGCGTGGGCGATGAGCGCCTGCGCGGCACTGCCGGGTACGCGCTTTTGTACGGGATACTGAACACGCTGGCCATAGAACGGACGCTGCGCGAGAGGGATGGATTAAGAACCCACCTCGACCTAATGCGCGCCGCCGTCGGAAGGGATTACGACAGGCTGTGTAACCGGCTCTGGGAGCGGTGGTCGGAGCTGGAGGCCCGCGGCGCCGCCGAACAGGTCGTGGATGCCTGGCTGGATGCGGCCGAGGGAGACGAATACCTGAACGCGCTGTGGCTGGCCAGCACCCTGGATGGCTATCCGGTTTCGGCCCGCCTGCTCGACCTGTGGCGGGCGGTGGAGGCGGGAGAGATGGCGGAACAGGAGGCGGAGGTTGCGGCCCGCTTCATCGGCCGGTACATGACCGCCCACCCTGAGCTCCTCCGGGAGAATGCGGGAAAACTGCTCACCGGACCGCCGGTCCTGCGCCGCCAGGCCCTGGCCGTCCTGAGTGAGCAGAACGAGAAATGGGCCACCCGCCGCATGCTGGAAGCGCTGGATTCGATGCTGCGCGCAGGTGCGCGCGAAGAGGTGTGGCACGCGCTGTATGACCTGGGTGATCCGGCGGCGCTGGAGCGGGTGGTGGAAGAGTGGCGGCCCGGCGAGCCCGACCACACCGACTGCGCCATGCATCTGGCACGGCTGAACGGTTCGGTGGAGGAACTGCCCCGCGAAATCCGGGAAGAGGCGCGGGCGGAGGAGGATCGGGCGCGGGAGGCGCTGGCTGAACTCCAGGCTATGCGCGGCGGCGCGGAAATCTTCGATCTGCTGCCGGACAGGCCCCTCCATTTGCCGGCCCGCTGCACCGAGTGCGGTCGCACCTACATCTACGGGATGGAGCGAGTATTCGTGCCCCCCGATGCGGCCGAGGGTGAGGGGTGGCGCGAGATCGTTCCCGGCCGGGTAATCGCCTGCAAGAACTGCGGAGCCGAAGGCTGCTACGAGTTCACGGAGGACGTCCTCCCGCAACTTACGGCCGGCCTGATGCGGGGCGAGAGAGGGGAAAGCTGGCAGGAGAGGCGCGTCGTCGTGGGCATCCCCCAACTCTCCGACGGCAGCCGGGTAAGAAGGCCGGCGAAGACCATCCGGCGCCTGCGGGCCCGGGCCGAGGCAAACCCCCACGATGCGGAGAGATGGCGAAGGCTGGGCAACGTGTGTGATAAGTTCGGACAGCCGGAAGAGGCCGAACGGGCGTGGCGGAAGGCGATGGAGGCGGACGAGTCCGAGGCGCAGGCTGCCTACAGCCTGGCCGAGAGCCTGTGGCAACGCGAGGACCCCGAGGCGCCGTCCTTTGCCCTGATGGCCATCGAGCGGCTTCCCGAATCGAACGCATCCGAGGAGGAACGCCGGTGGATGGCCGAGGAACTGACGGAGATGCTCCAGCTCATCGCCCACCACGGCGGGCATCCTCTGGCCATGCTGGCTTCCCGAGCGAGCGTGTTCCGGGACGAGGAGGTGGTGCTGGACCTGAGCGCGGCGAACCTCCAGCGGATAGAGCGCTGGGACCGGCTGGCGGACCTGCTGGCCGAAAATGCCTTTCAGACCATTGGCTTCACCACCGACCTGCCCGAGGAGCACCCGACCCGCCTGGAGGCGTTCATCAACCGACCGGAGCCGAAGCGTTCCGGCACCGGAGTTGCACCCGCCCTGGACGAGTTCTCTGAAACGACCGGCCCTGTTGTGAGAGAGGGAGACAAGGTAGGCCGAAACGATCCATGTCCCTGCGGCAGCGGCCGCAAATACAAACACTGCTGCGGACGCAGGGGATAAGGGACGGCACACGATGGATGTACGGCCGTTCCCCTCCGCCGCCAATGCGCATCGCCGACGCGGCTGGCACGCCCGGAATCGCACAAGAACCCCGCCTTTCTCGCGCCGATATCACTTGGGGCAGGCAACCGTCCGGTCGGAGGTCGGTTAAAATCCGGTCTGACGCTCGGCCCAAAGACGCCCTGCACCAAAAAC
>CAYVBE010000306.1:0-3324 GCA_964448935.1 uncultured candidatus Brocadiaceae bacterium
CTCAGTCGGCACCTATGCCCAGCTTCTCCTTCATGCGCTCCAGGAGGGCGATGGCGGCGCGCATGTCCTCGATCTGCTGCGGTCCGCGAATTTCGCGCTCGATGGTCAGCGGGCCGTCGTAGCCGATGTCATGCAGGGTGGCGATGAACTTCTCGATGTCCACGTCGCCCTCGCCGAGCCGCACTTCGCGCCCCCAGACATCCCCGGGCTCGTCGCTCCAGACGGCGTCCTTGCAGTGGCAGCTTCCCACGTAGTCGCCCAACTTTCGCAGCGCGGCCAGCGGCTCACCGCTGCCGTACATGATCATGTTGGCGGGATCGAAGTTGACCTTCAGGTTGTCCCGATCCACCGTCTGCAGCAGGTGCAGCAGCGTGTCGGCGGACTCCTGGCCGGTCTCAAGGTTCATGGTCAGGCCGAGCCGGGCACAGTAATCGGCCAGCCCCTCCACGATGTGGGCGATGGCGGCGAAATCGGGTGAATCCCAGTCCTCGCTGACGAACCCGATGTGGATGCCGATGCCCGTCGCTTCGGCCTGCGAGGCGTAGTCCGCGATGTCCCTGGTCTGCTGCACGCGCTCCTCGCGCGTCTCCGGCGGCACCAGGCCCACCGTCCGGCGCACGATGGGGATGCTCTTGTAACTGTCCCCGGGGAAGCCGCAGAAGACCAGCGTCATCTCTATGCCGGCCTTATCGTACATCTCGGCCACGCGGCGGGCGTGGGCAGCGTTCCTATGGTCCGGACCGGGCGTGTGCAACTGCACGTGCTGCACACCCATGTCCACCAGGTCGTCCAGACTCGGCCCGTGCCCCTCTACGGGCGAAGTGAAAACCCCGATCGGCATCTCCTCACGCCTCATCGTGCGTTCCTCCGGCAGGGAAAAATGTTTGGCGGAAGCAAACGACCCGCTACTCTACGCCCCACGGCAGGAACTGTCAAGACCGCACCGCACTGAGTCATTCCCAGTTTTCCTCGTTCAGTCCGGTCAGGCAGTTGGCGAGAACGCGAAGCAGTGTGCGAAGCCGGAAGCCGTGTTGCGTGTGCATGTAGCGACCGATGAAGAATGCGCTGGTCTGTCGCCGCTTTTTCGAGGTGCCTGCGGCCCAGGGCGCCTCCGAGAAGGTCTGCCGGCACCTCAGACCGATCAAGATCAGAAGCAGGTAGGCAAAAGCCAGAACCAGAAGGAGCCGCTCCAGCCGGTCCGGCTGGCCCAAGGTCGCTGGCCGTAGCCCCCAGCTGCAACGGAGGGTTTTCTGGTCGCGGAACAACTCCTCAATGTGCATACGCAACTGGTATATGCCGCATACCTTACGCCAGTCCCAATCCAGGTCAGTGCCCAGAAACCACGGCTCATCCTGATGCGCCTTCCACCAGAAAACCACTCGTTGACAGACGGGCCGGGCTTTTCTGTACCGCCCGAAGCCCCCATCGGCCACGATCACCACCTGAGCCCCTTTCGGCAAGAGCGCTCTCTGACGAAACAAATGGCCTTTTCTGTCGTGACGGGCACGGTGTAGGAGTGGGCCGAAAGACGCGTTTTTCAGTCCAGGACTTCGAGGATTAGAACGGCCTGGTCGTCGCTCTGGGGGGTGTCGCCGGCGTGGTGGCTGACCGCGTCCATGATGCGGCCCAGGACCTCCGACGCGCTGGCGGCGGTGGAGTCGGCCAGCACTTCGGTAAGGCGCTGCTGGCCGAAGCGCTCGCCCTCTCGGTCCACGCTGTCTATGATGCCGTCGGTGCATAGGACCAGCTTGTCGCCCGGCTCCATGAGGGTTGTGGCCTGCTCGTAGTCGCTCTCCGGCCGTGCGCCGGCGACCAGGCCCAGGCCGTCGTCCAGCGTCTGCACTACGCCGGTGCGGGCGTGCAGGCAGACGGGCAGCGGCTGGTGGCCGGCGTTGGTGTAGGCGAACTGCCGGCTCGAGACCTCGTAGGTGGCCACGAACAGGGCGGCGAAGCTGTCCGGCGGCGTGAAGGCGTCCAGCACGCGGTTGACCTCCCCGGCGAACTCCGCGGGGCCCAGGCCCGCCTGGTCCACCAGCTCGAAGGTGGTCTTGATGATGCCGGTGATGAAGGCGCCGGACATGCCGTGGCCGGAGACGTCGGCGAAGACGATCCCGAGCTGGTCGCCGGCCAGGCGCTTGAGGTCGTAGTAGTCGCCGCCGACGGCCATCTCGGGCACATAGGTGTGGGCGATGGCGACCCGGTCGGGGAACAGGCCCACTTCGTCCGGAGGGATGAACATGCCCTGGATCCGGCGCGCGCGGTCGAGGTCCCGGCCGATGCGCTGGGAGGCGCCCAGCAGGTCCGTGTGCCGTCTGGCCAGTTCCTTCTGCTGGTGCTCTTTGTCATACTGAATCGCGCCGATGGTCTCGAAGACCACGGCGGTGGCGAAGCCGATGAGCGTTGCCACGGCAATGCCGGCAATCACCACCCCCGGCGGCGGGCTGCCGACCAGCACCATGAGCCCCGTCGGCAGGAGCGCCAGGAGCATGGCTGCCAGGCCGAAGCGCGGCGCGGCGAGGAAGAAGGCGCGGTGGTCCCGGAACCGCGAGGTGCGCCGCATGTAGGCGGTTGCCATGCGCGAGAAGGTGAGCGGGCAGTAGGTGTTGCGGATGGTCAGCCGGCCCGCCCGGGTGTCCAGGCGGGTGGTGGTGCAGGACAGATGGGCGCCGTCCTCGGAGCGGAGTGATTCCCAGAGCGCATCGCGCCTAAGAAGGCGGTCGCGGAACCGGACCTCCCCGCCGCCGGCAAGGTGGCGGACGCAGTAGAGAGCGTGCAGGACGTCGCAAACCTGGTTGGATTCCAGGTCCAGCGAAAGCTCCAGGGTCTCAACGCCGGCCTGGACCAGGAAGTCTGCCAGCGCCGGGTAGCCGCGGAGTTCGGAATCCCCCCCGGTGGTGGCAAGCTCGGCCTCGCCGTGCTCGAGGGGCACGTCGGAAGGCAGGTCGGCGTTCTTTCTGCTCTCGGCGCGCTGCTCGGGCAGGTAGGTGTTCTCGATCCACCGGGAGAACTGGCGGATCTCGCGTCCCAGGGGCTGCAACCGCAGGGAAAAGTCGGCCAGCGTGGTATCCACCGTGGCTGGCAGGCGCGGACGCGGCAGCGGCGGCACCTCCGGCTGCGGCTCAGACGGAACCGGAACTGGTGAATCGGCGGACATCGCACTGCCCCCTTGCTAGTGGTCCATAACAGTTGACTCTTGGGGTTCAGCCGGAGCGCCGGTGGACCAGATGCAAGGCGCGGTGAGGAGGCGACCCAGACGGGTCGCCGACGAAGCGCAACGCAGCAGATGGCGTGCCGCCGCCCGGCCCTTCGGGAGCCATGCTGGTG
>CAYVBE010000307.1:0-3316 GCA_964448935.1 uncultured candidatus Brocadiaceae bacterium
GAAGCGGCCCCGGCAGATGCCCCCGACACCTCCGGGACCGCGGCGTCAAGTTCCGGGCCACGTCTCCTCGCCCCCTTGAACTCCCGGACCCGGACGCGGTCCTCATTATACTCCGGAAAGACTTCATGGCAAGCCCTTTTTGTGACAATATCGGGGTTTTTGGAGCAGGGCCAGCCGCCACGCCCATGGGATGATTCCGGCCGGGTGTTTGACCGGGGCTTCCGCCTGGGGTACCGTGCTGCATGTGAGCGACCGAGATGAGACGAACAGACCGGGAGAGAAGGCGATGACACAGAGCCCGAAGGAGATCGTGCGGGCCGCCCTGCGGTTCGAAGGCCCCGAACGCCTGCCCGTCCGCATGGCAGGGCTGGGGCGGGATGACACGGCCTGGATACCGCGCCCGGCCCCCGGGCGCACCGAGAACGGCGTGACGGTGGACGAATGGGGCTGTGCCTGGGAGAAGACCGAGATGCACAACATGGGCCAGCCCAAGGGGCACCCCCTGGCAGACGTCAGCGAGCACGAGAAGTTGACCGTGCCCGATTACAACGAAGAGTGGCGATACGAAGAGTGCGAAGAGGCCTTCCTAAGAGCCGAGCAGCAGGGGCGCTACACGCAGGTGGGCATCTTCATGGTGCTCTTCGAGCGCATGCACTCCGCGGCGGGGTTCGAGAACGTGATGATGGGCCTGCTGGCCGATCGGGAGAACGCGGGGGCGCTGGCGGACAAGATACTGGACGCGCACATGTGCCTGGTGCGGAACTACCAGGAGCGGTTCGGCGACCGGCTGCACTCCTTCAGCATGACCGATGACTGGGGCACGCAGCAGGCGGCCTTCATCAGCGCCGACCTGTGGTATGACTTCTTCCTGCCCCGCTACAAGAAGCTGTTCGACCTGATGCACTCCGGCGGTCAGGACGTCTGGGTGCACTCCTGCGGCAAGATCAACGAAATCATCCGTGGCTACATTGACGCCGGCGTGGACTCGGTGAACCTGCAGCAGCCACGGGCGCTGGGCATCGAGGAGATCGGCGAGCGCTACCGGGGCGAGATAACCTTCGAGTCGCTGGCGGATATCCAGGCCACGCTGCCCACCGGGCGGATGGAGAGGATCGAGGAGGACGCCCGCGCGCTGGCGGAGCACTGGATGTGTGAGGCGGGGGGATTCGTCTTCAGCGATTACGGCGACGGGGCCGCCATCGGCGCCGGCCCGCAGGCAAAGCTGGCCATGTACCGCGCCTTCAGCCGGGTGTCCGAGGATCTCTACGGCAACCCGCTGCCGAAGCCCGTGCCGCCGGAAGATGACTGAAAGAGCAAGGAGAACGCAGATGCGCAGACTGGCGATTGATGAGGCGTCCTGCCCGGAGGAGCTGAGGGCGGGACTGGAAGAACTGGAGGCGGGGCGGCCCGAGCGCTTCGGAGGCGAGGGCGCCGTGACGCTGAAGTTCGCGCGGACCGAGGACGCCGGCCTCGCCGCCACGTGGGGCGACGGGGAAGTGGAGATCGCCTATGGCGACCCTTGCGACGCCTTCCGGGCGGTCGGACGGCTGCTGGGCGAGGCGGACCCGGCGGGCCAGGATTTCGCCGAGACCCGCTGGTTCGATACCATCGGCGTTATGGCGGACATGTCGCGCAACGGCGTGCTGACGGTCGAGGCCGCAAAGCAGATGCTGCGCCGCTGCGCGCTGATGGGCGTCAACATGTTCATGCTCTACACTGAGGACACCTATGAGGTGCCCGGCGAGCCGTTCTTCGGCTATCTGCGTGGACCGTACACGCAGGAGGAGCTGCGGACCCTCGACGCTTACGCGGCCACCCTCGGCATCGAAATGGTTCCGTGCATCCAGACCCTGGCGCACCTGGAGCAGATACTGCAATGGCCGGCGTACTCCGACCTCCGCGACGTGGGCGGCGTCATAATCGCTGAGGAGGAGAGAACTTACGAACTGGTCGAGAAGCTGATTGAAGCCGCCACCGCGCCTTTCCGCAGCAACCGCATCCACCTCGGCATGGACGAGGCGCACGGCATCGGCACGGGCCGCTACCGCCGGCGCCACGGCGAGAAGAGCAGCTTCGAGATACTGAACACCCACCTCGCCCGCGTGCGCGATATCTGCGCCGAACGCGGCCTGCAGCCGATGATGTGGAGCGACATGTATTTCCGTCTCGGCTCCGAGAGCAACGATTACTACGATCTTGAAGCGGATATCCCCGACGGCGCGGTCGCCGACCGGCCGAAGGACGTGCAACTCGTTTACTGGGACTATTATCACACGGATACCGAGTTCTACGAGCGCATGATCGAACTGCACCGGGGCATGGAGGCGGAGCCGATCATGGCCGGCGGCGTCTGGACGTGGAACCACATGTGGGCCGCGCTGCCGTACGCCTTCTCCACCACCGAAGCCTGCATGACGGCCTGCAAGGCGCAGAGCCTGCGGGAGGCTTTCGTGACGCTCTGGGGCGACGACGGGATGGAGTGCGACATCTTCAGCGCGCTGCCGGGCATCCAGTTCTTCGCCGAGCACGCCTACGCGGAGACGGTGGAGCCGAAGCGGCTGCGGGCCAACTTCCGCGGGGCATGCGAGGCGGAGTTCGACGATTGGGTGCGCGCTGCCGAGATAGACTCCCTGCCCTGCCTCAGCGATCCCGCCCACAGCCGGACGAACGCCGGCAAATGGCTGCTCTGGCAGGACCCCATCCTGGGGTTCCTGGACCCGCTGGTGGAAGGCGTGCCGCTGCGGTCCCACTACGAGGAACTGGCGGAGGAACTCGCGGAAGCCGCGGAGGCGGACGAGTTCTCCGCGCGCCTGCATTTCCCGGAGCAGATCGCGCGGGTGCTGTCCATAAAGTGCCACCTGCGGCGGCACCTGGCGGCCGCGTATCGGGATGGCGACAAAACCCGGCTGCGCGGGCTGATGCAGGGCGCCCTGGCCGACCTCCGCTGCGAGACCGAAAAGCTCTGGAAGCGCCACCGGGACATGTGGCTGTCCACCTACAAACCGTTCGGGCTGGAAGTCATTGAGTGCCGCTACGGCGGCCTTCTGGCCCGTCTGGAGACCCTGGCGGATCGGCTCGAAGCCTACCTCGAGGGCCGCGCGGAAGCGATCCCCGAGTTCGAGGTCGAGTTGCAGAAACTCTACCCCCGGGCCCCGGCCGAGCTGCCGACGCTGAGTTACGCCCGTGCCGCCACGCCGAGCTGCATCAAGTAGGTTTGGTTCCGCGCGGGCCACCGGGATCGGGTATGCCGGGGCTCGGGACGCCGGCTGGCCGCATGTCCTGTCGGTCGCCCTGGGCGTAGGTGCGCAGCACCCAG
>CAYVBE010000308.1:0-3208 GCA_964448935.1 uncultured candidatus Brocadiaceae bacterium
CTCGTCGCTCGCAACGAGTGGGGCGACCTGCTGGAATACACTTCGGACGCGCTCGCGGGGCCGTACCAACGGCCACGCCTCGTGACGGACGATGGCCGGGCCGGCATTTTCGCCGACGCCGACGGCGTGCTGAAGATCATCACCGGTCATGGAGAATCCCCCTGAAGGAGGTATTACCGTGAAAACGAGAGGAACCGTCTTTCTGCTGGTCCTGGTGGCACTCGCGATATGCCACGTTCACGCGCAGGGCGCCGCGCCGGCCGCGAAGGCCGACTCGCCGCAGAAGATGCGCACGTACTACTTCGGCAACAGCCTGACGGGTTGCTCCGACCCGAAGTGGCACCCCGAGCTGGGCGAGAGCGCCGGCAGGGACTGGGAGGTCTGGTCGTTCCTCGGTGCCGGGTGGCAGCTCTGGCAGCACCTCTACGCGCTGCAGAACGCGGGCGTCGAGATGAAGCGGGGCGATAACGGCGACCTGACCATTGACCCCGATCTGGTCGAGCAAAAGCTGCCCTGGAACGTAAAACAGTTCTACGAGCAGAAGTGGGACGCCATCGTGCTCCAGCCGTTCAGCATAGCCCTTTCGTTCAAGTGCGACCAGATGTGGGGCGTTGATTTCGGCAAGGAGACCGACGTCGGCGACATCGTCAGCGCCATCGGCATCATTGATATCTACCTGGCCCTCAACCCGCAGGGACACGTCTTCATCTACCAGAACTGGCCGGCCATGCAGCGGGGCAAGGTGCCGCCGAAGGACCAGTTGCCCGAGTGGGCCCGCAAGCCGGGCCGGCGGATAGCAGATGCGGAGTTCCCCCGGCGCGACGAGTTCGACTACGAAACGAAGTGGCTCAAGGAGAAGCACAAACCCACCACCGACCCGGAGAAACCGTGGTTCCAGGAAGGGGGCCGTTCGCGCGACTTCCACACCAATCTGTTCAAAGCGCTGGTGGAGCACTACCCGAAGCTCTACGAGGAGGGCCGCCTGACCGTCATCCCCGTCGGCGACATCTTCATGGCCCTGCAGGTCAAAGCAAAAGCGGGCGAGTTCCCGGGCATCGCCGACATCGAGGACTACTACACCGACGTGCAACACATCCGGGCCGGGCTGCCGCGCTACACCGTGGCGGCCAGCTTCTACGCGTGCATCTTCCGCGACAAGCCCGACGCGCTCGATTACGGCCTCTACAACAGCCGCCAGCGCTACGGCTACGACCAGGAGAAGGACAATGACCGCTCGCACGACAAGGGCGAGTTGCTGCAGATCACGCCGGAACGGGCGAAGGTGGTCAACGACACCATCTGGCAAGTGATCACGGGGCATCCTCACACGAAGATCGAGGCGGCGGAATAGCCCCGCATTTCCACTTGAGAGAGGAGCACACGCGTAATGGCGCAGAATGATACGGTCCTTACGCTGGAGAACGAGCACCTGCGCTTCATGATGCGCGAGGACGCCTCGGCAGAACTGGTGGACAAAGCCGGCGACCGCCGCTGGCGGATGCCGCCCGTGGCGGTGCAGGACAGGGACGATATGGAGGAGGACCACGCCTGGCAGCGAACCGAGCGCGCCTTCGGGGACCGCTATCCAGGGCGCTTTCTGGTGCGGCGCGAAGGCGACCACCTGCGACTCACGCTCCTGGGCCGTCTGGGCCGGCCGCTGGGAACGTTCGCCTGCTGCTTCCGGCTGGACGGGCCGTGGCTGGAGGTAGAAGTCCCGCAGATCGGTGAGGATATCCCCAGCCTGGTCTTCCCGCCACCGATCGAGTCCGACGCGCTGGTGCTGCCCATGAAGCAGGGCCGGCTGGTGCGCGAGCCGCTGAACCGCTTCGAACACCGCGTTTATCGCTACGCGGGCTGCCACCTGAAGATGCGATGGTTCGGCGGCCTGCGCGGGGACAGCGGCTGGATGTGCATCGTCGAGGACGGCTACCCGGACGCCGGCATGGTGCAGGCGGGCATGTGGGCCGCGCCCCTGTGGCTGAAGTCCCTGGGGCGTTGGGACGGACCCCGGCGGCTGCGCTACCGCTTCGTCGAGGGCGGCTATGTGGGGCTCGCCAAAAAGTTCCGCGCATGGGCGAAGGATCACGGTCTGTTCAAGACGCTGGAGCAGAAGATCGAGGAGGTGCCCGCCGTCGGGAAGCTGATCGGCGGGCGCAACCTGCACTTTATGGTCGGCTGGACGTTCCGCCGATCCCGCTTCGACGAGGTGTGGACGCCCGTGCCGGATGATCTGGAGGGTCGGGAGGAGGGCGTGGTCCCGCAGATCACCTTCCGGCAGGCCGCCGATATCATCGAAGACGCGAAGAAGCTCGGCATGGAGCGGGGTGTGTTCAGCTACCACGGCTGGATCAACGGCGGCTACGACGAGACGCATCCGGACATCTGGCCGCCGGAGCCGGCGCTGGGGACGGTGGAGGAACTGCAGCAGCTCTGCCGGCCCGAGGGGCCCTTCACTGCCTGCCTGCACGACAACTACCAGGACATCTACGCGCAGTCGTCCAGTTTCCCGGCCGGCACCTGCCGTATGCGGGACGGCGAGCCCCTGCCGGGCGGCTTCTGGCGGGGCGGGCAGGCGTACATCCTCAACTCGCGCCATGCCCTCGGCCGTGCGAGGCGTAACTGGGAGAAGATCAAGACCCTCGGTGTGGAGAACATGTACTCCGACACCCTGACCGCCGAGATACTGAAGCAGTCCTACGAGGAGGGCGACACGCAGAGCCGCGCCGAGGACCTGGAGTGGAAGCGGCGCACCATGGAGTTTTTCAAGGAGCAGGGGCTGATCTTCAGCAGCGAGGACGGCTGCGATTTCGGCGTCCCGTACCTGGACAGCGCGCCGCACGGCAAGCACACGCGCACGCCGGGCGAGTCGGTGCCCCTCTGGGCGCTGGTCTATAACGACTGCGTGGTCGGCTTCCGGGGCGGTCCGCCGCGCGACCCCGAGCAGTTCCGGCTGCGCTGCCTGGAGAACGTCCTCTGGGGCTGGGCGCTTGTCTTCGGCGGCTTCACGGCCGAGAATTGGCCGCAGCACCGGGACGCGTTTACCGAGTCGCTCTACGTGGACGAGTGGCACGGGCGGATCGGCACGGACGAGATGGTCAACCACGAATATCTGACGGACGACTGGCTGGTGGAGAAGACCGAATGGTCGTCCGGCTGCGCGGCGGTCGTCAACTTCGCCGACGAGGAACGGAAAGTGGACGGGGTCTAG
>CAYVBE010000309.1:0-3184 GCA_964448935.1 uncultured candidatus Brocadiaceae bacterium
GCTGGGCGTGCAGAGTTTTTGCTTCCGGAAGTTTCAGCCGGTTTCCGCGCTCATCGAGTGTCTGCGGGAGGTCGGGCTGAGCCACGTGGAGGTCTGGCCGGGTCACCTGAGCGCCGAGGCGGACGACGTGGAGGAGCGCATCCAGGAGATCCAGGACGCGGGCATCACCATTGACTCCTACGGCGTGGTGGGGCCGTCGGCCGACGAGGACGAAATGCGGCCGGCGTTCGAGTTCTGCCGCCTGGCCGGCTGCCGGACGCTGGACATTGGCGCCGCGCCCGAGGAGACGCGCGCGACCATCGAGAAGCTCTGCGACGAATACGACATCAACGCGGCCATCCACAACCACGGGCGTAACCACAGCTACGGCAGCTACGAGGTGCTGCAGGAGGCATTCGACGCCACCTCGCCGCGCATCGGACTTTGCCTGGACACGGCCTGGGCGCTGGACGCCGGCGAGGACCCCGTCGAGGGCGTCGAGCGGTTCGCCGACCGCCTCTACGGCGTGCACCTGAAGGACTTCACATTCGACGCCGAGGGCAACCACGAGGACGTGATCATCGGCACCGGCGAGCTGGACCTGCCGGAGCTGATTCGGCGACTGAAGGCGGTGGAGTTCGACGGCTTCCTGGCGCTGGAATACGAGGGAAACGCCGACGACCCGCTGGATGAGGTCGAGGAGTGCGCCCGCGTGGTGCGGCAGGCGATTGCCGACCTGGGCTAAAGGAACCGATGGGAGGCTTGCCGGAGCGCCCCGGTTCCTCCCGGCGGGCTGACGGCATTCCGTGCTCCGCACAGCACCTGTGCGAGCAGGTAGCACATGTGGCACAGGCGCCCTCGCCTGTGGTAGTTCCGTACAAAAAGCGCCGCCGCTCCCGGGAGGCGATACACTCCCACGAGTGGCGGCGCGTCTCCTGCGTTCAACCCGTTGGTCGGCCCGACCCGTTGGTCGGCCGACCGGCTGGTCGGCAGGTTATTCGACCCGGATGGTGATGGACTTCTTCTCCTGGCGGATATCCACCAGCTCGCCCACTGCACCTTCCTGGATCATCTCGACGATCAGGTCCGGATCAATGTTGCCGAGCTTTTCCTCGGGCACCATGCGCAGCCCGGCAGAAGCGAGAGCAACCGGTATCCGCACGTTGATGTAGGACTGCTCGCCGGTGCCCTCGACGATGGGCGTATGATCCACAACGGTGATGCACAGATATCTTCTCTCGGCCACGGGGGTCGTTCTCCTCTCTGAGCGTGAAGGCTCTTCCTGTTCGGGCTCGGGCTCCGGCTCCGTCGGCTCCGACACCTCGAAGGTTTCCAACTCGTCGCTCATATCAACTCTCCTCGGTCCACTCTCACGTGCACAGCCTCTCGGCTATGTTTATACCCGAAAAACCTGACTTGTCAAACAAAACGCCTCGACGGTCCGCATGCCACCGGCAGCACGAGCCCGCCCACCACCACATGGCCCCTCAGACGGCCGTCTGATCCTCGCTGCTGTCCTCGGTGCGGATGAGCCAGTCGAGGAGATGTTGCCGGTGCTGCCGGACTACCTCCGCGTGCTCGGGGCGGTCGGCCAGGTTGTGCAGCTCGTCGGGGTCGGCTTCCAGGTCGTACAGCTCGTCCACGTCGCCGGGGGTGTGGCAGTATTTCCAGCGCCCGGACCGCACGCCCTTCGTGCGGCCGCGGTAGATGGTGGGGCAGAGATGGTGGCCGACGGAGCCCTCCAGCTCCCGCCATTCCTGCTCGGTCAGGTCGCCGGGCTGCAGGACCGGTCCGGGGGCGCCGTGCTCCATGAAGACCCTCTCGCGGTGGCCGTCCGCTTTGCCCAGCAGGAGCGGCGCGAAGCTCCTTCCGTGCAGGTCCCAGTCGGGCTCGATGCCGATCAGGTCGCAGAGCGTCGGCATCACGTCCAGGTTTACCGCCATGGCGTCGGTCGGCCGTGGCATCACGCGACCCGGCCAGCGGACGATCAGCGGCACCCGCGTCAGCGCCTCGTAGAGGTGCGGCCCCTTGCGGATCATGCGGTGGTCGCCCATATAGTCGCCGTGGTCGGAGGTGAACACCACGATGGTGTCCTCCGCCAGGCCCCGCTCGTCCAGGACCGCCATGAGCTTTCCCAGCTCGTCGTCAATGTAGGTCACCATGCCCCAGTAGATGCGGCGCAGGCGGTCAACGCGGTCGCCGGGGTATTCGCGCCCGTAGCGGTCCCACTCCACCACGGCCTGCTGGCGGTAGGGCTTGCTCTCGGTCTCGCCCTCCACCCAGGCGGGCGGCGGCAGCTCCACGTGGTCGTACATACTCGCGTAGGGCTCGCACACCATGTAGGGCGGGTGCGGGTCAGGGATGGAGAGCCACAGGAAGAAGGGCGAGTCGTGGTCCCGCCCCACGTATTCGCGCGCCTCGCGGAAGAGCGTGCCGGTGATCTCCTCCTCGGGAGAGAACCGGTCCCCGGCGAAGGGCACCTGCATCTTGTCCGAGCGATGCTCGTTGATGCGCTCCTGTACCTCGTTGCGCGGCGGGCGGAAGGCGCAGTGACCCGCCTCACGGGTGAAATCGAAGGTCCCCTCCAGCCGCTCCTGGGGGAAGCAGTGGTTCTTACCGATCAGGGCGGTGGTGTAGCCGTCCTCCCGCAGCAGCGCGGCGAAATCGCGCTCTCGGTCGAACATCAGGCGCGCGTTGTTGTAGCTGAGGTTCGTGTGGTTGTAGCGCCCGGTGAAGAACCCCACCCGCGAGGGCACGCAGATGGGGCAGGTAGTGTAGCTGCGGCTGAAGTTGACCCCGCGCTCCGCCAGGCGGTCGAGGTTCGGGGTCCGGATCAGCTCGTTCCCGTTCGCGCCGAGCGTGTCGTGGCGCTGCTGGTCCGTGTAAATCACCAGTATGTTCGGTCTGCTATGTGCGGGCACGGGCATGCTCCTGCGGGGGGCGAGTGACGCAGGTGATGTTAGCGCGCGGCGGCGGGCGCCGCAAGGGCACAGGGACCTTGCGGCCCGGGGCTGAGCGAAGTATCTTGCGGCCAACACGATCTCAGTGATGGAAGGACGAGCCATGATAGAAATGCGCGAGCCGATCTACCGCCACCGCCGACCGCTGGCCTCCGGGGTTCCCCTCGGCGGCCTGGGCACGGGGAGCGTGGAGATACGCGACGACGGGCGCTTCCACGACTGGGAGATATTCAACAACTACGCCT
>CAYVBE010000310.1:0-3172 GCA_964448935.1 uncultured candidatus Brocadiaceae bacterium
GGGCGGTTGCCCGGCCGCTGTGGCTGCGTGGCTTGGCTGTGTGCTCGGGGCCCCGCCCCCCCCGCACCGCTCCCAGCCGGGGCAATTGTATGACGCCTGTGGCGTCAAGCCTCCGGCCGTGAGCGGTGCGGGGGGGGCTCGTCTGTCGCTTCGGTTGCCCCCGTGTTGCTCCCTTGTAGTCCCCGTGTTGCCCCCCTCCCCCGTGGCGTGTACAGTTGCCGAACGGCGGGCCATGCCGGCCCGCTCGAAGGGGTCCCAGCCATGCTCATCAAGTCGGCACTCATCACCCAGATCAGCGGCAGCCTCGGAGGCATGACCGGGAGCCACAACCGGGGCGGGAATTATCTGCGGGCTCGGGCGATCCCCGTCAACCCCAACTCACCGCAGCAGCAGGCGGTCCGCAACGCGATGACCGACTTGGTTGGCCGTTGGGGCGGCGTGCTCACGCCCGCCCAGCGTGACGGGTGGTCTGACTACGCCGAGAGCACTCCTGTGCTCAACTCCCTGGGCGACGAGGTCACGCTCTCGGGCATCAACATGTACACTTCGAGCAATATCCCCCGCGTTCAGGCCGGGCTCGACATTGTGGACGACCGCCCACCCTTCAACAACTTCGGGGAGGCTCAAGAGTTCGTTCTCTCGAATGCGTCGGCTGGGTCCGGCGAATTCGACGTGGTCTACGGGACTCCCGGTGCCTGGGCTGACGAGGACGGCTCGGCACTCCTGGTTTACAGCAGCAGGCCGGTCAACCCGGCGGTGCGATTCTTCCGCGGCCCGTACAGATTTGCGGCCGCGGTGCTGGGTGACTCGACCACTCCGCCGACGTCGCCCGAGACGGTCACGAGCCCGTTTGGCCTGATTGACGGGTCGGTGCTTCACGTCCAAGCTCGGGTGACCCGTGCCGACGGGAGGCTGTCGCCTGTCTTTCGCGGCCTCATTGACGTTGGTGCCTGAAGTCGTCGCAGCGTTCTACTTCCCGGCGATCCAAGCCTTCGCGGTCGAATTCAGCCGCCCGGTCAACGCGGCGACTGCCGGCGTGGGATCGGCTCTGCGGATCAGGATCGACGGGCAGACCTGGTTCAGCGGCACACCAACACAGTCATCGCCGACGGTGATCGCCTGGTCACTCGGGACAGGCCCGAGCGTGGACCCCGGGCCCGACGTCGTCTGGTACACGGGGCCCAACCCCCCGTTTACCAGCCTGGCGTTCGACGACGGCGAGTTGGTCCAGGCGTTCGAGGAGCCGTGGGTCCAAAAATGACAGGGTGGTGTCAGTGATGAAACGGATCCCCATCAGGACGTGCCGGGCCGGTTGGCTCTCCGCCGTCGGGTGCTGCCTCATGCTCGCAGTCGGGTGTAAATCGGGAGAATTTGTGTTGCAGGCCGAACGTGGTGCCGATACTCTCCTCCTGCACGGTCGCAGTTGTCCACTCTGCGACCGGCCCCCCGTGGATGGGGCAGTCGGACGGTCCGACCGCCACCAGCACGCCGGCCCGCCCGAGCAACCGCCCGGCCCGGCCGATTGACAGGCCCCCATCCATGGGGGCTCTCAAAGTGGATTCCGTGGCAGGGAATCACCGCAGCGACGTACGGGTCCGAGACTACGCCCGCCTCCCGTCTGCCACACGCGGGGCGGGCGGTCTCGTAGGTAGATGGGGCAACCGCCGTGTACAGCACAGATATCGGGACCGAACCTACTTCAGTTCATGCCTTAGAGTTATCTGTCGAGACACTCCTCTACGCCCTGAGCGCCACGCAACGCCGACTGCTGGGCCCACGCCTAGGTGAGCAGTGCAGGGTGATTATGGCCGTCGCGGCATCAGACCCCCCGGGGGCTGAGAGACGCGCGGCCCGGATCAACTGCTGCTGCCAGTGCGTGTCGGTCGGGACATCCGCCGTCGGCGTGCCGGCAGTTCGCATGCATCGGTGCCGCGACCGCTTGTGTCAGATCTGCCAGCGATACCGCCGAATTCAGACGACCGAGCGGGTTCTCGCCATGGTGCGGTCTATGACGAGCCCCAAGCTTCTGACCCTGACGCTCGCCGACGACGGGGCCCCGCTCTCCGACCGTCTCGATCGACTTGTGGCCTCGTACCGCCGTCTCCGACAGCGGACGATCTGGTCGGCAAACGTCGAAGGGGCGGCGGCGGTGATGGAGATCACCCGCGGGCAGAGCAACCGCCATTGGCACGTGCATCTTCACGTGCTGATCGACGCCGAGTACATCCCGCAGCACGTCCTCTCCGCCGAGTGGTTCGCCGCCACGGGTGATAGTCCTATCGTTGACATCAGAGCCGTACACTCGGGTGAGCAGGCGGCCAAGTACTTGGCCAAGTACGCCGCCAAAGGCACGGACACCGGGGCTCTGACGCTCGATCTGCTGATCGAGTACGTCGATGCGATGCATCGACGCCGCACGCTCATCACGAGCGGGAGCATGCACAACCGACCCGCCGACACCGACGATTGGGAACCCCGTCATGAACCGGTGGATGAGCCAATAAGCGTGCCGGGTGTAGTGAGAGCCGCGGAGCAAGGATCGGTCGCAGCCCGGGACGTGCTGCGCATGATGGCCCGTGCGGGCGGTCTCGCCTCTCTCTTCGCGAGCCGCCATGTAGGGGACGTTGACGCCATCACCGAAGAAGTTTGGCTGAAGCTCTATCGCCGCGAGTGGATCCGATGTCTGAAGCACGTCCGGGAGTGGCTACAGCGGCACGGCCCCGGCCGCCTGCCACGCCCGGCGGGAGTAGGCGTCAGCCAAGGCAGGCTGTACGGGGATCGACCGGAGCAGTACCCGGATCATCGCTGGCGTCCCGCTCGTACTCCGTGACGCCGCGTGCTTGGCGGAGCCGCACGATCGACCGGAGCGGGTACGTCCGGACGCGTCGCTAGCCGGCGGACGCACAAGGCCCACCCCCGGAGGCCGAATCGCTCGGGGGGGGCCTCCGGGGCGTCGTCGTTATTCGGGCGTGCCAGCTGCGGCCCCCCCTTCCGGGCCGAAGACGGCCCGCTCGCGATTCGGGCGCGGGCCCCGGCGGGCTGCGGCCCGCCGGCTCGGGCGGCAAAGGCACCGCCCCGAAGACGGGGCGGGCCGCCCGGCCCTTGTTCCGGCCGGCGGCGCGCCGGCCGGCCCTGCGGGGGCCCGCGCATCGGCTTGGCCGCGGGGCGGCCA
>CAYVBE010000311.1:0-3171 GCA_964448935.1 uncultured candidatus Brocadiaceae bacterium
ATAGATCTTATGCCCTCGGTGCTCGAGGTGCTGGGCGTTCAGGTCCCGGAGAAGGTGCAGGGGCGCTCGTTCGTGCCACTGGTGGAAGGCGCCGACTACCGGAGGAACGAACAGGTGTTCACGGAGATGACCTATCACACCTACTACGATCCCATGCGCGCCATACGCGCCGAGCGGTACAAGCTGATCGCCTTTTTCTCGACGGCGCCGAAATCCATGGAGCCCGGCCAGCGTCGGCGTCCGCTGAGCGATCCCTGGTATGCTCGCGAACAGGGCCACGGAGGGTTTCACCGGGACGTGGAGCTCTATGACCTTCGGGAGGATCCGTGGGAGAAAGAGGATATCTGCGATAATGAAGAGCACGAGGATGTCAAAAGAGATTTGATGCACCGATTGCATGAGCAGATGGTTGAGACGGACGACCCGTTGCTCGATGGCGCGGTCCCGGACCCGCAGCACTGGACCACGATGAAGATGCTTCGGGATGCATGAAGGCGGTCCCTTGTCCACTCGACGAATCCAGACCCGGAGGAGCACATGAGTTTTCCGGAAGACGTACAGCGTTACCTGGAACGTATCTACGCGGAGGACCGGCGCGAGCATGCCTGCCACGCCGAGGATCGAGAGGAGTTCGAAGCCTGGCAGCGGGAGGCACGGCCCGCCCTGCGGCGGCTGCTGGGGCTGGATTCCATCCGTGCCTCCGTGGGCGGCCACCGGCCCCGCGTGGGCAGGGGCGAGCCGGAGGTGGTGGAGAACCTGACGCGGGAGAAGTGCTGGATCGAGACCGAGCCGGACGTGCGCATACCGTTCTGGCTGGTCCGGCCCGAGGGTGACGGACCGTTTCCCCTGGCGGTCACCCCGCACGGGCATAACCCGCACGGGTTCGATACCTACGCCGGCGTCGCGCACAACGAGGCGGAGCGCGAGCGCATCGAGCGCGAGGACCGCGATGTCGCCCTGCAGGCCGCCCGGGAGGGCTTCCTGGCCATCGCCCCCGGCACCCGCGGCATAGCCGTCGGCGGGGTGACCGACATCCACGAGAAGTGGCACGGCAAGGCGTGCACCAGCCACTGGGCGCACGCCATCATGACCCGCCGCAGCAGCATCGGCGAGCGCGTCTGGGACATGGAGCGCGTCATTGACTGGGCCTCAAGCCTACCCGAGGTGGACGTAGGCGAGGTGCTGATGATGGGCAATTCCGGCGGCGGCGTGGCCACGAACTTCGCGGCCGCCTGCGACACCCGGGTGACCATCGCGGTCGCAAGCTGCTCCTTCTGCCCCTTCCTGGGTCTGGACGGGAAGATCCTGCACCACGCCTGCAACATGGTGCCCGGCATCATGGAGTGGGGCGAGTTCTGGGACGTGGCCGGGCTCATCGCGCCCAGGCATTTCCTGGCCGTCCACGGGCGGACCGACGCCATCCGTCCGGTGGAGGAAGTGGACCTTGCCACCCGCCGCGTTCGGGCGATCTACGAAGCCGCCGGCGTGCTGGAAAACGTTGACCAGCGCTACGGCGACGCCGGGCACCGCTTCTACGCGGACCTCATGTGGCCCTTCATCCGCGGGGCGATGGCCGCCGGGTGAGCGAAGCCTCTGAGCGCAGGTCGTGCCAGGTGCGTCGGCCGCCCGCCTCGAGGCAGAGCACCAGCTTGCGGATGTGGAACAGATCGGCCTTGCACCAGGGCCGGTCCAGGCAGGCGCGCAGCTCCTCGGCCGGCTCGACGAGGATCAGGGCGCGGGCGGCGAATACCTCGGTCGGTACGGTGGGGAAGGCGATGGGGCACTCGTTGCGCATCATGATCTCGATGTTCCACGCCAGCCACCACGTGGGGCGGTGGTAGTCCACGTAGACATCCATCAGGCGCCGCTGTGTCGGTCCCGCGTAGCGCGCGCAGAGGCGGCCGACCTCGGGTGTAAGGTGTCGCCAGCGGGCGAAGATGGTCCGCAGGAGGCCCGCCTGGCGTATGAGACCGCCCCGGGTATGGGCCAGTTCGTAGGTCAGCCGCTCGCGCATGGCCCGGCGCGCGGCGGCCACGCCCTCCCGCAGTGCCTCGGCGTCGTCCATGCGACGGGCCAGCCGACAGTAGGCGATCAGGCCGGCCAAGCGCCCGTTCCGGCAGTCCTCGACCATGGGGTTGGGCTCCCGCCCGACGAGTTCGCGCAGGCGCTGCCACTCCCGCTCCGGCAGGCTCCAGTCGCCCGAGATGTGCCCCCAGAGCCAGATGGGGTAGAGCCGCGCGACCTGGCCGCGGGTGATGTCGTCTACAACCCGCACGAGGTCCTCGGGGGGCGGGTCGTAGAATGATCGGACGGCACCGTCGCGCTTCCGGTAGGTGCGGAATCCGGTGCCGGTCTCCAGCGGTCCGCCGCGCGCCTGCATCCGGGCCACGTGTCCCCGCATGCGCCGCCGCAGGTCCTCATTGACATGGGGATAGGCTCTCGCCAGCGCATAGAGGGTCTCGGTGGGCTCGACGAAGAAGGCGTAGCCATCGCGCGGGTGCTTGCCGATCGGGAACTCCAGCGGCCGCCAGTCCTTCGAGAGCAGTTCTGCCACTTGGCGTTCGAGTTCCCGCTTGAGATCGGCTTCGGGGCCTTTCTCACCGAACGATACTGCGGGCGCCTCCCAGATGTAGAAGTCCAGCCGGGCATCGCCTATCCCGGCGACCTCCGCCTCGGCTTCCTTTTCCAGGGGCGCGCGCAGCGTTCCGGGCACACTGCCCGGCAGCGCGTCCAGGACGTGATCGAGCCGGCGGGCCTCCAGCGTGTCCCAGTCCCACGGCATGTCCTGAAGCTTCTGCCACTCCTCGCCGGTCAGGTCGGCCCGCGGCGGCTTGCGTTTCTGAGCAGCGGTGCCGTCCTTCGCCATGCGGTAGGCGAGGAGCGCGCAGCTCGAGTTGATCTCGTGCATGGGGATGTAGTAGAAGCTGTCGCCGGCCACGGAGATCGGGGTGTCTATGACCGATCCG
The DNA here is from genome assembly GCA_964448935.1 of uncultured candidatus Brocadiaceae bacterium. GTDB lineage: Bacteria > Planctomycetota > Brocadiia > SM23-32 > SM23-32 > CAYVBE01. The sequence continues at coordinate 2,967 of CAYVBE010000311.1, forward strand.
CCGCCGTAGACGGCCGTGCCGCGCGAGAGCCACTCCTTGCCCACCGGCACGGTCTCCCCGCGCAGGACGTGCGCCCGGATGCCCACGGCTTCCCCGTCCTGTGGCTCGTGGATATTGCGGCAGAAGGGCTGCCCGTAGCCCCCCAGGCTGTCTAGTCCCAAAATAAGCGAGTTTGCGACGAAATGGGGGGAAAGTTTCTAATTTC
>CAYVBE010000312.1:0-3164 GCA_964448935.1 uncultured candidatus Brocadiaceae bacterium
GTCGAAGAGGAACTTCATGCGCTCGTCGGGCATCTCGATCCGGCAGGTGCCCTCCAGCGCGTCCTCCCACGGCGTGGTCTCGCCGCGCGGCAGCAACGTCTTCGTCTCCTTGTCCTGCCGCAAGTCCACATCCAACGTGACCTCGCGGGCCTCGCCGCCCCGCAATTCGTAGAGCGCTGCGGCCGTAGCCAACTCCGCGCGGCAGGAGACCGACGTTTTTTCCGGTCGGTCGAATATACCCAGGTGAACGTCGCCGTCCGCGTAAGTGGAGACCACGTGCCGGTCCGGCGGCTCCGACAAAGAAAGCGTCACGTCTCCGTTCACGTGCCAGGTCCGTCCATCGTCCGCCATGGCGATCTCGCCAACGGCGCTCACACCCTCGGGGTTGAACGGCCGCAGCGCCACCGCCAGCCAGGCCGGGTCGTCGGATTCATCGCGCGCCGTGCAGCGCACGCGGCACGTCGGCGCACCGTCCACCAGTTCCACCCAGGCGCGGCTGCTCAAGCTGCCCGATGCATCGGAGACCGTTGTCTCCGCCGCTATATTGTCCGGCTCCAGGCAGAGGTCCTGCTCCGCGTCGGAGCAGCGGGCGGGCAGGAGGTCATCTCCCTCCGGCCGCAGCAGCCAGGCGTCCAGCGACCATCCGTCGAACAGCGGTGTGACCAGCCCGCACGGGTCCACGATGGGATACGCCTTGCAGCCCGGCAGACCGACCGCCGTCCAGTTGCGGTGTGTCAGGTTGACGTGGGTTACCGAGAAGGCGCGCGGCAGAAAGGACCTGTCCTCGGGGTCAAACTGGCGGCAGACCCAGTAGGGCCAGACCCAGTCCAGATTGTGCTGGATAACGCGTGCGTTCACCAGTCCCCGCGCGTGGAACAGTACGGCTCCGCGCACCAGCTCGATGGGCGCGGTCACCTCGGCCGGCTGCCCGAAGTTGCCCAACCGTGACAGCACCGCTATCGGGTCCAGAAAACCATGCCTTTTGGCCATCCAACGGATGATGGACTTCCACGGAATCAAACCCATACTTGCCCCCGTCTTCGGTCGTCGCCGGTTGCCCCCGGCCTTCGCTTCTCCCCACACTGCATCGTACGGCACGAACCGCTGCCGGGCAAGTGCACCGTCTGGGTGGCCTCGACTCAAGCTCCGGCCTAACCGACGCCTACCGCCTGACCTGAGGTCGCGTCAGGGCTTTCCCTGCGAGCGGTAGGTCTCCTCGCACTCATACCAGAGGTCCCGCATCTCTCGGCATCGGTCGGGCTGCTCCTCCGAGAGGTCCACCATCTCGCTGCGGTCGGCGGACAGGTCGTAGAGCGCCCAAGGATCGTCCATCGAGCCGACCGGGCCGGAGTCCGAGGCGCTCACGATCTTCCAGTCTCCCGCCCGCAGCGCCCGGTTCCCGGAATGGTGGAAGTAGAGGTAGGGGCGCTCCACCGCACGGTCGGCGGCAAGGGCGGGCACCAGGCTCCTGCCCGGCAGTGGTGGCGCGTCTTCCGGCAGCGGGATGTCGTCCGGATCCTGCCCCGCCAGTTCCAGGATCGTCGGCAGGAAATCTACGCAATGCCCCACGTCGTGCCGCAGCTCCCCGCGCGCCTCGATGCTGTTCGGCCAGCAGGCGACAAGCGGGGTGGCCACACCGCCCTCATGCACCCATATCTTGTGCCGCCGGAAGGGCGAGTTGCTGCACGTGGACCAGCCCGGGCCCAGGCACAGGTGCGTGGCCTCCGAGCCCGGCGGTGCGCTCGGGTCGTGGCCGCCCGCGCGGATCATGATTTCCGCGCTCGCCCCGTTGTCCGACAGGAAAAGAACCAGCGTGTCCTCCAGCACGCCCATGTGGCGCAACTGGTCCAGCAGCCGGCCTATCTCGCGGTCCGTGCGGTCCACCATCGCCGCGTGGATGGCCATCTTGGTGGCCTGGAACCGGCGCTGCTCGTCGGTCAGCGAGTCCCACGCCACCGCATACTCGATCTCCCCCGGCCCGTAGCGCTCCCCGTACTCCTCCCTGTACCACGGGGCTTGCACGTCCGGCTCCCGCGCGGAGAGCGGACAGTCCACGATCCCCATCTGGCGCAGCCGCTGCCAGCGGCGCTCACGCATCACGTCCCACCCCTCGTCGTAGCGGTCCAGGTACTTTTCGATGTCTTCCTGCTCCGCCTGGACGGGGAAGTGCGGCGCGGTATAGCAGACGTAGTGGAAGAACGGCGTGCCGGCGTGGCCGGCCTCATGGTCGCGCAGGCACTTCAGGGCGTGGTCGGTGATGGCGGTGGAGGAGAACTGCTTGCTGCCCTCCGGCCCGAAGAAGTGCCTGCCTTGCTCGATCTCGGTGCCCCAGCTCATGTCGAACTCGCCCACCTCCTCCGGTTCCTGCACGTTGGATATGTGCCATTTGCCCGAATGGTAGCTGCGGTAGCCCAGCGGGCGCAGGTAGTGCGGCATCAGGCGCTGCCAGGAGGGCCGGTAGTGGGCCTCCCGGTCGGGCGGGTCCATGCAGATCTGCTGCGCGTAGTAGCCGGTCAACATGCAGGAGCGCGACGGCCAGCAGCGCCCGGTGTTGTAGAACTGCGTGAACCGCAGCCCGTTCTGCGCCAGCCCGTCAATGTTGGGCGTCTCGACCTCCCCGCCGTAGCACCCCGGATCGGAGAAGCCCATATCGTCCATAACCACCAGCATAACGTTCGGCCGCCGCTCCGCCGCGCTGCGTTCCTCAATCATGTCCGCTCCTTACCATCACTCGTTATCTCCCGTCCGGAACAAGAGTCCGATGGTAAGCACCCCCGCGACGATTGCAAGTGTGGGCAACTGCGCCTTGACGGAGTGCTCTCGTACCGGCAGACTGTGACTGATGGGTCGGAACGGTGAACTCCGTTAACTGCAGGCGGGATGTGTGTCATGGACTACAAGTTTGGGCTGATTGGCGGGCTGGGCGATGAGGAGGACCTGTGGGAGGCGCTGGCCAAGATCGCGGCGCTGGGATACCGCGCCGTCGAGGGCGGGCCGTTCACGAAGGGCTCCCCGGACGAGATTCGCCAGAAGGCGCGGCGCCTGGCGGACCTGGGGCTGGAGTGCTGCACGACCAGCATCGGGCGCGAGGACCTGGATGAGCCCGGACCGGTCATCGAGAGGGCGCAGGCCGCCGGGGTGAAGCACATCACCGCATGGTGGGG
>CAYVBE010000313.1:0-3137 GCA_964448935.1 uncultured candidatus Brocadiaceae bacterium
GGCCTTGCGGTGGTGCCGATCAGACCGTGCCTTCCGGCTTCGCTGAAAGGGTCCCCCAGGGTCAGATAGCCTACGATGGAGACAATGTCCTCCTGTTGGCTGGCGCTCACCGGCGTGTTGCCGATTCTCTCAGCGGTCAAGCCGCCGGCGCGTGCCCAGGCAATGCCGCCGCCCGCACGGCGCACCTCAACGTCGCCGCCGGTCCGTCCGCCGCTCAGCGCGGGGTAAAGGGCCTGGAGTTCCAGATAGGGCAGGAAGGGCGCGGCGGAGGTGTTCATGACCTCCACCTCGTAGTCCAACCCGGGATTGACGGGCATCGCGAAGCCTCTGTTCTGCTCTTCAGAGTCGGCGTCACCGCTGAATTCGACCTGCAGCAGGTCGCCGCTGACCTGCACCTCGACGCTCTCGCCCAGGTCCAGAGGAACGCGGCGTCCCGACACGGTGGCGGTCGCGTCGTCCAGCGCGGGCGCGCTGTTGATCAGGGTAACGGTGGGCTGCAGTGACTGGAGGAAATCTCTCTGCTCCGGCGTGACGGCATGCCCGCGATAGGTGGCCGTGCGGCCCAGTTTCTGGTTGACTTCCCTGTCATCCGGGGCCAGCATTGCGGCGCGGTACCAGCACATCTCCGCCTCGGCGTGCATGTCCCGATCGGCGCAGAAAGTGTAGAGGTCCGCCCATACGTTGGCGCTTTCCGAGCCCCTGGCCGCGCCTCCCACCTGCTGCAGCGTCTCGCGCAGTTTTTCTTTGAACGCAGTTGCGTTCTCGGTTGCCTTTTCTTCATTGTCCGTCAGAGTCTGGCTCAGATCGTCCGGCAGGTCTACCCGTAGCCGGGCGGCTTGCGGTGTTTCGGGGCCCTCCGTCTGCTCCTCCCCGGCCGGCTGCTCGACGGGCTGCTCCTCGGCCACCGGCACCGGCTCCGCCTCCTCGCCTCCCAGCAGTCGGGTGATCGCGTATATGCCGACGCCGATCAAGGCGATCAAGATCACCGCCGCGCCCACCCCGACCAGCAGCGGGCGCCAGTTGCGAGAGCGTCTCTGCCGGGGAACGGAGGGACCGACGCCTTGCAGCACCGCGCCGCACTCCGGGCAGGCGCTCTCCTGCGCGCCGATCACGGCGCCGCAGTCTGGGCAGACCTGTGACTCCTGATCACGCTGGAATTCCTGTGCGGCGCCCTGGGTCTGCGGGCTCTGTTCGGGCCGCTTCACCCGGATGCCGCTGCCGCAGAAGGGACATTCGACCACCTCGCCGACCATCTCGTCGCCGACCTGGAAAACCTCACCGCAGCCGTCCGCCGGGCACTTGATCCGAATGGGCATTCTTTGGCTCCTCACCAATATCTCTCTACAGACGGCAAGTTTAGGAGCGGGAGGCTTGTGTGTCAAGTGTCCTGTGCGCGGGCGCGTGCTGTTGGCTTTGCCGCAGCATAGCCGTCCGGGCTTCCGGCAGGGCATTGCCAAATCGGGTGTGGACCTTGCTTCGCGGCCCCCGGTCGCTTACAAGATTGGGAAGCCGTGTGCAGTTCACCGCCTGCGGCCGCAGGTTCTCTTTAGTTTCTTGAATGGGAGCACTGAGCCGATGAACGTCATAGTCGTCATGTCAGACAGTTTTCGTCGCGATCACATTGCTGCGGTTGGCAAGGAATGGGTAAAAACGCCCGCCCTCGACCGCTTCCTCGGACATGCGTGGGATTTTCCCAATTTCCGCATGGGCTCCTACGCCACCATCCCGCAGCGCACGGACATGTTCACCGGGCGCTTCTCCTTTGCCGAACGTCCCTGGCAGGCGCTTGAGCCCGAGGACGTGGTCCTCCCCGAACTGCTCTCCGAGGCCGGCGTCGCCACCTATTGCTCGGCCGACACGCCGCACCTCTTTCGCTCCGCGCAGTTGACCTTCATGCGCGGGTTCGACGGCTTCCACTGGAGCCGCGGCTCGGAAGGCGACATCTGGTGGACCGACTACTACAACGAAGCGGCATACCAGCCGCCCACGGGAAGGGGCCGGGTGCGCATAAGCGAGAGGCGCTATCGCAACATCTGGAGCCAGGGACAGCGGCGCGTTCGCGAGCTGGACTGGACCACCCCCAACACCTTCAACACCGCCATCGAATGGCTGACCCGCAACTACCGGCGGGACGGCTTCTTCCTCTACATAGACACCTTCGACCCCCACGAGCCCTGGGACCCGCCCCAGTGGGCCGGCGACCTCTACGACCCCGACTACGACGGTATCCCCTACGCCTGGGCCGAATACGGGTCCGTAGACCAGTACGGGGGGCGCGAGCTGGAGCATTTGCGCGCGCTCTACGCGGGCGAATGCACCATGGTGGACCGGTGGTTCGGGCGGCTGATGAACACGGTGGACCTGCTTGGACTTGCCGAGAATACGATGGTGGTTTTCCTCAGCGACCACGGACACTACCTGGGCTATCCCTCGGACGGAGGCCAGGTGGGCAAGTGGACGGGTTACAGAGAGAGCGATGGCAAGATGGCCAGTGCCGATGCCGACGTGTTCGTCCCCCTGCTGGACCCCATCGCCAACCCCGTCCTGATGGTGAGAATGCCCGGGCAGCAGGAGGCCGGTTCGGTTGAAGAGCTTGTGCAGCCGGCGGACCTGATGCCGACCATCCTGGAATTCATGGATCAGGAAGTGCCGGACACCGTGCAGGCGCAGTCTTTCGGCCCCCTGATGGAGGGGCGGGAGGTCGAGTGGCGCGAGCGCGCGATCACGGCGTGCTTCCAGAACTTCGCCGAGATATCGGACCGACGCTGGCTCTACGGCGCCTGGTCGCACCAGCACCCCTCCAGGCTCTACGACCGGGAAGCCGACCCCGACATGGCCGAGGATTGCATCCGGGAGCATCCCGATGTCGCACGGAAGTTGCACGAGGCCCTGATGGGCGAAATGCGCCGCTTGCAGGCCCCGGAAGACTGGGTCCAGAGCCTTGATGAAAAGGCCGGGTTGGCGGGGCTGTGAGCGCGCGAAGGCGCGTTAGCAAAGGCCAACGGCGACGGCGAGACGACGTGAACAGTGGATCAGGTGATCAGGTGACCGCAGTCGAGCGACGGTTCGGCTCTCCGGATGCCCGGCCCGTGCCGGAATAGTGCCCATTTCGGCGGGGCGGGTGCATGTGAACACAA
>CAYVBE010000314.1:0-3127 GCA_964448935.1 uncultured candidatus Brocadiaceae bacterium
GACAGGCCGCCCGACCTGCCCGAGGCTGGAGGGGTGTATCTGCTGGTGTTCCGCCTGGGGTGGTCAACGCGGCTGACGGTCGGCGCGCTGGGGGAATTGAGCTTGCTGCCGGGGTATTACTGTTACGCCGGCAGCGCGCAGTTGGGGTTGCGGCGGCGGCTGGCGCACCACCTGTCCGCCGGAGGCCGGCGGCTGCACTGGCACGTGGACTACCTGCGGCGCGTGGCGGAGCCGGCGTACGTGCTGGTGTGGGCGGGACGAGATGCGAAGGAATGTTCCCTGAGCCGGGCCGCGGCGCGCTTCTCGCAGCGTACCGTAAAGGGCTTCGGATCGTCGGATTGCGACTGCGAGGGGCACTTGCACTACTTTCGGGATGACCCGCGCGGGCTGCTGGCGGGGATGCGGGGGTTTCCTCTGGATATGATCGAACTGTGACGCACGGGGGTTGGTGAAACGCCCTGAGGCGCCCGCCGTCGCTGGCTTCCAGGGGCGGTGCTGCCTGAGGCCGCTCAGGAGTTGGCCGGGGTTGGTTTGGCTTCCTGGACTTCCGGCTCGCCTTCGCCTTCGCGGAAGGTCAGGTGGTCGCCTGCTGCCTCGACGATGATGCCGCCGGAGGTGAACTGGCCGGAGAGCAGCCTCTCGCTGAGCGGGTCCTCGATGAGCCGCTCGATGGCACGGCGCAGGGGTCGGGCGCCGAACTGCGGGTTGTAGCCCTCCTCGATGAGCAGGTCCACTGCCTGGGGCTTGACGACCATTTCCAGGTCTTGTGCGCGGACGCGCTTGCGCACTTTGTCCAGTTCCAGGTCCACGATCTCCCGCAGGTCCTCACGCGTGAGGGAGCGGAAGACGATGACATTGTCGAGCCGGTTGAGGAACTCGGGACGGAAGTGTTTCTCCACCTCGTCGCCGAGCTGCTTCTTCATGGTCTCGTAATCGTTCTGCTCGCTGCGGTTGCGAAAGCCCAGACCGGCGCTGTCGCGGATGACCTCGGCACCGATGTTGGAGGTCATGATGAGCACAGCGTTGCGGAAGTCCACCGGCCGGCCGAAGCTGTCGGTCAGCCGTCCCTCTTCCATGATTTGCAGCAGCATGTTGAAGACCTCTGCGTGGGCCTTTTCGATCTCGTCCAGCAGTATGACGGAGTAGGGGCGACGGCGGATCTTCTCGGTCAACTGGCCGCCTTCCTCGTAGCCCACGTAGCCGGGGGGGGCGCCGACGAGGCGGGAGACGTTGTGCTTTTCCATGAACTCGGACATATCAATCTGCAGGAGCGCTTCTTCGTCGCCGAACAGGAAGTTGGCCAGGCAGCGCGCCAGCAGGGTTTTGCCCACACCGGTGGGGCCGATGAACAGGAAGCTGGCGACGGGCCGGCGAGGGTCCTTTATGCCGGAGCGCGATCGCCGGATGGCGCGGCTGACGGCGCTGACCGCTTCGTGCTGGCTGACGAGGGTCTGGTGGATCTCGTCTTCCATTTTCAGCAGGCGGTTGGCCTCCTCGACCTGCAGCCGGCGCAGGGGGACGCCGGTCATACGGGAGACGATCTCGCGGATCACGTCCTCGTCCACGGAGCCGACGACTTCCTCTTCTTCTTCGGACTCACGGGCTTCGAAGGTTTTCTTACGCTCCTCCATCTGCTCGATTTCGTCGCGCAGCCGGGCGGCTTCCTCGAAGTCCTGGTCCATTACGGCCTGCTCCTTTTGCAACTGCAGTCGGGTCAGCTCCCGTTGCAGTTCTTTGAACTCGGGGCAGGTGGACATGCCGCGCAGGCGGGTCAGGGAGCACGCCTCGTCTATGACGTCCAGGGCCTTATCGGGCAGGTAGCGTCCGGTGATATAGCGGCTGGCCAGGTCCGTGGCGATGGGGACGGCCTCGTCCTCAATGCGCACGCGATGATGCTCTTCGTAGCGATCGCGCAGCCCTTTGAGGATATCAATTGTCTCCTCGCGGCTGGGGGGGGCGACCATGATGGTCTGGAAGCGCCGTTCCAGTGCACCGTCCTTCTCGATGTGCTTGCGGAATTCGTCGGGCGTGGTGGCGCCGATGCACTGGACCTCGCCGCGGGCAAGGGCGGGTTTCAGCACGTTGGAGGCGTCAATGGCGCCCTCCGCGCCGCCGGCGCCCACCAGCGTGTGCAGCTCGTCAATGAACAGGATAACGTTCTCCGCCTTGCGCACCTCCTGCATGACGGCCTTGATGCGCTCCTCGAACTGGCCGCGGTATTTGGTGCCGGCCACCATCAGGGCCAGGTCCACCACGACGATTCGGCGGTTCCTGAGCAGCCGGGGGACGTTGCCGTTCACGATGTCCTGCGCCAGTCCTTCGACGATGGCGGTCTTGCCCACGCCGGCTTCGCCCAGCAGGACGGGGTTGTTCTTTTTGCGCCGGCAGAGGACCTGGATGACGCGTTCGATCTCGTCTTCGCGGCCGATCACGGGGTCAAGGTCGCCGTCTTTTGCCTGCTTGGTCAGGTCGCGCCCGAAGGAATCCAGGGCGGGGGTTTTGCTCTTCTCGCGGGAACTGCTGCGGGCTTCGGGGTCCTCCTCGTCGTCGGGGAAGGGACCTTGCAGTTCGGCCAGGGACTCGTGCACCTCGTCAATGTCAACGCCTATGTTCAGCAGCACCTGTGCGGCGACGCAGTCTTCCTCCTCCAGAAGGCCCAGCAGCAGGTGCTCGGTGCGCACGTAATTCTGCTCCTGGCGCTTGGCCTCCTCGAAGGCGTGCTCGAAGATGATCTTCTGTGCCCTTTGTGTGAAGGCGAACTGTTTGCCGGAAGTCAGCGCCTCGCCCCCGCGCTGCACCAGCTTTTCCACTTCGAGTCTGGCGCGATTGGTGTCAACGCCGAGCCGCTGCAGGGCGGTGGCTGCCACGCCCGTTCCCTCGCGCAGGAGGCCGAGCAGCAGGTGCTCGGTGCCGATGTAGGGATGGCCCATGCGCTGAGCCTCCTGCCGGGCGTAGTTGAGGACCTTCTTCGTCTTGTCCGTAAATTTATCGTACATCTGATTATGCCTAACTGTTGGCCAGCTTATTCCTTACGTATACCGCCCGGCGCTCGTCCCGCACCGAGCTGTCCAACTCCCTACCTTCTATTGTCTGAAGATGGGCGGGCAAAGTCAAGAGGAACAGGTGG
>CAYVBE010000315.1:0-3015 GCA_964448935.1 uncultured candidatus Brocadiaceae bacterium
GGGGGCGGGTGGCCTATAATGCGCTTTCCGCTTCTTCGGGTGGGCCGCGCGGCCGTTCCTTCCCCTTTTTTCCTGGCACGGGACACGAAGAGGCGCCGTTGCCGCCGGCTGCCCGTGACTCAACCGGTGTGGTTCCGATGAATATCTCGATTACCCTGCCCGACGGCAGCAGCATGGACAAGCCGGCCGGAGTTACCCCGGCACAGGTCGCCGAATCCATCGGCAAGGGCCTGGCACGGGACGCCGTCGCCGCGCGCGTTGACGGCGTGATGATGGACCTCCACGTTCCCCTGGAACACGACGCCGAACTGGCCATCGTCACGATTGACACGCTGCAGGGCCTGGAGATCATGCGCCACAGCGTCTCCCACATCATGGCCTGCGCCGTGGGGAGGCTGTTCGAGAACGTGAATTTCGGCATCGGGCCGGCCATCGAGGACGGGTTCTATTACGACTTCGACCTGGACGGCGTGATCAGCGCGGACGACCTGGAACGCATCCAGGATGAAATGGCGCGTATCGTGGCCGAGGAGATACCCTTCGAACGGGTCGAAATGCCCATCGAGGAGGCCCGCGAGCTGATGCGGGAGGAGGAGCAACCCTACAAGCTGGAGCTGCTGGAGGAGATCGAGGACAACGTGGTCTCCCTCTACCGCACGGCGGAGTTCGTGGACCTCTGCCGCGGACCGCACCTGCCGCACGCCGGCAAGGTGGGCGTGTACCGCCTGCTGAGCGTGGCCGGCGCCTACTGGCGCGGCGATTCGGACAACCCGCAGATGCAGCGCGTCTACGGCACGGCGTTCCGCACCGAGAAGGAGTTGGAAGAGCACCTGCACCGCCTGGAGGAGGCCGAGAAGCGCGACCACCGGCGACTGGGCAAGCAGTTGGACCTGTTCAGCTTCGACGAGGAGATCGGCCAGGGGCTGGTTCTGTGGCACCCGCGGGGCGCGGCCCTGCGCGATGCGCTGGAGACCTACTGGAAGGGAATCCACCGCGAGCGCGGTTATCAGCTCGTCTTCACCCCGCACATCGCATCCGAGAAGGTCTATCGGCGCAGCGGGCATATCCCGAAGTACGAGGACATGATGTATGCGCCCCTCCAGATAGACGAGGAGGCGTACCGCATCAAGCCGATGAACTGCCCGGCGCACATCAAGATATTGCAGACCGACATGCGCTCCTACCGCGACCTGCCCATCCGCTACGCGGAGCTGGGCACCGTGTATCGCTACGAGCTGAGCGGCGCGCTGCAGGGCATGTTGCGCGTGCGGGGCTTCACCCAGGACGACGCGCACATCTTCTGCACCCCGGACCAGATGGTGGGCGAGATAGAGCAGGTGCTGGACCTGGTGGAGGAGATGCTGTCCACCTTCGGGTTCCGCTACAAATTCTACCTGTCCACCCGACCGGAGACCTCGCTGGAGGAGGCGAGCGACGAGGAGTGGGAGCGCGCCACCGCCAGCCTGCGGGAGGCGATGGAGCGCCGCGGCCTGGACTACGACGTGGACGAGGGCGCGGGGGCTTTCTACGCGCCGAAGATTGACGTGGTGCCCTTCGACAGCCTGGGGCGCGAATGGGAGCAGGGCCCCACCATCCAGGTGGACCTCAACCTGCCCAAGCGGTTCGACGTCTCCTACATCGGCCGGGACGGCGAGGAGCACGAGTGCATCATCATCCACCGGGCCATCATGGGCTCGCTGGAGCGCTTCGTGGCGGAGTTGATCGAGCACTTCGCCGGCTGGTTCCCGGTGTGGCTGGCGCCGGAGCAGGCGCGGGTGCTGACCATCACCGACGACCAGACCGAATACGCCCGGCAGGTGGAGCGGAAGCTGGCCGAGGCCGGCGTGCGGGTCTCCTGCGACGATCGCAACGAGACCATGTCCTACAAGGTCCGCGAGGGCACCGTGGACAAGGTGCCCTACCTGCTGATCGTCGGCCCCCGCGAGGTGGAGAACGGGACCGTGAGCGTGCGCAGCGGCGACGAGGGGGACGAGGGACCGGTCCGGCTGGAGCGGTTCGTCGAGCGCATTACCCACGAGATCGAGACGAAGCAACTGCCCGCCGATCTCTGAGCGCCCGGACGATTCGGCACGAGCGCACGCGAAGGAAACCGCCATGAATCCCCAAGAGCGCCGGAACATCCTGAAGTGCACCGTGGGCGAGGCGCTGTTCGGGCTGGGTATGGGCCTGGTGGCCATCGCCACGGCGCTGCCGCTGCTGCTGGAGCACCTGGGTGCCGGAAAGGTGATGATCGGGCTGGCCTTCAGCATCGGCACCGCCGGCTGGTATGTCGGCCAGCCGCTGGGCCTGCTGACCATCGCCCGCAAGCGCCGCACGAAGCGCTTCCTGGTGCCGTGGAGCTTCACGTTCGCGGTGCCGACTTACGCCGCGATGGGGGCCGCAGTCTGGTTCCTGGCCGACAGCCGGCCGATGGCCGCCGCGTGGGCCGTTCTGGCGCTGCTGGCCGTGCGCATCGTGGGGGCCGGAGCCGGCGTGCCGCTGTGGTTCGACTGGCAGAGCCGCATCTTTCGGCGCGAGATACGCGGACGGGCCATCGGCGCCATCGCCGGGGCCTCCGCGCTGGGCGTCACCGTGGCGGCGGTGGCGGCCGGCGTTGCGCGGCGTACGATCACCTGGCCGCTGGACTACACGCTGCTCTTCGCGTTCAGCAGCCTCTCCTGCGCCGTCGCGCTCTGCTTCCTGCTGACCGTCCGCGAGCCGGCAGCCGTGACACAACCCACCCCGCGCCTCGGCCTGCGGGCCATCCTGCGGCGCTTTCGCCGATCGCTGGGAGAACGCAATTTCCGCAGCTACCTGATCGCGCGCATCCTGCTGACGCTGGGCGCCGGCGCCGTGGCGTTCTACGCCGTCCACTTCAAGAGCCCGGAGGGCGGCGGGCTGGAATCGAGCACCGTCATCGCGCTGGGCGCCTGCCTCACCCTCCCCCTTAGGCCGTAGCCAGCTAGACCCTCTCCGAAAAGGTGTGCTGCGGGTATTTGATGCGTGACAGCGATC
>CAYVBE010000316.1:0-2974 GCA_964448935.1 uncultured candidatus Brocadiaceae bacterium
ATCTGCGCCGGCACCGGCTCGTAATGGGAGAACTCGAGCGTGAACGTTCCCTCTCCCCCGGTCATGCTCTTGAGTTCGGTGCTGTAGCGACGGACCTCGGCCATCGGTATGTGGGCGCGGATGATCTGCATCTGGCCCTGCTGGTCCATGCCCTGGATGCGGGCGCGGTGGCCGGTCAGGTTGCCGGTGACGTCGCCCATGAATTCCGCCGGCACGGCGACTTCCATGCTGGCGATGGGCTCCAGCAGGACCGGCCTGGCCTTCTCGAAGGCGTCCCGCAGGGCGCGGGCGCCGGCGATCTTGAAGGCGGCTTCCGATGAGTCCACGCTGTGGTGCGAGCCGTCGTAGGCGGCCGCCTTCATGTCCACCACGGGATAGCCCGCCAGCGGTCCCTCCTCCAGCACGCCCCGGATGCCCTTCTCCACGGCCGGGATGAACTGTCGCGGGATCCGGCCGCCGGTTACCTCGTCAACGAACTCGAAACCCTCGCCCCGTTCGTTGGGCTCGGCGTACAGGTAGACCTCGCCGTACTGGCCGCGGCCGCCCGTCTGCTTCTTGTGGCGATAGTGGCCTTCGGCCCGGCGCGTGATGGTCTCACGGTAGGGGATGGAGGGCGGTTTGGTGGAGACGGAGATGTCGTAGCGGCGCTTCAGCTTGTCCAGCATCACGTCCAGGTGCAGGTTGCCCATGCCGGTGACGACCAGTTCGTGGCTCTGCTTGTCCCGGTTGATGCTCAGAGTGGGGTCGCCGGCTGCCAGGTCCTGCAGGCCGGTGCTGATCTTCTCCTCGTCGTCCCGGCTCTCCGGCTCGACGGCCACGGACATCATCGGCGTGGGAAACTCGACCGGCGGCAGCTCCAGCCGCCGCTCACCGTAGAGCGTGTCGCCGAGCTGAAGCTCCTCGACCTTGGTGACCGATATGATGTCGCCCGCGACGGCCGACTGCACCTCTTGCTGCTCCTGCCCCTGCACCAGGTAGAAATGCCCCAGCCGCACGGACCGGTCGGTGCGCGCCAGCGTCACGGTGGGGGATTCGGCCAGGCTGCCGCCGTAGATGCGCATGTAGGCCACCTGGCCCACGTGCACGTCGGTGGCCGTCTTGAACACGCGGGCGCAGAACGGACCTTCGGGGTCTGGTTCCACGGTGACCTCTTCGCCCTCCTCGTCCAGCGCCGTACGCTGAACGCCTTCGGCGGGAGACGGCGCGCAGGAGGCGAGGAACTCCACGCTCTCGCGCACACCCACATCCGACTTCGCGGCGCAGCAGAGCACCGGCACCAGGCTGCCCTCCTGCACGGCGTTGCCCAGGGCGCCCAGCAGCTCGTCCCGCCCGATCTCCTCCCCTTCCAGGTAGCGCTCCATCAGGCCGTCATCGCTCTCGATCACCGATTCCCGGACGCCCTGGCGCGAGGATTCGAAATCCCCCGCCACGCCGTCCGGTGCCTCGTCGGTTTCCAGCAGGTTGACCACGCCGGAGCAGTCCTCGCCCACGCCCAGCGGCAGGAACACCGGCTGGCACTGGGTGCCGAAGGCCTCCTGAAGCTCGGAAAGGAGGTTCTCGAAGTTGACGTTCTCCCCGTCCAGGCGGGTGATGAGTATCACGCGGGCCAGTCCGTGCTCCCCGGCGGCGTCCCACATGCGGCGCGTGTTGAGCTGGACCCCCTCGCGGGCGCTGACGGCGACCACGGCCGTCTCCACGACCGGCAGCGCGCCGATGGCCGCGCCCATGAAGTCCAGGTAGCCCGGCGTGTCTATCAGGTTAAAGGCGCGCCCGTGGGCCTCGAAATGGAAGATTGTGCTCTGGATGGAGAAGCCTCGCTCTTTCTCCTCCGGGTCGTAATCGCTCAGGCTCGACCCGGCGTCAACGTCGCCGGCGCGCTTGGCCAGGCCCACGGCGTGCAGCACGTGGTCCACGAAGGTCGTTTTGCCCACGCCCCCGTGGCCCACCATTGCGGCATTACAGATAGTGGAAGGGGATCTCTGTGCCATCTGCTTTCCTCCAGTGCTGTGTGGATTCTATTCCATGCGCTTCAGCTCCCGTCCGGGGGAGCCGGCTGCAGTCTCGATCCGTATTCGGCGGCGGCCTCCAGGGTCTGCGGCAGCTCGATTACACCCTCGTAGAGCGCCTTGCCCACAATGACGGCGTCCGCGCCGCACTCGCCCAGCAGGCGGATGTCCTCCAGGGACGCCACGCCGCCGGAGGCGATGACGGGCACGTCCACGGCCTCCAGCAGCCGCTCGACGCCGTCGAAGTGCGGCCGGCTCAGCATCCCGTCGCGGGCCACGTCGGTGTAGAGGAACGCGGCGGGCCGGCCCTCGGCCAGACGCTGCGCCAGTTCCACGGGGCTCACCTCGGTGGTCTCCCGCCAGCCTTCCACCGCCACGCGCCCTTCCCGGGCGTCCACGGCGATGACGATCCGGCCCGGCAGGTCCCGGCACAGGCCTATGGCCCACTCGGGGTCGCGCGCGGCCATGGTGCCCACGACGGCCCGCACCGCGCCGGCGTCCAGCACACGCCGCACGTCCTCGGTGCTGCGCAGCCCGCCGGCCACCTCCACGTGCATGGAGGAGCGGTCGAGTATCTCGGCCACGGCGTCGGCGTTGCGCGGCTCGCTGAGCGCCCCGTCCAGGTCCACCACGTGCAGCACGCCGGCGCCCAGGGCCTGCCAGTGCAGAGCGGCCTCGGCCGGATTGCGGTAGTAGACTTTCTCGTCCTCCGGCCTGCCCTGCAGCAGTCGGACACATCGGCCCTTCTGTATGTCCACGGCCGGGTAAACCAGCATGGCGGGTCGAATCTTCCTTTCCGGCCCACGGGAGTCGGCGGCGATGCGGGACCGTCTGTCTCGATCGGAGAGAACCCCCGGCGATCGCGGTCGTGCCGCCTGAGACCCGTGCGAGTGACACGGGAACGGCGGGCTCGGAGAGGAGCAAAACCGCCCTGCAAACACCCCGCCGTCAACAGGCAGAGTATAGGC
>CAYVBE010000317.1:0-2967 GCA_964448935.1 uncultured candidatus Brocadiaceae bacterium
CCGACATCCACTCCTTCGCCGCGGACATCCGCACCGAATACCCGCGCTGGCGCCGACACGTGCCCCCGTGCCACGCCTCCATGCCCGTGTGGGAGGACATGGTCTTCCACCACGGCCGCGCCAAACTCTACGCCATGGACCGCGAGGCGGGCGAGACGATCTGGAAGGTTGAACACGACGACCCGCCGAAGGCAGACCGCAATCCCACCGCCTCACCTGCCGTGCGCGATGGCGTCCTCTACGTCGGCTGGAAGGACGGCACGATCCAGGCGCTCGATGCGCGAACCGGCGAGGAGCGGTGGCAGTTCAAGATGGACGGCTACTGTTTCTCCTCACCCGGCCTGGCAGGCGGCGCGCTGGTCGTGGGCAGCGACGACGGCCATCTCTACGCCCTGGACGCTGCCGACGGAAGCATGCTCTGGAAGTTCAAGGCGGGCGACCTGGTCCGCTCCTCGCCCTGGGTGGAGGGCGGAGTGGTCTTCGTCGGCAGCGACGACGGCTGCGTCTATGCGATTCGATAGCGCGGATGTCACGCATCGGTCACGCCGGGAATGTCGCGATACTCCTGGCCCAGGTTGACGCCGTCGGACAGCAACTGCCTCTGCAGGCTCACACGGTCCAGGTCCCGCGGCGCGATGTCCCGCTCCAGGGACATGGCGGTTGCCGTGCCGGCGGCCTGTCCCATGGTCAGGCAGGCCATGATGAGACGACAACCGGACTGGGCCATGAAATCCGCGCTCAGGCAGCGCCCGGCCACCAGGAGGTCGTCCACCTTCTTCGGCACAAGACTCCGGTAAGGAATGTCGTAGTAAGAACGCTTCGGGAATTCCATGCCATCGCCGGTCCGGCCCTTCCAGTCGCAGAGCGCCTCTTTGCCGCCCGGCGGGAAATGGCTGCTGCCGAGGCCGCCGCGGCTGCAGATCACATATCGGGTCTCGCCGCCCATCTCGTGCGCGATCCACTTGACGTTGCCGACGTGGTCGGGGCCGTGGATGTCGTATCCGTGCGCGCTGATGGCGACGACATCGTCAAAATTGGCGTGCCGCGCAAGGTCCCAGCCTTCCATGACGTATTCACCCAGCACTCGACGGCTGTCGCGCACGCCCAGCAGCGCGCCGGTGTCTATGAGCCAGCAGTTTGCGAAACCGGGCACGCACTTGCGGATAAACCGCCAGAGCATGTCGGCCTGCTCGCGGCCTTCGCGGTACATGCGGGTCAGGTCGTGGTTATCCAGCGGGTGGCAGTTGCGCGAGTGCGCGAAGCAGATGCTCACCTCATCCATGCCGCAGTGCTCCGGCCGGCCGGGCACGTGGGTCATCCAGTTCAGGTGGTTGTCCACCTCCTCTTCCAGGTCGCCGCTCTCCAGCGCCTGCGCGATGAGAGCGACCCACTTCGGATCTTCGGCCTTCAGGTCGGAGTTCTGGTATTCGTCCCAGTCCACGCCGCCGAGCCTGAACTCCAGCGAGCAGCCCTGCGTGATGCCGTCGGAGGGACGCCCCACCGCGAAATCGCATCCGGCGAAGGCCGCCACGTCCGCATCGCCGCTGCAGTCTATTACGCGGTCCGCCAGGATGGCCTTGCGCCCCGATTTGCTGTGCACAACCACGCCGCGGATCGCGCCGTCCTTTACGATGGAGTCCACAACGGTCGTCACCAGCAGCACGTCGCAGCCGGCGTCCTCCACCATGCGGTCCAGCACCAGCTTGTGCTTCTCGGGGTCGCTGTTGCGGTGCCAGAGGCCGTCCACCGCCTTCAGTTCCTCGAACATCTCCTCGCCGATGCCCGAGACGAAGTCCAACGGTATGTTGACCAGGCCCATGGTGACAAGGCCACCCAGCGCGGACTGCGCCTCGATGATCAGCGTGCGGCAGCCGGCCCTGGCCGCGGCGACGCCGGCGCCGAATCCCGCCACCCCTCCGCCGACCACGACCACGTCATACTCGGCGCCCACCTCCAGCCGGCGCTCCGGCTCGACGATTCTACGCCCGTCCACATTCAATTCCAGCATCTGCCCCTCCTTCCTCTTCAATCACTTCGATGGCTTCCGATGCGCAGTTCTCATAGCACGTGCCGCAGGCCACGCACGCCTCCTGATCTATCGCGGCACCCTCGTCCGTCATCTCGACGGCGTCTGCCGGGCACTCGTACACGCAGGTCATGCACAACGTGCAGCCCCTGGTCACCTGGTATCTCATTCCGTTTGCTCCTCCCGCCGGCCGCCGAGTTCCAGCGCCAGCTCCTGCTCCATGGCATGGGCCGCATCCCGCAGGGCTTCCAACAGTTCCGCGCGGCGCTTCTGATCCAGCCGATACCGGGGCGCACTGACGCCCACCGATGCGCGGATCGCGCCGTCCGGCGCGAACACCGGCACCGCCAGCGCCTCAACTTCGGCATCAGGCGAAACGTAATGGGCGTGTCCCTGCCGGCGAATTCGCCGCAATTGCTCTTCCAGTTCATCCCGGGTGGAGATTTCCGGCCATTCGTCCCCCGGCAGACCGCTCACGCGGATGACTTCGTCGAGCGCCTCGGGAGAGATGTGGGCCAGCATCGTGCGCCCGGTGGCCGTGTTGTAGGGTGTGGGCCGCAGGTGGGGCTCAGCGTCCACGATGACGCTACGCGCGACGGTCGCCTTCGCCAGGTTATATCGCCTCCCCTGCCGGATGGTTCCGACCGTCACCAGCTCGCGCAGGGCCTCCGCCAGCGCGCGACAGTGGCGCTCCGCCACGCAGGACAGCGCTTCACGCCGGAGCGCCGGTCGCGCAAGCTCCAGCACCAGCGGCCCAATGCTGTAGCTGCGGTCCGGCGCGCGAGAGACGAGGCCCAGGTCCTCCAGGCTGGCCAGAATGCGCGATAGCGTCGCCTTCTTCAGCCCGGTAGCCTCCCGAAGGTCGGTAAAGGAAGGCGCATCCCGCTCAGACACCGCGCGGAGAACGGCCGCCGCCCGCTGTATGGACTGTATCATGTTCC
>CAYVBE010000318.1:0-2963 GCA_964448935.1 uncultured candidatus Brocadiaceae bacterium
AAAACAGCAAAGCTCTCTCACAGACACTGGTACATAAAATGGGGGCACGCCACTCTCAACTCTCAACTGGAACCTGACAACTGACAACTCTCAACTCGAAACTGTTGCCCAAACCGAACACCGTGTTGACTTTTCCAAACACTTTGCGCACCACAGGCCCCCGCACTCGGGCCGACGCTGACCGTATCCGTTGATTTTTTCTGCTCTGGACAGACAGGAAATCCCGTGGCGTACGTCGCGCTACTGCTCTACACCGCCGTCATCTTCATCCGGCCCCAGGAATGGGTCTCCTGGATGCTCGGGATGCCCGTGCTCGACTTCGTCGTCGGCTTCGCCGTGCTGGCCTGGCTGGCCCACCTGCTCGCCACCGACTGGAAGCTCAAGGACGCCCCGCAGAACCTCCTCGTGCTCGGCCTGTTCGCCGCCGTCCTCATGAGCCACGTGCGCCACACCTACCTCGGCGCGCTCCAGGAGGAGTTCAAAACCTTCGGCAAGGTCGTCCTCATCTACTTCCTCATCGCCTCCACCACCGACTCCACCCGCCGCATCAAAGGCTTTATCTTGATCATGGTCCTCGGTTGCCTGTTCATGTCGGGCCACGGCATCCTCCAGGCCCACCGGGGTTACGGCTTCGGCGGGGTCCTGCGGGGCGCGCCGTTTGTCCGGGGCGACCTGGTCCGCGTTCGGGCCTTCGGCATCTTCAACGATCCCAACGACCTCTCCCTCATGCTCGTCGCCGTCATGCCCTTCCTGCTCACGACAGCGTTGGACCGCGAGAGGTCACCCTTCGCGCGCGTCGGCAGCCTGGCGGCCGTCTTGCCCATGGTCTACTGCGTCTACCTCACCGACTCCCGCGGCGGCTGGCTGGCGCTGGCCGTCATGGCCATGGCCTTCGTCTTCGTGCACCTGCGCAACAAGAAGATCGCCGTGCTCCTCGCCGTTGCCGCCGTGCCCCTCGTCTTCGCCCTCGGGCCGTCCCGCGTGGACACCATGAGCACCGACGACGATTCCGTCGGCGGGCGCCTCGCCGCCTGGGGCTACGGCAACTGGATGCTCAAACGCTGGCCCCTCTTCGGCGCCGGCAAGGGCCGTTTCACCGAGTTCAGCGGCGACGGCAAGGTGGCCCACAACTCCTTCGTCCACTGCTGGGGAGAGCTGGGCCTCGTCGGCTACTTCTTCTGGCTCGGCCTCGTGCTGGCCTCGTTCAAGGACTGCTGGGCGCTCAGCCGGGCCGGTCCCGAGGATCCCGAGGACGACCCGGACGGCCGCGCTCTCTCCCGTCTGGGACAGGCCGGCGTTGCCTCGATGGCCGGTTTCATGTCGGCGTCCTTCTTCCTCAGCCGCACCTACGTCATCCCCCTGTTCATCCTGTTCGCCCTCTTCGCCGCCATGCACACCGTCTATCAGCAGGAAGACCGGGAAGCGCCCGGCCTCGCCGACACCGCACACTGGAAGTACCTCCTCGGGGCCGAGATAATCAGCATCCCCGGCCTATGGCTAACCCTGCGAATAATGAACATGTAGGAGCTGTAAACTGGCAACGCGCAACCGGAAACTGGCAACTGGAAACTGGAAACTGGAAACTGTCAACTCGCAACTCTCAACTCGCAACTGGCCCATGGCAACTGACAACTGTCAACTGACAACTCACACCTGGAAACTCGCAACCGTCGTTCTCGCGTATACGGCGCTCCTCGCCTACGCCTCCCTCCGCCCCATATCCCCCGAGGCCGCCGAGGGCATCAGCGGGGCGCGCCGCGCCGTCAACAACCTCCTCCACATCCCCGCCTACGCCGTCCTGGCCGGCCTCTGGATATTAGTGTTGAGCAAATCCGACACTCTGGCACACCGATTGCGTACAATTCTCCTCGGAGGCCTGATCGCCGTACTGTTCGGCGCCGCCATGGAGGCCCTGCAGGGCCTCGTCGTCCCCGGCCGAATGGCCGGCTGGGAGGACTTTTGCCTGAACACATCAGGCGCCGCCCTGGCCGGAGTAGTCATGACAATCTGGCACCGCCGCACCCGAGAACCAGTAACAGACAACTCGCACCTGTCAACTAAAAACTGACAACTCACAACTGGACACTGACAACTGGCAACTCACAACTCTCAACTCGGACCGGGTAACCAATAACCACTAACAGGTGCGATGTAGCTGGCAACATGTAGCTGTCAACTCGCAACTCTCAACTCTCAACTGGCAACTCTCAACTCGGACCGGGCAACAAGTCCCCCATGCTGAAGAAACTCCTCTCACTGCTGACCGGGCAAGGCGCCGCCGGCGAAGTGGTGGTCGTCTCCGGCCTGCCCCGCTCGGGCACGTCGCTGATGATGCAGATGCTGGACGCCGGTGGGCTGGCGCCGCTCACCGACGGCCAGCGCACGGGGGACGAGGACAACCCGAAGGGGTATTACGAGTTCGAGCGGGTCAAGAAGCTCAAAAGCGGCGACACGGGGTGGGTGGCCGACGCCGTGGGCAGGGCGGTAAAAGTCGTGAGCGCCCACCTGGCCCACCTGCCGGGCGGCTACCACTACCGCGTGGTCTTTATGGACAGGGACCTGGACGAGGTGCTGGCCTCGCAGCGGAAGATGCTGGACCACCGCGGCGAGGAGGAGCGGGTGGAGCACGCGGAGATGAAGAGGATGTTTCGCCGCCACCTGCGGCAGGTGCGGGAGTGGATGGCAGCGCAGCCGAACTTCGAGGCGCTGGAAGTGCGCTTCGACCAGGTGATACAATCGCCGGAAGCCGCCGTGCGGGAACTGTGCGAGTTTTTGGGCCGGGACCTGGACCGCCGGAAGATGGCCGAAGTAGTAGACCCGGACCTCTACCGCAACCGCGCCACAGATACAGAAGAACCAGCAACTGTCAACTGAAAACTCACAACTCACAACTGTCAACTCACAACTCGTGGAATGCTCCCCGAAATATGATCCAGGTGCTGTGAGAGAGTCTCAGTGGTATA
>CAYVBE010000319.1:0-2960 GCA_964448935.1 uncultured candidatus Brocadiaceae bacterium
TGCGCAGCGGTGATCCGGAAAGGACAACAGAAAACCGATAATTGAATGACCCTGAGTAGCGGTCGTCCACATCGAGCCAGAACTGCAGGGGCTTCGGCCCGAGTTCGAACTCCTCCGGCAGCACCCCGTGGCGCTTCATCTCCCGGACGTAGCGGGCGGGGGGCGTGAACGGTCCCAGCTCGGGGCGGTCCTGCAGGCTCTTCTGCGCGGCCTCGCGTATCTGGGCGAGCATCTTCTGGTAGTCCGGGTCGGATTTGTCCTCGAAGACGATCTCGTGCGCCATGTCGGGCAGGGGGTAGTTCGGCTCGGTGCGGACCGCCCAGACGTCGGATGCCTTCTTCTGCCGGCATATCTCCAGGCCTCCCGCCTCTCTGGCCAACGGCGCCCGGAGCAGCAGGGACTGCTCGGGGTCGGAGAAGTTGACGCGCAGCCCGAAGACCTCCCGCAGGTCGGCCCCGCTGGGGGCGTGATGACCGCCCATGCGGAACAGGTCGCCGTGGCAACTGCCGCAGCGGCGCTTCAGGATGTCCTTTTGCACGTAGATGCGCTTGTTGGGGTCGGTGTTGAGCTGGGCGTAGGTGCCGGCGTACTGTGCCCACGACTCGATCCAGTAGAAGATCATGTCTTTCTCGTGTTGCGAGAGTTTCACGCCCCCGTGGCCGTCCTGTATCTTCTTCCACAGCGGGCTGGCTACCGCGCCGGCGCTGTAAGGATCGAGGTTGCCTTTGTTGCCCACGCCGCCGTAGCCGGCCGCGTACTGCTGCCGGCACTTGAGCGTGACGTAGGACTGCGCGAACCACGGCCCCAGGTCGTCGTTGAGCACCACGTTGCCCTTCCGGTCCTGGCCATTGTGGCACTGCACGCAGTGCCGGTCGAGGATGGGCTGGACGTCGCGCACGTACTCGAATATCTCGGGTATGCCCTCCAGCGTTTCGATGGGCGCGGCCGGCTTGCTGAGCGCCTGCAGGTGGGAGTGCCGTCGCGAGACGTGTGTGCGGCTTTCGTGGCAGCCCACGCAACTGGTGGTCTCGCCGGGCATCAGGCTCACGAAGCTCTGCATGCGCTTGACCGCGTTGCCGTCGCCGTCCATCGCCACGAAGAAGAGCGGCCGCATGGCGGGCACCTCGAAGTGGGCCGACCCGTCCGGCTCGACGGGCACGGTGCCCACCACCCGCTCGACGAAGAAGGACCCGTTCCAGCTTATCGTCTCCGTGTGGCCGTCGTGGTCCACCGGCTTGGGCAGTATCTCCAGGATCAGCAGCTTCGCGACCGCGCCGGGCTCGACGCCGGCCATGTTCCGCCCGTGGGTCACGTCCGCCAGGATCAGTTTTCCGGTGGTCTCGCGCCAGTCGGTGCGCGGCGGGATGATCGGCTCGCGCGGCCGGCCCTTGAGGGCCCTCGGTTCGTGAACCCAGATGTCGGGGTCTTTGCCCGGCACGGTCCAGATGGTCGCCCGGCGCCCCTGGCGGTCCATCACCTGCAGCTTCTGCTGCGTGGTCACCAGGAACAGGTCCTTCGAGACCGCGTAAGGGTCGCGGTAGCCGCGGCGATCGAGGTTCTTCTTGAACCGGGGGGTGAGGCATTGGATGCTGGCGTGCGCGTCCGGGCCGTCGTCCGGGTGCAGGATGTTGACGGCGCCTACGTGATCCGCCGAGCCGTGCGGGTGGCTGATGAAGATGACCTCGTTGGTATCGGGTACCGGTTTGGCGTCAATGAACACGTCCGGCTCGTTCATGTTGCCCCAGAAGGTCATCTGCCCGGTGCCGTCCGGGTTTATGGTCCACAGGTTGTGGGGGAAGCCCCGGTCGCGTTCCGTGTATTCCCAGCGCATGAAGAGCACCCGGCCGTCGGGCATCATCCAGGGAGTGTTCTCGGTCTCGACGTTGGCATTGGCGGCCCGGATGTGGCTGCCGTCCGCCTCGCACTTGTGGACGTTGGCCACCTGGGCGTTCAGGCAGGGCACCCAGCGGCGGGCGCGCGAGGAGCAGAACATCAGGTCCCCGTCCGGCAGGTAGATCGGCTCGATGTCGTCGAACGGCCCGTCGGTGAGCTGCCGCAGGCCCGTGCCGTCGGCGTTGATCTCATAGAGGTGGTAGTGCTTCGTGCCCTTCGGGCGGTAGGAGAAGAGTATCTTTTCGCCGTCGTAGTGGACGCAGGGATCGCGCACGCCGCCCTCGGGATCGGCCAGGATGTCGGTCAACTCCCCGGGGCGCATGTTCATCTTCACCAGTCGACCGTGGTTCTGGATGTTCCAGTTGTCGGGGTTGTCGCACCAGTACCCGAAGCTCTCGTACCAGTGGTAGCCCTTCGCCTTGTCCCGGACGGCAAAGACGATCTCCTCCACGCCCAGGGACAGGATGCGATAGCGGGGCACTTCCCGCTGAAGGGCCTTCACGTTTTCGGCCAGCGGCTCGGGGACGGAGATCTCGACGGACCGATGCTCCAGCACCGCAGCGCCGACCTGCCCGCGCCACTCCCGGATGCCGGCCGTAGCGTCGTCCAGGCGCCCTTCAAGTTCGTCTCGAGGCGGGACGCCCGCAGCCGGCGTGTCTACGGCGTACATGCGGTCCGCCAGGTCTTTGGCGAAGGCCAGCCTTTTCTCCATCTCCAGGG
The DNA here is from genome assembly GCA_964448935.1 of uncultured candidatus Brocadiaceae bacterium. Taxonomy (GTDB): domain Bacteria; phylum Planctomycetota; class Brocadiia; order SM23-32; family SM23-32; genus CAYVBE01. The sequence goes on from CAYVBE010000319.1 coordinate 2,614, forward strand.
ACTCCGCGTACCAGCAGAGGTTGGCGTAAGCGGCCAGCCGGACGTTGCTCGGTTTCTCCCCGGCGCGGGCGGGCAACCTGGTGGCGGCGCTTCGCAGGGGAGTAATGGCCTCTTCGGACTCCGGGAAGTCTTCTCCCAGCCGGTCCAGCGCCTTGCCGACCAGCTTCCTCTCCAGCTTCTCGGTGGCCCGGCTGTGGAACCAGTCGTAGAACTGTTTCTTGTTCTTACGGCCCAGGTCGGTGAGGACGGCGTTCAAGGGCACCGGGAAGTCTACTTCCATTCGGTCCCAGAACTCGTCGGCCGGATCGCGCCACCACCGCTTGTTGTAGTCCGCGCGTTCCTCGTCG
>CAYVBE010000320.1:0-2948 GCA_964448935.1 uncultured candidatus Brocadiaceae bacterium
GGTCAACCTCCCCCCTCCCTCGTGGCCGCTTGAGCCGAAATCCGTGAACGGTTACAAATACATAGACCTCTACCCAGATGTTCGGTTTGGGGAGGTATTTGCACGGGACGGTAGCTTTACCCGGAAGGTCTTGTTCAGCAAGGCCCGTGACTGGGCATATGAAAAGGAGTGGCGGCTGTGGCGACGGTGCGGCGACACCGAGCACGAAGTGCCGGGTAAGATTGCTCATGTCATTCTTGGCTTACGCGCGACGGACGAGACCGTGGCGAGTTTCAAGGAAGCGTGTTCGCAGAAGAACATACCCCTGGACCAATGCACGAGACTTCCAAAGGAGTTCGCGCTGTCGCTGAAGAGAGTTCACCTTTAGGCAGTTCGGTGCGCGAGCAAACGCCGCCTTATTAGGGGCGGGTCCTTGAAGATGGAATGCAGCTGTTTGGGCTGGGCGCGCAGACCTCGACCGACCTTGCGGAGGCACGACTCATGGTCGTTCTTCCGCGTTTAGCGCGGGGCGACGAGTAGAGATGGGTGGCCGCGGTGTTGTTCGCCCAGCCCCAGTAGCCGGCTTCGGGCGTGTGTGGCCAGCGAGAACGGCGAGCTGCTCTGCCTGGGCCGACTGTGAGTTCCCCATCCTCATGACCTGAGGCGGCGTTCCCCGTCGCATAATAGAGAGACTGCAATGGACAGGTTTGTCGGGACGGACGGACGTGGCAACTTCGTGCTGGGCGGCGAGCCGTGGCCCATTCACTGCGCGGTGTATTTCGGCCGGAGGCCCGGCACCTGCGGCGCGGACTGGCTGGGCGAGCACTTCGAGCACAACTTCGCGTTCCTCCCCCGGGACATGGAGTTGATGCACGATCTGGGTATCAACACGCTGGGCCTGTTCGTCGCGGGCGGACGGTTCTTCAACGGGCTTCGGCTCAACGAGCCGGTCTACGGGCAGCTCCTGCGCTTCCTGGACGCCCTGCGGGAGGGCGGAATACGGGCCATTCTGTTCGGCCCGCGCGGCTATTCAAGGGAGCCCTGGTGCCGGGAGAACGTCCTGGACCCGGACCCGAGCGTAATGTGGCACCCCGCCGTTAACCCGCGCGCGGAGGACGCCCAGATCGCCGGCGCGACTGCATTTCGAGAGCCCCTGGCGGACCGGCCCGAGGTCATCGGCTACATGACCAGCGTCGGCCGGTTCTTCCGCTACGGGTTCACCGTTCCCGCGCTGCAGGGCGTCTGGGCGAAGTGGCTCCGGCGGCGCTTCGAGGACGATTTCGCCCGCGCACTTGAGGCCCTGCAATTGGCGCCCGACGAGCGGGAATGGAGCGAAGTGCGCATGCCCGTCGAGATGGAGCCTTACTTCAACGAGAACAACCCCCGGTCCTTCGAGTTCGCCGTCATGCAGCAAACGCTGGTCACGGAGGCCAACGAGCGCTTAATGCCGGCATTGAAGGCGGTCGCGCCGCGGCAGCTCATATTCGACGTCATGGAGGGCTGCAGCTTCTCGACCGGTCACCTGACGACCCTCATCCCGGAGCGAACCTCCGGCGACGCCGCGTGGATCGAGTGCTACAACTGGGAGGGACTGCGCAGCGACCACGTCCAGAGCGAGGAGGAGCGGCGCTGGATGCAGGAGCCCGTGGCCGATAAGCCGACGGTCGAAATCATCAACAACGCCGGATACGTCGAGATGATCTCCCGCTGGATGCAGCGAAGCGGCAAGCCGTTCCTGCTGTGCCACGGGGTGGACATCGGGGAGCCGCACCGAGGGGCGCGCGACGAGGAGGACCAGGTGCTGATGCTGGACCGGTTCAGCGCCTTCATGCAGGCGTCCGGCGCGGGCGGGGTCGCCTACTGGTGCTGGACCGACGACGAGCAGTCGCGCACCTACACGCGGCAGTTTGGCTACGAATACGGGCTGGACGTGCCGGTCGAGGAGCGAGAATACCTGCAATCCGGCGAGACGATGGGCCTGCTGTGCTTGGACGGCACGCCGAGGCCGGTGGCCGAGAAGGTCCGTGCGCGCTCGGCGAAGCTGCAGGGCGCCCCGGCGCCCACTCCGCCTCGCGACGTGCTGGTGCTCTTCCCGGCGCCGGTCTTCCAGAGCCTCTACCGCTACCGCGCCAACCTGACCGGCTTCGGCATCTTCACCGCACTGGCCCGGCTGGGCGTGTTGGCCGACGGCGTGATGACCTCGGCCGGGGAGGACCTGATCGGCCCCCAGGACCTCGCGGATGCGAAGCTGGTGGTCCCGGGCGCCCACGACTACGAACGCGACCACCCGGGGATTCCCGACCTTCTGGAGGACTACGTGCGCGGGGGCGGGACGCTCTTCCTGCCCCTGGCCCGTCCCGACGGGCTGCAGGACGAGTACCTTCGCCCTCGGGAGTCCGACAGCCTGCTGCGCCTGAGCGGCGTCGAGGATTTCGGCGAGCCCTACCCCCTGACAGAACTGAGCGATATCTCCGGTGATCCGCAGGTGCCGGGGCGCTGGCGCCTGCCCGGTGCATGCCTGACGCCGGTAACGCCCGTGGCCGGCGCCGAGGTGCTGGCCTCCGCGGGCGACCGTCCGCTTTTGTACCGTCACCGCCTGGACGACGGAACGGTGTACGTGTTCACCTGGAGCCTGGACGTACTCATCTACGACGGCGAACGGCTCGACTACCCCGGCGACGACTGGGACTGGCTCTTCGCAACCGTCCTCCGCGATCTGGAAATTGAAGGGGACCCGGACAATGAGATGACGCGTATCGTGCGCGACATGACCGGAACGTCCGCGGACGGTCGTAGCGGTTGACGTGCGCGGTCGTCTGCGCTACTTTGGCCGATCGTAGGGGGATTCTGGTCTGGAGCAACCTATGGCGGAACGCTATCTGGGCATCGAGATCGGCGGCACGAAGCTGCAAGTGGTTCTGGGCGACGCGGAGGCCGAGATACTGGAGCGCCGCCGCATGACCGTGGAC
>CAYVBE010000321.1:0-2922 GCA_964448935.1 uncultured candidatus Brocadiaceae bacterium
AGCATGACCGGCAGCCCCTTGTAGGGCGAGATGCGCCCCGCGCAGAGCACCACCGGCGCATCGGGCGGCAGGCCCAGATCCCGTCGGGCGGCGGCCCGGTCCGGTGCATCCGGCGCGCCCGGCAGAGAAACGCCCAGGGGGATGCGCACCACCTTCTCCCCGCGGATGCCCAGGACTTTCCGCGCCTCCTCGATGCCCCCCTGCCAGTGCACAACGCACCGATGCGCCAGCAGGCACAGCAGGGCCGTGCCGGCCACGTATCCGGGGGATAGCTCGTGCGAGCGGACGTTGTGGAGGGTAACGACCACCTTTTTGTTCCGCAGGCGAAACATCAAGGCCACGATCAGCAGCACCGGGATAAGCTGCAGGCTCCAGTGCTGCAGATGCAGCACGTCCGCCTGCACCAGCGAGCCGCTGAGCAGCCAGCCGAGGGGGTCGCGCCAGTCGAGCGCGCGCAGGACGGTCACATCCGCAGTCTCCCCGCTCCCGGCCCGTCCGTCGGGATGCAGGATGTCGGGGTAGACGGAACGAAAGGTCAGCACCTCCAGGGAGACCTCGTGCTTGAGCGCCGAGGCCAGCCCGGCGGAGAAATCGCTCACACCGCCCCGCAACGGAGGCAACGGAGCGACCATGACAACCTTCAAGAGTGACCGTTCCATGGCGGAAACACGCCGTAAGCCCATTCGATGCTGCACCCGTGTGATTGTCCCGTTTCCACGCCCCAGCGTCAACCACATAGCGGCTCAGTGAACCCCTGGCTCCAGCACAGAAACGACAAACCGAAGCAACGCACCTCACCACAGACTCCCCGTGATCGGTGGGCCTGTTGACAGCGGCTGAACGACAATATGGACTGCCGTAATGAAGAATCTGGTATTCCTGTAGATTCAAGGGGTGGTACCCACATGTTGTGCCAGAACGACGCGCCCGGCAAGGAGGTCGAAGGACACCACGAGCCTGAGTCTGAACACCGGGAGGCGGAGACGGACTTCCTCGTTGTGGGCGTCGGGGCCTCGACCGGGGCTGGAGGCGTTTAACCAGTTCATTGAGCCCGCCCCCGCCGACTGCGGTATGACCTTCGTGCTGATCCAGCACCTTCACAAGGACGCCGGAAGCCACCTTGTCGAAGTGGTGGCCCGCGCCATACCGAACCGGAGATGAGCACCACGGAGGATATCACACACGTTCATCCCAGTCATGTCCATATCAGCTGTCCGAACTGTTATACGATCTTCGAGGCAAGCAACTGGTGGATGTCTTCTTCCGCTCCCTGGCCCGGAAAAGGCGACAGAAGGCCGTCCACTTCTTCCACTCCCAAGTGACCGTGCGCAGGGGGTACGTCTGGCGCTGCAGCACCGACCTGACGCTCCGGGAAGGTGAAGGCAAGGGCCGGGATACCAGGATATGGGTCCAGCCGCCCGGCACGCCCACCGTGGGCGGGGCCTTCCTGCGTGCCCATAAGGCCACCGACGATCGGGCCCATTTCCAGGCCGCCCTGGACGCCGCACACCCACTGGTGGCAGGCCAGGTGCGAACCGGCGGCTGGTATCAGAACTGGGACCGTTACACCAGTCCGCCGGCCCCCCGCGAGTTTCCCATAATCAACACTTCCTATTACCAGACGTGGTCGCGCCGGCCGACCGACCAGATATTCCAGAGCGACCCGCTCCAGGATCCACAAGAGTAAGGCCGTATAGAACTCGCACTGCGCGCCTTGCATGTGCCTGAACCAGGTTCGCCGCACGGCGAATGGTCGCTGAAAAACAAGGCCGGAAGGCTGCGATCCAGTCGGGCGAGGGAACGGACAAACGCAGCAATGAGTGAAGCCTTTTGCTCCGCCAAGGCTCGTGAGACGCGTTCTACATACGGAGAATGGACCACGTATGCAGGAATCCCAAAGGCGCGCAAATGTGGGGAAAACAGGCCGGCAATCTCATACCATAGGCCATTGTAGGTTTCACCCTGGCGTGTCAAGGCTTTCTGCGGCAGCAGCGGGTGCAATCCGTGGCGCACGCCGGTAGACAAACCACGCGCACAACGTTCTGGCAGACGCACCCCGTCGGACGGCGGTGTATCCGCTGGCCGGACGCACCCCCGAAGGACAGAGCTGGTGAGCCCGGCTTCAACGGCGGCTTTCCACGGGTGCCGGTGCAACGCACCAAACGGCGGCCGACCCGGACGGACCGATACCGCCCCGGTCGGCTGCAATCGAGCTTTTCCGCGGTCCGCTGCTTAGAAGAGGCCCACCACGTTGCCTTCTTCGTCTATGTCCACGTCGTTGCCGGCCGGTTTGGACGGCAGGCCGGGGATGGTGCGCATGTCGCCGCAGAGGGGATACAGGAATCCTGCGCCCATGGACGGCCGGATGTCGCGCACCGGCAGCGTGAAGCCCGTCGGGCGGCCCTTGAGGGCCGGGTCGTGGGACAACGAGAGGTGCGTCTTCGCCATGCAGATCGGCAGGTCGCCGTAGCCGAGGTCGGTGAACTGTCTGATCTTGCGGCGCGCGGTGCGGGAGTATTCCACGCCGTCGGCGCCGTAGACGCGGGTGGCGATGGTCTCGATCTTCTCCTTGATGGAGGCGTCGTCCGGGTAGAGCAGGTGGAAGTCGCCCTCCTTCCCGCAGGCCTCCACGACGGCCTCGGCGACCTCGGTGCCGCCCTCGCCGCCTTTGGCCCAGACCTCGCTGACCACCACTTTCTCCGCGCCGGCCTCTTCGGCCTTCTCGCGGATGGCCTCGACCTCGGAGTCGTAGTCGCCGGTGAACCGGTTGACGCAGACCACGCTGGGCACGCCGAACATGCCGACGTTCTCGATGTGCTTCTGCAGGTTGGCGCAGCCCTCGGCGACGGCCTCCGGGTTCTCCGTAAGCATGTCGTCCGGCAGCGGCCTGCCGGGCACCACTCTGAACTTGCCGCTGTGCAT
>CAYVBE010000322.1:0-2907 GCA_964448935.1 uncultured candidatus Brocadiaceae bacterium
GAGACGTGGCTGATCTGCTCCTGCAGGCCCAGCTCCTCTACCGCCTCGGCGGTCTCGCCGCCGCCGACGATGCTGACGGCGTCCGATTCGGCCAGCGCCTGCGCCACGGCGCGAGTGCCCAGGCTGAACTGGCTTATCTCGAAGTACCCCAGCGGACCGTTCCAGGTCACCAGGGCCGCGTCGGAGATCTTTTCCTTGAAGGCTTCCACGGTCTTCGGCCCGATGTCCAGGCCGATCCAGCCCTCCGGCACCTCCACGTCAGTCGTGCGCGCGCTGGCATCCGCATCTATCTCGCGGGCGCACACGTGGTCGCAGGGCAGGACGATCCGGTCGCCGGCCTCCTCCAGCAGCGAGGCCGCCACGTCCAGCCTGTCGTCCTCGACCAGCGAGTTGCCGACCTCCACGCCCTGCTGCTTCAGAAAAGTGTAGGCCATGGCGCCGCCGACCAGCATGGCGTCCACCTTGTCCAGCAGGTTGCGGATGACCTGGATTTTGTCGGACACCTTGGCGCCGCCCATGACGGCGACGTAGGGGTGCTCGGGGTTCTCGGTCGCGCGAGAGAGGTACTCGACCTCCTTCTCGATCAGGAAGCCGGCCGCCGAGGGCAGGTGCTCGGCCACTCCGGCCGTCGAGGCATGCGCGCGGTGGGCCGTGCCGAAGGCGTCATTGATGTAGAGGTCCGCCAGCGAGGCGAGTTGCCCGGCAAAGTCCGGATCGTTGGCCTTCTCGCCGGCGTGGAACCGGGTGTTCTCCAGCATCAGCACGTCCCCGTCCTCCACCGCCGCCACGGCCTCCTCGGCCGGCGCGCCGACACAATCCGGCGCGAAAGCGACTTCCGCTTCCAGAAGCTCCGCCAAACGCTCCGCCACGGGCCGAAGGCTCAGTCCCGCGTCGCGCTCGCCGCCCGGCCGTCCCAGGTGGCTCATCAGTATGACACGCCCCCCGCGCTCCCGCGCGAACTCGATGGTGGGCAGCGCGCGGCGGATGCGCAGGTCGTTGGCGATCTCCCCGGTCTCTTTGTCCAGCGGCACGTTGAAGTCCACGCGCATCAGCACGCGGCTGCCGCTCAGCCGGTCCTCAAAGTCCCGAATCGTCTTCATTGCATACCTCCGTGGATGCTCTGCAGAAACGGGGTGCGCCCCTGAGGGCACGCACCCCGCTTGATTGCCTGTTCCGAAGCCGGACGTCGGCCGCTTACAGATTGGCCGCCACGTCCATCAGGTCCACGACGCGGTTGGAGTAGCCCCACTCGTTGTCGTAGAAGGCCAGCGCCTTCACCATCTTGTCCGCCACGACCATGGTGTTCTCGGCGCAGAAGATCGCGCTGTGGGGGTCATGCAGGCAGTCGGTGCTGACGATGGGTAATTCGGTGTATTTCATGATGCCCTTCAGGTAGCCCTCGGCGGCTTCCTTCATGGCGGCGTTCACGGCCTCGACGCTGACGTCCTTCTCGCACTCGGCCACCAGGTCCACCACGGAACCCGCGGGCACGGGCACGCGCATGGCCATGCCGTCCAGCTTGCCCTCGACCTCGGGAATGGCCTTGCCGATGGCCTTGGCGGCGCCGGTGGTGGTGGGAATGATGTTCACGGCCGCCGCGCGACCGCGGGGCAGCTTGCTGTGAATCTGGTCACAGGTCACCTGGTCGTTGGTGTAACCGTGGACCGTGGTCATCAGGGCGTGCACGATGCCGAAGTTATCGTTCAGCACCTTCGTCACCGGTCCCAGGCAGTTTGTGGTGCAGGACGCGTTGGAGATGCACAGGTCGTCGGCCGTCAGCACGTCGTCGTTGACGCCCAGCACGATCGTGGCGTCCACCTCATCCTTGGCCGGCACGGTGAGCAGGACCTTCTCGGCGCCCGCTTCCAGGTGGTCGCCGTACCCGCCGCGCTCGCCCGTGCGGGTACGGAACACGCCGGTGGACTCGACGGCGAAGTAGACGTCTTCCTCATCCCAGGGAAGCTCGCTGGGGCTCTTAATGCTCAGGACCGGCACGCTCTTGCCGTCCACCACCAGGTTCTCGCCGTCCGCTTCCACGGTGCCCGGGTAGCGCCCGTGGACGCTGTCGTACTGCAGCAGGTAGGCCAGGTTCTCTGCATCGGCCAGATCGTTAACCGCCACGACCTCGAAATTATCGCGCTCCATCAGGACGCGGAACACCAGGCGCCCGATCCGTCCGAAACCGTTAATGCCAACCCTGATAGCCATGTTGTGCGGCTCCTTTCAGCAGGTCACAGATTGAGTAGAGAATCAGCGATCTTGAGAGTGCACGCGCCGGGTTAAACCTGGAAGAGACACAGCCACCCGGCAGACCGCCCCCGTCAGAGCATCGAATATACAGCCCACCCGCCGCACTGTCAAGCTAATCGCGACCTGCGGCGTCGGGCTGCAGTTCGAACTCGATGCCGCTGATGAGCGGCGTTGTGGTCGAGGTCACGTTGTCGGACTTCGGGATCAGCTCCAGCGTCATGGTGTTGCTGGCGCTGATGCCCCGGAATTCTTCGACCACGGCCCTGAACCGGCCGCCGGCGGCGCGGGCGATGTCGAAGTCCCGCAGCACCGTCTCCCCTGCAATCTGACGTCGAAGACGCGTTCGCCGGCCGCCGCATCGCCTGTCTCGGCAAAGTGCAGCCGCACCGCATAGGTCTTTGCCGATTCGTCCGGAGACCACAGTTTCAACGGCGGATAGTATTCCTTCTCGTATTGCCTCCTGTTCCAGCGCGGGGCCGGGGGCGGCGTCCTCACCTTGCCGCTCTTGTCGAACTTGAGTTGCAGGAGCTCTTTGCTGAAGCCTGTCGCCGTCAACGTGTCCCAGGGGATGGCTATCTCAAAGGCAAGAGCATCGGGGTCGGCCCAGGGTCATTCAAAAGTCCCACGCACCGTATAGCCATTGATGTGTTCCGCCTT
>CAYVBE010000323.1:0-2894 GCA_964448935.1 uncultured candidatus Brocadiaceae bacterium
CCAACGGTGAAACGGCCGCAGCCGGGGGCGGCTGCGCTACACGGTTTCCGTGCGGCGTGGAACCCTGTGGTGGCCGGCTCGGGGCTCGAGAGTGTTCCGCGTGGTAACTCTCCACCAGCTTTCAACAGGCGGGGGTCAGGTCTTCACTACAAGGCCATTGCGGAGTCTGTTTTCGGACATGTCGTCCGAGAGCCCGCCCCCGGCGCAAATCGGTCCCTGCACCTCCCGAGAAACCTTGAGAATCCCCGTCTTTTCCCCCCCAACCGCGGAAGTTGGGTTATGGCCCCCCTACAGCGACAGGACGTATTCGGCGAGGGCTTTCAGGTCTTCTTCGCTCAGGGCCTCGGTGTCGCCGTGGATTTTCAGGGCTTCTTCCATCGTGGGGGAGCGACCGTCGTAGAGGTAGGGGGCGGTACGCCATATCTCGATCAGGCCGGGCGTGTCGAACGCCTTCCCCGCGTCCATGCCCGTGGCGTGGCTCATCTCGTAGGATTTGCCGTCGGTGTAGTACTCGCCGTTGTGACACTCGGCGCAGCCCGCGCGTTCGTAGATTTCCCTGCCGCGCCGGGCGCGCTCGGATAGCTCTCCATCTACCGGGTGCGGGCTGGGGACGGCCCGGAGGGTTTTGAGATAGGCGTCCATGGCTTCGGCGTCCTCTTCGTGGACGGGGGCGAACTGGATGTAGCGGATGCCGGCGCGGACGGCCACCTCGGCCCTGGCCCGCACCCCCAGGGCCATCGCCGGGGGCGTGGCGTGGGCGGCCAGCATGCTCTTGGTCTGCTTGGAGTTGCCGATGCCGTCGTTCAGCAGGTCCCAGTTCAGGGCGTCCGCGCGCCCGTCCGGGTGGCAGGTGGCGCAGCTCTGCCAGCCCTGGTAGCAGAGGCGGGCGTCGTTGAAGCGCAACTCCCCGTGCCGCACGGTGCTCATCTCCGGCTCCCGGCCCAGGGATATCTCCCGCGGGACGATGGCCCGCCGGTCGGGCTCGGACAGGTCAACCACTGCCAGCTTGCCGCTGAAGTACTCGTTGACCAGCGCCTTCGAGCCGACCATAGCAAGTGTCCGCGGTCCTTCGCCGGGCATGGTGATGCGCTGCCGGCCGCAGCGGCTCATCGTGGTCAGCTCGCGCACCAGATGGCGCTCGGGGTAGGTAATGGGTGCCACCCCTTTCACGTATCCCTCAGCGACCTCGTCGAGCGTGGTGGTCTGGCCGCCGACCACCTTCTCCAGGCGCCGGAAACCGTTCTCTTCGTTCATCTGGAATCGGTAGTAGTTCTTGGCATCCTGGTAACAGAAGACCACACCGATACCGTCGTCGTCCAGCGAGCGCAGGTCGGCGCTGACCTTGTAATCGCTCCAGTCGCCGCAGCCCTCGCCGTCCCACCAGGCGATGCCGTCATTGACGCCCTTGCCGTGCTTCAGCTCGCCCTGCTCCACCGACCAGTTTTCGTCCCCGGTCTCCCAGCCCGACAGATCGCCGTCGTTGAAGTTGTCCGACATCAGTTTTTTGCCGTATTCCAGCCCCCGCACAGCCACGTTGTCGTAGAAGGAGGTATCGTTCCACCAGTTGTAGAGGCCCACCGTGCCGCCGCTGAACTCGGTATCCGTGGCCGAGCAGACCTTGGTGCCGTTGACCTCCACGGTGATGCGGCCGGACTTTTCGACACTCGCCTCCACGCGGTAGATCCCTTTCGGCCGGACGGTTCCGACCGTTTTCAGGAGCGCGGCGAGGGGGATGCGGCTGATCTCGTGCGTGCCGGCGTGGGCGACGGCCAGCGCCTGGCCGTCCGCCGTGACGCCCACTCCCCACGAATTGGCCGCCCCGCGCATGGGGTCGTCCAGCAGCACGGTGTCCAGCCGCTCCGCCTCCTCGGCGTCCACGACGGTCAGGGCGTTGGCGTTCATCCAGCCGCGCTCCAACTGGTTGGTGGGCACCTGGTGGTGGCCGATCACGTGCGTGGCGAACAGTCGCGTGCCGTCCGGGCTGAGCGCCATGCCGCGCAGGGACGTGGCGCCGTTGGGCAGTTCGATCACCTTCTCCACCTCGCGAGCGGCGACGTCAATCACCTCGATCGTGGTGGCGATGTGCGCCGAGTCGGCCGGCTGGGCGGGCAGCAGGCAGCCGACGAACAGCCGGGCGCCGTCCGAGGACAGCACGGCTTCAACCGGTTCGCGGGTCACCTGGACCTCGCCGAGCAGCGCGCCGTCCGGGGAGTAGAAACCGACCGAGTCGCTGAACCGGTTGCAGACCGCGATGCCGTCCCCGCGCTCCAGGAAGACCGGGCTGCACGGCGAGAATCCGGCGTCGAAGCGCCCCACCAGAGAGCCGTCGGCGGTGTCCAACATTGCCAGCCCGCCCCGTTCGGCCCCCATGGTGACTGCCAGCAGCCGCCCATCCGGCGAGAGCGCCAGCCCTGTGGGGGATCCGGGCAGGGGCCAGTGGTCCCGCACGGCCTCCGCTTCCAGGTCAACCACCGCCACCTCAGATGTGCCCGCCAGGGCGACGTAGGCAGTCCCGCCATCCTCAGCCGCCACGCAGTCCACCGGGTTGAGGTACCTGGAAGGGCCGCTCTGCGCGCTCAGCGTGCCGGGGCGCGCCGTCCAGACCGTGAGGGCGACAACCAGTACCGCGAAGCCGAGAAACGGCAATTGCGCGGTCCGGAAAAGGTCGGAGCGCGCCTGCTCTTCATCATCTGCCGAATGTTCTGGGAGGTCGGATTTCATCGGCTCTCTTGTGTTCGTGATTCTGCCCGTCAGTCCGGCATCCTGTCGTTGCCTTCCGGCAACTCGGGAATCCTGTCCGCATCCGCCACGTTGTAGAACAGGGGGTTGGTGTCGCCAGGTATCCAGGGGGAGGGCAGGTAGTAGGGCACGCGGCTCAGGGTGCCTTTGTCCTT
>CAYVBE010000324.1:0-2857 GCA_964448935.1 uncultured candidatus Brocadiaceae bacterium
CGAGCACTGGTTCATGGCGCCGCACTACAAGGACCGGACGCTTTACCACAGCGCTCCGCGCTTCCCCCTGCAGGGTGTTGGCATCGGGGCCGATGATTACGTGGACGGCCCGCTGGAGAACTGGACCGTCGGCGCCCTGAAACTGAACGGGCGGGACCAATACCTGCGGCTGAACGACGTGGTACCGCCGGAGGTGGGCCTGCCGGAGACCGGCCCGGTTGAGTTCACAAAGAGCGATCCCGAGGGCTGGGTCGAGGTGATGGCGCCGGAGAAAATCCGCCCCGGCCAGAAGTTCGTCGTCACCGTCCGGCCCAAGATAGACCTGCCCGAAGGCAACATGCTCTCCGTCCACATGCACTGGATGCGCAGCGGCGGCTACGGCGGGTGGAACGCCATCGGCCTGCCGCCCCAGGAGGTAACGGCGGACCAGGACACCTATGAGTTCACGGTCAATCCCGTCTTCAAGACCGACCTGGACCACTTCCTGCTGCACACCTTCACCGGTCCCACCGCCGAGTGGGGCGACAAAACACACATCTCCACGGCCGCCATCCCGGCCGCACCGCCCATTCAGCACTTCAACCCGGAGGTCAAGAAAGCAAACTTCCTGGTCGAGTGCTACTTCAAGGCGGCGCCCGGAGCCGAAGGCCTGCTGGCGGGCAAGATGGATGACGCCGGCTGGCGCATATCGCTGAACGCCGACGGGCGGGCGGCCTTCGAGGTCAAGGGCCAGGGCCACTACGCCCGCGCCCTGAGCGCGGAGTCGCTGGCCGACGGCGAGTGGCACCACCTGGTGGCCGAAGCCGACGGAGACGAACGGGTGCTCACCATCTATGTGGACGGCGCACACAACGGCTCCGCGATCGGCCTGAGCGGCGACGTTGAGATCGAGAACCGTGCCCCGCTTCTGGTCGGCGGCACGCCGGAGGGCGACAACCTGGCGGTGACTCTGGACTTTCTGCGCATAAGCCGCGGTTCGCTGGCGGACGCGCGGACGACCATCGAGGAGCTCTACGAATGGGAGTTCAACGGCCCGCAGTTCCGCGACTTCAGGGGGTATCGCCCGGACGGAGAACCCGAGGCCGGAGCCCTCGAACGACGATAGCAAGGACGGACGACAATGGCTTCGAAACCCCCGAACATACTGGTAATTATCACGGATCAGCAGCGCGCGGACACCATCGGCGCACTGGGCAACCCCATCATCCGCACGCCGGCACTGGACGGCCTGGTCCGGGCGGGCACGGCGTTCCGTCGGGCCTACACGCCCGCGCCCATCTGCTCGCCGGCGCGCATCTCCATGGCCACGGGTATCCCGCCCCACGTGCACCGGTTCACCGACCACGACTGGTGGCACTGGGAGCCCGAGGACGGACCGCCCACCGCCGCTCCGCACGACGCGCCGTTCATGAAACTCGCCCACGATCAGGGCTATCAGACCTTCATGACGGGCAAGCTGCACCACTCCGGCCGCGGCTGGTTGACGGACGGCGTCGAGGAATACGCCGGACGGGAACCGGTCGTCAGCAAGGAGACCAGGGTCCTCGGAAGCTACCAGCAATTCCTGGAAGACGAGGGCTACCCCGATTGGCTGCCGCCCAGCAGCGGCGTGGGCAGCGAATACTACATGGTGCCGCAGGTCACATCCGCGCCCCCCGAGCACTGCCGGCCGCACTGGCTGGCGGACCGGTGCATTGACTTCCTGCGGCGCCGCGACCGGGACCGGCCCTTCCTGATGCACTGCCACTTCCCCGGGCCGCACCCACCCATCGTCAACCCCATGCCCTGGGCGCTGCTCTACCGCGCCAACGAGATGGAGGCGCCCCACCGGCCGGAGAACTATCAGGATTACCAGTCGCGCACGAACCGCTACCAGAACCGCTACAAGGGCAAGGACACCGCACAGGAGGACGACACCGGCTACCGCATCCTGAAGGCCGCCTACTACGGCGACATCTCCTTCATTGACTATAACATCGGACGCATCTTCGAGGCCCTGGGCGAGGAGCGCGAGAACACGCTGATCGTCTCCACCGCCGATCACGGCGAACTGATGGGCGACTACGGCTGCGTCGGCAAGCGCTGCATGTTGGACGCCGCCATGCGGATACCCCTCATCGTCGCCTGGCCCGGCCGCGTGCCCGCGGGCAAGGAGTGCCGCGCGCCCGTCTCGTTCATGGACCTGTTCTACACAGTGCTGGACGCCGCCGGCGTCGAGGGCGAGCGGCGCAGCGAAGAGGGACGCTCGCTGATCGAGACGGCCAACGACCCGGACGAGGAACGCATCGTCTTCAGCCAGTTCTCCAGCGGATGGTGCGGCCAGTACGGCGCCACCGACGGCCGCTGGAAGTACGCCTACTCCGCGCCGGACGACCGCGAGTGGCTCTTCGAGGTGACCGACGACCTGGCCGAAGGCCCCAACCGCACCGGCGACCCGCAAGCGGCCGCGCATCTGGCCCGCTTGAAGGGCGCGCTGATGAAGCGCCACGACCCGAGCGTGGACCCGTATTCGAACGCCGTCGAGGACGGCGACTGGAAGAGGCACGAGGCCCCGCCGGAGGACTACCTGGAGGACCCCACCTACGGCTACCTCTGGCAGGAGCGGGCGCCGGAGAAACTGCAGCAGGCCGTGGACGCCCTCGGCCCCGGCTACGCCCGCAAGGTCACCCGCGACCAAAGCCAGAGCCTGCACGCCGCCCATGGAGTCTGCAGCGGCGTATCGCCCTTCGAAGAGCAATCTTCTGAATAAACGCAGGAGACAGCCAGACATGAGTAGAATCAACCGGCGGCATTTCATCAGCAGCGCGGCGGCCCTGGGCCTGTCCTCGCTGGCAGTGCCGGCATTCGCCCAGAGCAG
>CAYVBE010000325.1:0-2825 GCA_964448935.1 uncultured candidatus Brocadiaceae bacterium
CGGATCGGCTATGTATTCCTGCCGGAATAGGTAGCGGAAGGCTGGAGGCTTTAAGTGCGGCAACGGCCGGACGGCGGTTAGCGGCGTTTGGGAACGAGGCCCAGAGCTTTGGTGAGGCGGTCGTCTATTTCTCGGCGGCGGGCGGGTGGAGTGTCGGGACAGTCGCGCAGGAGGACCAGGGCGTCGCGCACGCGGTGCATGCCCTCCCGTAGGCCGCTGAAGAGGGCCTGGGCAGCGCGCTCGCGCACGCGCTCGACCTCATCCCGGTCGGGGTCGAGGGCGGGATTGGCGGCAATGCGGCCGACGCTCTGTAGCAGGGCCAGGCGCCGCTCGTCGTCCTCCACGTCGGTCTCCTGCCACTCGTCCAGCATCTCGTCGGCGGTCTCGACGGCCAGGTCCTCGACCTGCGGGTCGGGACGGGAGCATATCTGCCCCAGCGCTTCGATGACGCGCAGCTTGTTGAGCGACCGCCGCAGGGAGACGGCCAGGCGCTGCTTCATGACCATGGAGGTCTCCGGGCAGCAGGCCGCGCCGCACATGGCATTGATGAGGGCCTCGATAGCGGCGGGACCCCAGATGACGCGCACCCGCGAGACGCCCTCCCAGAGCACCAGCAGGCGCTTGACGATGTCGCGGCGCATCTCGTCGGACGCCTGCTCGCTGACGCAGATGCTCTCCAGCCCGCGCACGGCGGCGGGGACGGCCCGGATGTCGAACTGTATCTCGCGGCCGAACTCGTACAGTGTGCCCTCCTCGCTCTCGCGGCGTTTGCCGAGGCCGGTGCGGGCCTGGAAGCGCACGATGCCGTCGAACAGATCGAACATCTCCTGCTGCTGCTCGGTGCCGGCGTTGGGCGCGCCGGCCATGACGGCCATCGCCTCCAGCACGTCCATGCTGTAGGGCACCTGCCAGAGCTGCTCGCGCAGCCGCCGCAGGGTGTCGTTGAAGACGTCGGCGCCCCAGTCGGTGTAGCCGCAGACGGCACCCAGGGGCATGGTGAAGGCGCCCCGCTCGAGGTTTTCGCGCCCCAGCAGCTCCGAGCAGGTATCGTACAGACGTTTCGCCAGATCGGCGCCGAGGGAAGCCGGCCGGTCCTCGATGATACGGTCCAGCACGAGGGCGGCCCGTTCGGCCGGCTCGGAGGGGTAGGTGCGGCGCATGAAGTCGTAGACCGGCTCCAGCACTGCGGGCCCGATCTGCTGGAGAGCGTTCTGGACGACGTCCAGGGCGTCGGGCAGGCTCAGCTCTTCCATGAGGGCCAGCAGTTCGCGGGCCAGCTCGGTGCGCAGCTCGGTCGGCACGCGCTCGTCGGTGAGTATGGCGGCCTGCACGACGTTGCGGCGTGTGACCTTGTCGGCCAGCTTCAGCAGGTCGAGGAGCGTCCGGATGGTCTCCTCGACGGTCTGGTCCGAGACCTCGCCCTCGGTGCAGACGACGTCGAGGATGCGGATGAGTTCGGATTTCTGCACCTCGGAGGCGGTGGTCACGCGGCCCAGCACCTCGCGCGCGGCGGGCTCGCCGATGCGCAGCAGGGCATAGCGCAGGCGGGCCTTTTCGGCCTCGGGCACCTCCGGGTTCAGAATCTCGGCCACGGCCCTCTCGGCCAGCTCCTGGGTGCGGGGGCCGTCCGAGGACGCGGTCTCACAGAGGCTGAGCAGCAGGCTGCGGACGCGCGGGCTGTCGGTGCGCTGCATCTCGGTCCACAGCAGGTCCACGGTCAGTTCAAGCGCCGCCCCGGCGCAGGCGGCAAAGGCGTCCTCAACCTGCGGCCGGACGGCGTCGAAGTCCCGCGTCAGGTGGCGGACGGCGGACTGGACGAAACGCTCGGTCTTCTCATAGTTGGTGACCAGCAGCGAGGCGGAGCTTTCGGCGAGTTGCAGCAGCTCGCGGATGATCTCCTCGTCGCGGTTCTGGTCCAGCACCTCCAGCAGCACGGCCAGGCTCAGGGCTGCCTCGCCCTCCTCGGCCTCGTCCAGCAGCTTGTCCAGGCGGCGGATGGCATAGACGGCCTCCTCGGTGTCCTCGCTGAACAGATCGCGCACGGCGTCCGCCATATCGGCGCGGAAGCCGATCTGCTCGAGGGAGCGGATGGCTTCCCGGCGGACCTTCAAGTCGGCGTCGCGCTCGGTGAGCACGTTGACGAAGATGCGGGCTTTCTGGGAGCCGTCCATAGGAGCGAAGACCAGCTTGCGTAGCGCCTCGACGCGCTCCTCGGGGTTCTGGCTGGTCAGGGCGGTCAGCTTCAGGTGGGCCACCTCTTCCGGCGCGAACAGATCGTGGGTTTCGGTGGCGCTGATCTCCCCCGGCACGGCGCGCACCAGGCCGAGTTCCTCGCCGCCGGAGGGTGGTTCCTGCTCGCGGGCGGTCTCCGCCAGCACGTCGTCCTCCAGCGCGATCGTCCGCCAGGTGTCCGGCCCGGAGACGAGCCTCAGCAGATCGGCCTCGTCCCAGCCCAGCCCCTGGGCGCGCTCCTGCAGGTCGGCCTCGGTGACCTCCCGCGGCTCCTTCAGCAGCCGGCGGTCCAGCAGCAGCTTTGCCAGCGCCTCGTCGGAGCCGGCCTCCTCCAGGATGGTGGGCGTGACGTCCAAGTTCTTGGACAGCAGCGCCACGACCCTGGTGGCCAGCCGGCGGCCGACGCCGTAGCGGGCCATGAGGGCTTCGGGGTCGCTTTCTCGTTCGCCGCGCATAGAACTGGCCGGAGAGGGAATGGAAATGCCTTACACCGAACATGATAAGCCGCCGGGCGCGGTGTTTCAACGACTTGGGCCGCGCGGGGAGGTTGAACGGGCCCGCCGCCCTCGCTATACTTACGGTGAATCTGGTAG
>CAYVBE010000326.1:0-2815 GCA_964448935.1 uncultured candidatus Brocadiaceae bacterium
CATGAGGGCAAAAACGTCCGCTGGACGGAAAACTCTCGTGAAATATCCGGGTTAGACAGGAGAAAGAAAATCGAGCCCTGAAGGGGCGGAACATCAGCAGGACAACACGCGTCCGTCATTGTCCGTGCCCGTTCCCGCGCTTCGTGTTCACCAGGAAGAACAGTAGGAGAGTTGAAGAGCCGGTTTCCGCCCCTTCAGGGCTGAAAATTGGAACGGCGACGATTCCCAGGGCGACGCCCTGCGGGCTCTGCCCTGGGCTGATATATTTTGCGCCTTTCGGGCGAAACGCCCCGACCGCGGCCTCCGCTTGCATCCGTTTTCCCCGCCAGAGAAAACGCCTTTTCCGCGTGGGGCAAACACGCGTTTCCCCGCCGGGGACGTACCCGTCTTCCCCGCAGGACATGCACGTTTTCAGCCCGGTGGTGGCCCGAGTTCGGGCCTCCACCGACTATGCTCGGCAGCGCAGATCCCGTTCTCTGAAAGAGATATGCAACCACTCGAAAGCCGTCCGAGAACCCGCCGCGCGCGCAAACCGGTCCGTGCGCCTATCCCGGATATTTCACGAGTGTTTTCCGTCCAGCGGACGTTTTTGCCCTCATGCGGCGCCCTCCGCGCTCGCCTGTCCTCGACGTGCCTTATGGCACGCCTGCGGTAGCTCGCTTGTGCGGGCTTGCCTGAGGGCAAAACCGTCGCCCTGGTGCGTACACAGGGTGTTGCTTGTGGCTGGCCGGTTTTTTGCTGTAAGATGCGTTCCTTTAGACAGTTGCGTGCAGTCCCGAAAAACTCTCATGAAACATGCGGGCTGAGAAACTTGGAGAATCCCCGTATTTTCGCCCCGACTGCGGAAGTTGGCATAGGGGCTCAATCCCTGCAGGGCTCGATCTCCATGGAGATGTCCATGGCGGGGGCGGAGTGGGTAAGCGCGCCGATGGAGATGCGATCGGCGCCGGCCTCGGCGTACTGCCGCACGTTCTCCAGCGTGATCCCGCCGCTGGCCTCCAGCAGGGGCGGGTCCTCGGGGCAGGTCTCACGGGTCAGCCCGGCTGCCCGGCGCACCTCAGCGGGGGTCATGTTGTCCAGCAGGATGATGTCCGGCCCGGCGGTCAGGGCTTCCCGCAACTGATCCATATCCTCGACCTCCACCTCGACGGTCAGACCGGGGTAGACCTCCCGGGCCCGGCGCACCGCCCGTCCGACATCGCCGTCGCGGGCGAGGGCCAGGTGGTTGTCCTTAATCAGGACGGCACCGGCGAGGTGGGGACGGTGGTTGCACCCGCCGCCGCAGGTCACGGCGTATTTCTCCAGCTCCCGCCAGCCGGGGGTCGTCTTCCGTGTGTCATAGATGGCGGCTCGGGTGCCGTGGACCGCATCGGCGAACTGAGCGGTCAGGCACGCCACCCCGCTCAAGTGCTGCAGGAAGTTGAGCATGGCGCGTTCCAAAGAAAGCATCGGCGCGGCCGGCCCGCGCACCTCGGCGATGACCTGTCCCCGTGCCACGCGGTCGCCGTCGGAGACGTCGGCCTTGAACGAGAGCCCGTGCCCGAACCGCGTCACCAGCCTGTCGGCCAGCGCCAGCCCGCACGCCACGCCCTCCTCCCGCGCGATCACCCGGCCCAGGACCTGCAGTCCGCCGGGCACAAGAGCCCGGGTCGTTGCGTCCAGCGAGACGGCATCCTCGGTGAGCGCGGCGTCCAGCAACGGATCGAAGTCACTCCAGTTCAAAACCGGTCTCCTCCCGTGGTGGTTTGCGCTGGATGTGACAGAAGCTCCGCGGCGCCAGCAGCCGCGCGGCCCGGGGCTGCAGCGTGATGGCGGCCGGCAGCTCGCCCGCCGCCTCGCCGTCCAGCTCGTAGGGCACGCGCCCCTCGGGGGACCAGACCGTCACCCGGCGCGCGCGCCTGTAGGTGGCGCGGCAGCTGACGTGAAGAGCCTTCAGGAGCACGCAGGCGCCCAGGTGCAGCAGGTCCCCGGGGCCTCTCAGCCGAAACGCCATCACGTCCAGCAATGCGTCGTCAGGGGCCGCGGCAGGTGTCATCTCGATGGGGCCGCCGTAGCTGTGGGTGTTGCCCACGCAGACCTGAGAGGCCGACCGGACCAGCGTCTCGCCGTCCGCCTCCACCGCCACGCGCAGATCGCCCACCGAGAGCACGGCCCGGATGATGTGCGGCAGATAGTGGACCTGCGTGAGCGTCTTGCCGCGATTCCGATGGACCAGTTCCACCGCCAGGGCATCCACGCCCGCGCCGAACATCGAGATGAAACGGCGGCCGTTGCAGACCCCGACGTCGAACGTAACCAGCCGCCCGTTCACAAGCTGCCGGGCGCTGCGGGTGGGGATGGCGGCCATGCCCAGCTCTTTCGCCAGCACGTTGCCCGTGCCGGCGGGGATGACGGCCAGCGCGCAGGACCGGAGATCGGCCCCGTTGAGCAGTTCGTGAACCGTGCCGTCCCCCCCGAAGGCGACGGCCAGGTTCCGCCCCGACCCCATATCTGCAACGGCCGTCCTGGCGTCCCCCGCCGCCTGAGTGACAAGCACCTCCAGCTCGCGCCCGAGGGGGCGGATGGCCTCAGCAGCCCTTTCGAACCACCGGCGCGCCTTGCCCAGCCCGCTGGTGGGATTGGCGACGAGCAGGACCTTGTCGAATCTGGCCATGGCGCGGGCGCTCCGTGTGACGGCGAAAGTTGCAACGCACAACTATAGCACAACCGGCCGACGAGGGGCAACCGGTCCGCCCAGGGTCATTCAATTATCGGTTTTCTGTTGTCCTTTCCGGATCACCGCTGCGCAAGCCCGGGTGCGGCCCGCCTGATGTGA
>CAYVBE010000327.1:0-2788 GCA_964448935.1 uncultured candidatus Brocadiaceae bacterium
CAACCTCCCCCCTCCCTCGTGGCCGCTTGAGCCAAAATCCGTGAACGGTTACGTTGGACCAGACGCGGAAGATGAAGTAGACCACCACGGCGGCCATCGCCACCCAGACCAGCTTGCCCATCGCGCCGGCCAGCAGGCCCAGCCGGTGCTCCGCACGGTCCGAGTGATGCGAGGCCAGCCATCCGAAGCGCTCCGAGAGCTTACCGGATTCCTCCGCGGCGGCCACGATCTCCATGTATTCATGCGGAAACAGCCCGCTCCCGGTCATGGCGGCCGTCAGGTCCGCGCCCTGGTCAATGGCATCCGCCATGCCCGCGCCGCGCGCCTCGAACGCCCGGTTGCCGGTGGCCCGCGCGGCCTGCTGCACGGCTTCGGTAACCGATACGCCGGCCTCCAGGGACAACTGCATCACCAGGCTGAAACGGTGCAGCGCCAGAGACCGTACCACGCCCCCCAGCACGGGCACCCGCAGCAGCAGCTCGTGCATCGCCCGCGTCGCGCCCAGG
Source organism: uncultured candidatus Brocadiaceae bacterium (assembly GCA_964448935.1). GTDB lineage: Bacteria > Planctomycetota > Brocadiia > SM23-32 > SM23-32 > CAYVBE01. Next base: position 507 of record CAYVBE010000327.1, read on the forward strand.
GGCTTCAAAACCAGAAAGTAAGCAGCGATCAGGGCCGCCGGGATCCCGTACCCGCACGCCAGCACCACCCACGGATTGCCCAGCGGGTTCCCCAGGGCGCGCATCACGTAGAGCGCAAACGTCATCACGGCCACCGCCAGCACGTACTCGAAAGCCGGCACCGTGATCTGAGAAAGGAACCCGCGCCATAGCCGCCGCTGCAGTTCGTAGTACTCGGCCAGCTCTTCGAGGATGCGCTCCAGCCGGCCGCTCTCCTCGCCGGCCTCCACCAGACGCAGGAACAGGTCGGGGAAGGCGCCGATCCCCTCAAGCGCCTCGGTCAGCGTAGCCCCGGCGCCCACGCCGCTTTCCACTCGCTGCAGGACCGACTTCATGCGGCCCGATGCGCGCGAATGCAGGGACCTGAGCGCCCGCTCCACCGCCAGGCCGGCATCCAACATGCTGCCCAGCGTCCGGCAGAACCACGCGAGCTGATTGCGCGACAGGCCGCCCAACGGTCCCTCCCTCTGGGTAGTGCGTTATCCCGGCAGTCCGCAGCCGTAGGACGCCACCGGACCCAGCTCTTCCTCTATCCGCAAAAGCTGGTTGTACTTGCAGATGCGGTCCGTGCGGCAGGCGGAGCCGGTCTTGATCTGGCCGGCGTTCGTGGCCACCACGATGTCGGCGATGGTGGTGTCCTCGGTCTCGCCGGAGCGGTGGCTGACCACCGCCGTGTAGCCGGCCTTGTGCGCCGTCTCGATGGCGTCCAGCGACTCGCTGAGCGTGCCGATCTGGTTGACCTTGACCAGGATGGAGTTGGCGATGCCGCCGTCAATGCCGCGCTGCAGGCGCTCCACGTTGGTGACGAACAGGTCGTCGCCGACGATCTGGACCTTCTCGCCCAGCCGGTCGGTCATGGCCTTCCAGCCGTCCCAGTCGTCCTCGGCCAGGCCGTCCTCGATGGAGATAATGGGGAAATCGTCGCAGAGCGCGGCGTAAAACTCGACCATCTCCTCGGCGGATTTCACCCGGTCTCCCTCGGCCTCGGCGGCCAGCACGTAGCTGCCTTCCGCCTCGATACCCTTGCCCTTGCAGTCCCGGCCGTAGAATTCGCTGGAGGCCGGGTCCAGCGCGATGGCCACCTCATCGCCGGCCCGGTAGCCGGCGGCGCCGATGGCCCGCATGATCATCTCTAGCGCCTCGACGTTCGAGCCCAGGTCGGGCGCGAATCCGCCCTCGTCGCCCACCGCGGTGCTCCTGCCCGCCTCGCCCAGCACGGCCTTCAGCGCGTGGAACACCTCGGCGCCCATGCGCAATCCTTCGGCGAAACACTCCGCGCCGACGGGCATGATCATGAACTCCTGCAGGTCCACGTTGTTGTCGGCGTGCTTGCCGCCGTTCAGGATATTCATCATTGGCACGGGCAGCAGGCGCCCGTTGGTGCCGCCGATGTAGCGGTAGAGCGGCATATCCAGGGCCGCCGCCACGGCCTTGGCCGCCGCCAGCGAGACGCCCAGGATGGCGTTCGCGCCCAGCTTGCCCTTGTTCTCGGTGCCGTCCAGCTCGATCAGATACTCGTCCAGCGCGCGCTGGTTCAGCGCGTCGAAGCCGTAGACCGCCTCCGCGATGACCTCGTTGACGTTCTTCACCGCAAGCTGCACGCCCTTGCCGCCGTAGCGCTCATCGTCCCCGTCGCGCAGCTCGACCGCCTCGTGGGCGCCCGTGGACGCGCCGCTGGGCACGGCCGCCCGCCCGACGGCGCCGGAGGAAAGCCCCACCTCCACCTCGACGGTCGGATTGCCGCGCGAGTCCAGTATCTCCCGTCCCGTCACTTCGATGATCTCAGTCACACCCATCTCCTACCCTTGAGCAAGTACGGTAGCATTCAAAAACCCGTCTGCACGCGCCCCCTGTCCGAACATGTCTAACCCAACAGGCCCGCGAAGTCAAACGGAGGGCGCTCAGCGCGCCTGTTGAAGCCGCAGAACTCAGCGTTGTTTTGTCACAGCCCCTGCCGATCCGGTCTAAGCGGTCAAATCGTTGCAATCCGAACATCACAGCATCTCTCCCACCAGTGCCCGGCCTCATTCTTCACACCTCGCCACCTGAAAAGGCAAGCCCGAGTTACCCGTTATCTGTTACTCATTATTCGTCAGCCGGCAACCAACAGCGGACTCCCTCAACTCTCAACCCTCAACTCTCAACTCTCAACTCTCAACTGTCAACTCACAACTCACAACTGCCAACCCAGCCGCCGGGGCGGCGTCCGACACAGCCATGAAGAATGCGCAGGCCGTTTCCGG
>CAYVBE010000328.1:0-2787 GCA_964448935.1 uncultured candidatus Brocadiaceae bacterium
CGGCGGGCACCTCCACCGAACTGGTGCAGCGCTACCTGAACTGGAACGAGCGCTCGAAGGGCGCCGTTGTGCTGAAGAAAGTCTGCGGAGTGCTGGTCATCCTCGGCGGGCTTTATCTCATCTACACAGCGGCGTGATTGAGCATTAGCTCACCATGTCTACGCCACCAAAAGGCGACCGCGAGAAGCAGGATAGCGCGCGTGAGTCGCGCCATTGGGGTTCGCACGGTGGCGTCGTGTTCCGACGGCGCGCACTGTCTGCGGCGGCGCTTGTGCTTCTGATGGGCCTTATAGCCGGCCTTCCCTCCCTGTGGACTCGCGACCTGTGGCACGATGACGAAATCCGCCTGACGGAGGGAGCCAGAGAATTGCTCCAATCCAGCCATGGGCTGCTGCCTCAGGTGAACGGGGAACCAGAATTCACCGTGCCCCAACTTCCCTACCGGGCTACCGCTCTGCTGTGGAAGGCGGGGGCCGGGGTCCTATCCGCCCGCGTTCTGTCCATCCTGAGCGTTCTCGGGATGCTGATGGTCTGCTTCGTCGCCATGCTCCGCCCCGGCGGCATCGCCCGGGCAGTAGCGGCCCCGGCCATCGCTTTGACGACGATGGTCATGTTCTGGCACGTCCGCAAAGGCGGGCCGGCAACATTCGGGGCCTTGCTGCTCACCTGTACGATGCTGGCTGGTTACCAGGCGGTTGAAAGCACGGGGAAACGCCGCGGGGCCTGGTGGGCGGCCTGCTATGCCGGCGCCGCCCTGGTCGTGCCGGCTACGGGTTTGTCGGCGGCACTGCTGGTCGCCCTCGTGCTGGGGGCTTATTCCTTCGCGAGCCGCAGGCAACCGAACCGGCCGGTGGTGCCACACCTTCTTGGCATCGTCGTGTTCGCCGCGGTGATCGTTGCTTCTGCGGCGGTGAGCTACCACGGGGTGCCGGGGTTGGGAGGCATGCTCGCGCCACTCACACAGGACTTCGCCGGGCTGTGGGAGTCGGTGCGTGAGGAGAATTTGCTGAAAGCGCTCCTGGAAACGGTGGCCGGTCTGTTCCCCTGGATTGTCCTGCTTCCGGGCGCACTATCCCTGGCAACGGCCAGAGGCCGGCCACAGAGCGAGAGCTTCGGCCTGTTCACCGCCGTATGGCTGGGCGTGCTCGCTGTGCCGGCCACACTGGGCGGGCAGGAGGGTCCGCCTGACTACGCCATTGCCATCGTTCCGCCTCTGGCGATGCTGTGCGCGGGGGCACTGGCGCCGGCCACCCGCCGTTCCGGCGAAAACATCGCGGCGTTTCGGTGGCCTCTGCGCGTAGCCCTGGCCATTGTCGGGGTCTTCGCCGGCCTGGTGCTCCTCGCGGGGCTGCTTCACATGGCGGGCCTGTCGTACTGGCTCGTCGGCAAGCGCCACGTATGCCCCGTGACGGACCAGCCCTACTCGCCCTACGCCCTCGCCTTCTCGCTGCCGTTTCTGGCCGCGTCATTCGCGGCAGTAGTCGTAGCCTTTCGGACTTCCCTCGGCCGGCCCGACCGCCGCGCATGGCTCTTGATCGTCGCAATTTTCCTCGTCGGCCTCCCCGCAGATCTGTTCCTGACCCCCTTCATCAACGCATTCCGATCGGCCAGGCCGTTTGCTGAAAAAGTCGTCCAACACACCCGCCCGGAGGACTCACTTTACCTTTACCGCAAGGACTACGACGGCCTCTACAATCTGTACACCGGCCGGGCCCGGATACCCGTCCTGGAGGGCGAGGAGCAATTGCAGGAACACCTTGCCCGCCCGAGTGTTCTGATCATCGCAGACGAGAAGTACATCAAGCGGACCGACGCGCCGGTTGATCTGGCCCACCTGCTGGTGGCGAGTGGGCATGTGGGCAGCCGCTACATGCTGCTGCTGCGTGGCGGGACCGCGGCCGGGGCAGAGGGGGTACTCCCCCTCCCGTCGGACCTCTGAGATAGCGCTGTGGGCGCCCTTGACGGGCACAATTGCGTGGATTATAATTCGTTATATGGCGAAACATCGAGACATCGAGGCCGCCGACGTTGTCACCGTCGCTCGGGCGCTGGGCGACCCAACGCGCCTGCGTGTGCTGCACGCTCTGAGCAGGCGCGAACTCTGCGTCTGCCAGATCACCGAACTGGCCGGGCTGGCGCCCTCTACGGTTTCCCGGCACATGTCGCTGCTGCAGGACGCCGGCCTGGTGGAGAGTCGCAAGGAAGGCCGCTGGGTCTACTACCGGCCCCCGGAAGAGCCGAAACCGCACGTCGCCGGAGCGCTGTCATGGGCCCTTGAAACCTTCGGCATGACCGAGCAGGCCCATCGTGACGACCAGATGTTACAGAAGATCCTGGAGTGTGATCCGGAGGAGCTATGCCGACGCCAGAGAGAAAAGTGAAAGTGCTGTTCCTGTGCACGGGGAACTCGTGCCGCAGCCAGATGGCCGAGGGATGGGCGCGCGAACTGGTGGGCGACGTCCTCGAGCCCTACTCGGCGGGCGTTGCGCCCCACGGACTCGACCCGCGGGCGGTCCAGGTCATGGCGGAGGCGGGGGTGGACATCTCCGGTCAGCGCTCGAAACACGTGGACGAGCTGGCCGACGTGGACCTCGATTGCGTGATCACGGTCTGCGACGATGCGCGCGAGAGCTGCCCCGTCTTTCCGGGGCCGGTCAAGACGCTGCACCGCAGCTTCGAGGACCCGCCCCGCCTGGCCGAGGAGGCCGGGTCCGAGGAGGAGGCACTGGCCTACTACCGCCGCGTCCGCGACGAGATACGCGAGTTCGTGGAATCCCTCCCGGCAGC
>CAYVBE010000329.1:0-2743 GCA_964448935.1 uncultured candidatus Brocadiaceae bacterium
CAAGATGGGTAAGAAATAGTCTATATGAAACCGGGCGGCGTGTCAAAGGCAAGGCTGCGTTTGCAAAGGGATGTCCCGGGGGCATGCAGGCCGGACCGACCCGCCATTCCCCTGCAATGCTTGCCTTCCGATGGTAGAATCATCACTTTCCTGTCCAACATTGCCCGCTAAACCGGATGCGAGAACGCACGATGGTACTGCAGATTGCAGAGCGACGCAGGGAGACCCTCGATTGGCGGCTGGGGCACGCGGACGATCCCGCCGGCACGCCAGAGACATGGGCGCCGGCCACGGTGCCCGGCGCGGTGCAGCTCGACTGGGCAGAGGCCGAGGGCCGGCCGCCCTACTGGAAGGGCGCGAACTTCCGCGATTACGCCTGGATGGAGGACGTCTGCTGGGTCTACGAGTCGGAGTTCCGCCCGCCGGAGATCGCCGAGGATGAGCGGCTTTTCCTGGTGCTTAAGGGCGTGGATTACGAGTTCGACGTGCTGCTGAACGGCCGGAAGCTGCACAGCCAGGAGGGCATGTTCCGACCGGCCGAGTTGGACCTGACCGGAGAGGTCCACGAGGGCGACGTGCTGCGCGTGGTCGTACACCCCGTGCCGAAACGGGCCGACGCGGAAAGACCCCGCGCCGAGGCCGACCATTCCGTCAAGCCCGCCGTGAGCTACGGCTGGGACTGGCATCCCCGCCTGGTGCCGCTGGGCATCTGGGACGAAGCCTGCTGGGAGGTCCGGCCCGATCCGTTCCTGGAAGACCTGGAGCTGCGATACAGCCTGAGTGATGCGCTGGACCGGGCCGACCTGCGGATTGACTGGACGCTGAACCGCCCGGCTGACTGTCGGCTCCGCTGGCGCCTGCTGGACCCCGACGGTGAAGAGGCGCTGTCCGGTGAGGAGGCTCTCGAGGGCGCCTCGGGCAGGATCGCGGCGGAGCTCGCCGAACCGCAGCTCTGGTGGCCGAACGGGCAGGGCGACCAGCCGCTCTACCGGCTGGAAGGCAGGCTGCTCGACGCCGACGGGCGGGAACGGGATGTCGCCGGCCAGCGGGCCGGGTTCCGCCGCGTGCGGATGGTAATGAACGAGGGCGCCTGGCAGCCCCGCGGCGGCCTGCCTCACACCCGTGCCTACGCCCCCATGACGCTCGAGGTCAACGGACGACGCATCTTCGCCAAGGGCTCCAACTGGGTGAACCCCGAGATATTCCCCGGCACCATCACCCGCGAGACCTACCGTCCGCTGCTGGAGCTGGCGCGCGACGCCCACTTCAACCTGCTGCGCTGCTGGGGCGGGGCCATCGTGGACAAGGAGTCCTTCTTCGACCTGTGCGACGAGATGGGCATCCTGGTGTGGCAGGAGTTCCCGCTGGCCTGCAACGCCTATCCGGACGAGCCGTCCTACCTGGAGGTGTTGGACGCCGAATCGCGCGCCATCATCCGGCGCGTGCGGCGCCACCCCTGCCGGGCCATCTGGTGCGGCGGCAATGAGCTGTTCAACGCGTGGTCCGGCATGAGCGACCAGTCCCTGCCGCTGCGGCTGCTGAACCGCAACTGCTACGACATGGACCCGCAGACGCCCTACCTGCCGACCAGCCCGCTCTACGGCGCGGGCCACGGAGACTACCGCTTCCGCCGCGCGGACGGGCGGGAGCTATACAGCATCTTCAGCCAGGCGGACCGCAGCGCCTACGTAGAGTTCGGCTGCCCCGGCCCGTCGCCCGCCGAATATCTGAGGACCTTCATCCCGGAGGACGAACTCTGGCCGCCGGGGCGGGGCGGCTCGTGGGAGGCGCACCACGCCTTCGAGGCATGGGCGGACGCGGACGCATGGCTCTACCCGGCCGTGCTGGAGCACTACTTCGGCCCGGCCGAAGACCTGGAGGAAATGGTCCAGCGTGGCGCGTGGCTGCAATCCGAGGGCTACAAGTGCCTGTTCGAGGAGGCCCGCCGCCAGAAAATGCGCAGCTCGATGGCGCTGAACTGGTGCTACAACGAGCCCTGGCCCACGGCGGCCAACAACAGCCTGGTCAACTGGCCCGCAGAGCCCAAGCCAGCCTACTACGCCGTGCAGAGCGCCCTCCGCCCGGTGCTTGCCAGTGCGCAGATACCGCGCTTCTCCTGGGAGCCCGGCGAGGAGTTCGAGGCCGATCTCTGGCTGCTGAACGACCGTCCCGGTCCCCTGCCCGCCGGGAAGATGAAGGTGGTGCTGGAGGCCGGCGATACGCGGGAGGCGGTGCTTACCTGGGAGTTCAGCGGCGCCGAGTCAGCCACCAATCTCCGGGGCCCCGTGGTGCGCTGCAGGCTGCCCGAGGGGACGGGCGCGGACTTCTTCACCCTCCGCCTCCAGGTGGAAGGCCGGCCCGACTGGACCTCCGAATACCGGCTGCACCTGCAGGGGTAAGCGTTCGCCCTTGATGCATCGGCCCGGCGCAGCTATTGTACAGATCGGGGGCAGCAATCACCATTCGCGCGTAGGGGGCGGACCATGTTGATTGCCACGGAGAACGCCGTGTGTCGTCTGGAGGGACTCGGACAGCCGGAAGAGGTCTTCGCACGGGAGGGCATCCGCCGGGTCGCGGAGGGACGGGCGCCGGACGTCGTCGCGCTGGAGGACGGCTCCCTCGTTGTGCTGGAGGCGGGGGACACAGAAGACGTTGAGACCGGCATCGAGGGTTCGATACACTCCCTGCTCCTAGAAATCCGGCCGAAAACCCCTGGCAATGTCTTGTTGACTATGCTATAATG
>CAYVBE010000330.1:0-2661 GCA_964448935.1 uncultured candidatus Brocadiaceae bacterium
GTCAGCGTCCAGGTGGGCAGTCAGTCCCTGGAACTCGACGTCTGCCGGCGCTGCCTGTCCGTCTGGTTCGATGCCTCCGAGTATGAACAGGTCACAGAGGCGTTCCCCGTGCCGAAGAAGGAGAAAGAACTCCCGCCGGCGGCCCGCCGCGAACTTGCGATGGCAAAAGTGAACCAGATCCGGCGCCAACACGAGGCGGAGACGGGCGGCGGCTTCGAGACCGAACACGCCTGGCAGTGGCTGCCCGCCGTCCTGGGAATGCCGGTCGAGCTGGACGCGCCCAAGGTCAGCCGCCTGCCGTGGGCGACCTACAGTCTGGTGCTGACCTGCGTGGCAGTCTCGGCCGTCCTGTTCCTGCGCCACGGCATCGGCGAGGAGCTGGGGGGTACATTCCAGCAGTGGGGGTTCATCCCCGGCCAGTGGACGCGCCGGGGCGGCCTGACGCTGCTGACCTCCATGTTCCTCCACGGGGGTATCCTGCACCTGGTGGGCAACATGTATTTCCTCTACGTCTTCGGGGACAACACCGAGGACCGGCTCGGCTGGCAGGGCTTCCTCGTACTGATACTGGCCGCGCACCTGGGCGGCATGCTGCTACACGGTCTCCTCTCGCCCCATCCCTTGCGCCCGTGCGTCGGCGCCAGCGCGGCCATAAGCGGTGTCATCGCCTTCTATGGCGTCACCTACCCGCGCGTGCGACTCGGCTTCCTGTTCTGGCTCTTTTTCATGCCGCGCTGGATACGCATGCCCGCCGTGGTGGCGTTTGTGCTCTACTTCGCGCTCCAGATCTGGGGGGCCAGCCAGCAGATGGCCGGCTTCGGCAATGTATCCCACCTGGGTCACGTCGGCGGGGTCGCCGTGGGCCTGGCCGCCGCCCTGATCGCCCACTTCCACACAAAGCGCAGCCGCCAGGCCGCCCTCGAGCACTTCAGCGGCTGAAACCGCAAACCATCACTCCTGCTCGTTGAGCCATTCCCGCAGCGTTCGCTGATACGAGCGCGGCCCGCTATTCGGCCCATGACGCTTGATGGCCTGGCCCAAGCTGTGCAACGCCTCCGCCTGCCCGATACCCGGCACAAAGGAGGTGAACACCCGGGTGAGCGCCTTTGTGATATCGCGGAACGCCGGCGACAGAAGCATGCCCTGCAACCGGTCCACACGCTGGTGAGGCATCCCGGGGAGCTTCGCCAGTGCCCCGCACAGCCGCACCACAAAGCGGCCACAGGGATGACGGGCGATGCGTTGAACGTCGTTCTCCTCTATTGTCATTCCGTTCCCCTGTCTGAAGCCCTCTGGCCCGACACGCTCACACGGTTTCATGGTAAATATCCTGTGTCGCAATGTCAATGCTCTCCTTCCGGGCCGCAGAAGAACATCGCCGGGCTCACAACACACATTCGGGCCCGCCGGACGACCCACTCTGCAGAATGGGACCGATCTCGTTGGCACAGCGCCTTGATGCCGTCCCGCGCGCAGGTATGCTAGCATACGGGGCGCGCATACACCGAATATCCCGGAGATCAGACCATGAAACAGGCAGTTCTGACGCAAAGCGGTTTCGAAGTACGGGACGTGGAGCAACCCGTCTTCGGACCCACCCAGGTGATGATGCGCACGGCGGGCGTCGGTGTTTGCGCGGGCGATATCTACCTGCACAAGCACGAGCCGCCGGAGGCGGACGACGAACTCTGGCTGGGTCACGCGTTACCCCCTGTCGGACATCCAGACCGCCTTTGACCACCTCGTGGCCCGCAAGGAGGGCCTCTTCAAAGCCGTAATCACCCCCGAGACCGACTGAGTCAACTCGAAGGAACCCCCCGCACAATGCGCACAATGACCATGCTGCAGCGTATGCTGGCCGTCCTGAAGGGTCGGCCGATGGACCGCGTGCCGTTTGCCCAGTACGACGGCCTCGCCGCGCCCAACGAGCAGGTCTGGTCCGTCGTCGGCCGGGGCAACATGGGCATCCTCCGCTGGGTGCGCGTCCACGATCTGGAGCAGCCCAACTGCCGGGTCGAGACCGAGGAGATAGAGCGTGCCGGGCGTAACGGAGTGCGCACTGTCCTCCACACCCCCGCCGGCTCGCTCACCCAGGTCAAGCTCTTCGAGCCCGCCTACGGCAGCGCCAACACGCGCGAGCACTTCGTCAAGGACCCCGCCGACTACGAGGCCCTGCTGGCCTACCTGCGCGACACGGTCGTGGTGGAGCGCATCGAGCGGTTTCGGGAAGCCGAGGAGGCCCTCGGCGAGGACGGCATCCCGCTGGTCGCCCTCGAGCGCACGCCCTTCCCGCAGATGTGGATCCAGTGGGTTTCCATCGAGCACCTCTCCTACCACCTGATGGACTGCCCGGAGATCGTCCACGAGCGCATGGACGAGATGGCGGAGATCGTCCGGCGCATCGTGCCGATCGTGCGGAAGGCGGGCGTGCACATGGTGGACTTCCCGGACAACACCACCACGCCCATCGTCAGCCCCGCCGCCTACCGCCGCTACTGCATGCCGCTCTACAGCGAGGTGTCCGGCATCCTGTCCGAGGACGACATCCCCGTCTTCGTCCACATGGACGGCAACCTCAGGCCGTTATCCCGGATCACTACTGTCCAGTTAGACCCTCTCCGAAAAGGTCCAATTTCCGTCCGGTGCGGGCTTTGAGCGAGG
>CAYVBE010000331.1:0-2628 GCA_964448935.1 uncultured candidatus Brocadiaceae bacterium
TTTCCCGCGCTCATCTGCGCACTCCCGCTGTGATCGAATGCATGATAGCGTACGACCCGGCAAGAGCCGCGTCAAACACCCGGCTGTTTGACGGATGCCCACCGGCCGAGTAGCCTGTCCGTGAGAGCATCAACTTCAGCCAGACGAGAACCATCATGCCCGACCGACGCCCGAACCTGCTTCTGATCACCACCGACCAGCAGCGCTGGGACAGCCTGAGCCACTACGGCACGCCCGGCTACCGCACACCCAACCTGGACCGCCTGGCGCGCGAGGGCGTGCTGTTCGACCGCAGCTACTGCCCCTCGCCCGTCTGCACGCCGGCCCGCGTCTCCATCCTCACCGGGCAGTATCCCGCGCGCCACGGCGCCTACCAGATCGGCATGGAGCCCGTGCCTGCGCTCCGGGGGCCGACCCTCGGCTCCACCCTCGCAGAGGCAGGATACGGCACCGCGCTGATCGGCAAGACGCACTTCGTAGCCCGGCACCTGGAGCACCAGCACGTGGCCGGCGTCGAGAACCCCTCGCCCGAAAAGGACAACCCGCCGGACGAGTTCTGGCACCATCACGACGGACCCTACGTCGGCTTCCAGTTCGTGCGCCACTGCCAGAGCCACACCTGCGACCACATGCCCAACGCGCACTACCGCGCCTGGCTGCAGAAGAAGGGGCTGGACCTGGACCACCTGCACGCCGACTACCGCGGCGACAAGGACGGGAAGGACTGCCCCACCCTGGGCCGCTGGAAGAAAAAGCCCGAGCACACCCAGACGGCCTGGATCACCGAGGAGTCGCTGGACTGGATACGGAAGCAGCAGGACGAGGGCCGGCCCTGGCTGTGCTGGGCCTCCTATCAGGACCCCCATCCACCCTACGTCTGCCCGGAGCCGTACTACTCCGAGGTGGACATGACCGGCGTGGACCTGGGCGGCCTGCGCGAGGGCGAGATGGACGACAAGCCCATCCTCTACCGCCGCTTCTTCGAGGGACAGTACTGGAGCGAGGAGAGCCCGGACGATTTCATAGACCCCGACTGCCCGTCCAAGAACATCCCCGCCCTGGGGGCATACGACCGCATCGCCGACCCCGCCCGCGCCATCCGCGCCTACATCGCCATGGTCAACATGTTGGACGACTACGTGGGCCGGCTGCTGGACGGGCTGGAAGAGATGGGCGCGCGGGAGAACACGCTGGTGGTCTTCACCACGGACCACGGCGACATGCTGGGCCGGCACGGTCTCTGGGGCAAGGGCATCGCCGCCTACGATGGCCACCAGCGCATACCCGGCATCGCCTGCTGGCCGGCGGGTCAGGGGCGCTCCATCGGCCCCAGCGATGCCATGTTCAACCTCGTGGACGTGATGCCCACCTTACTGAACGCCGCCGGGGCCGAGAGCCCGCCCGGAGTGCAGGGCGTCAGCCAGTTGCCCGTAATCCGGGGCGAGAGGAAGGTGGTGCGCGACTGGGCGCTGGTGGATTTCATTGCCACGGTCAGGCTGCACCAGCAGACCTTCGTGCATGACGGCCACAAGCTGGTGCTCTACCGTCACGCGGACTACGGGGAGTTGTACAACCTGGAGGAGGACCCGGACCAGTATCGGAACCTGTTCGACGACCCCGAGGCGCGGCCCGTGCGCGACCGCCTGATCCACCGGCTGGTGCGCGCCAACATGGAGACGGCCGGCCAGATGCCCCGCCGAATCTGGCATGCCTGACGGATTCGCCGGCCCGGCCCACCGGCACCCCCCTACGAGGCGCGCGCGGCCGCAGCTTCGAGCTTGAAGACCTCGTCAAACTGCACCGCCACGCCCAACTGGTCCGACTCCGGCTCCACGCGCAAGACGGTACACTTGCCGCTCAGGCTCTCAAAGGTTGAGCCCACCGTGTAATCATCTATCCCGGACAGCCGTAGCCGCAGCCTCACTCCCTCCTTCAACTGCTGCCCGTTCGACCCTACGAAATACACACCGCCGGCCGAAACGTTCTCGGTGGTGCCGGTGCCCTCCTCCTCTTCAGGCCCAAGGCTATGGTACTCAACGCCGAGTTCCATCGGAAGCCGAGGCCATCTCCGCCGATCATCTGTCATATCATCACCACCTTCGCCCGCGATATCCCGCTCATGTCACTGGCCTGCCTCCAAAACGCCAATAGGATATTGTCTACTGTTGAATTTGTCAAGCTTCTCTCACGTCCCGTTCTACCCCCTTTCACCGGCCGCGGGACGTGCGATACCGGTGGCCGCCGCCGGCCAGGTGGCTCAGATCCACCAGAACCGCAAGCACCACAAGCAGCGCCCAGCCCCCGCGCACCCCGCCATGCACAGCCCCCACCATCCACGCCAGCGTCGTGTAGGGCGCGAAGATAAACCCCAGCACCGGCCAGAGCACCGAACCGAAGGCCGCCGCAAACCAGTCCGTCAGCAGTAAGATGGCCACCATCGCCAGCCGCGGCGCCAGCAGCGCCAGCACAGTCAACAGACACCCCATGGCGGATTCTCCTCTTCAGAGACCTCGGCGGCGGATATTCATTGCGCGGCGCCCATCAGCCACCCACTTTCGTACCTGTTTACCGTGGCAGGCTGCCCGCGTTCCGCCGGACGTGGGACCTGCGTGCGTCATTGCGAGGAGC
>CAYVBE010000332.1:0-2582 GCA_964448935.1 uncultured candidatus Brocadiaceae bacterium
TAGCCAACTGCGCCGGCGTTACCTGGGGCAACTTCTACAGCGTGCGCAAGAGCCTCAGCCACCGCCTGTGGAACCCGGACTGGGACGACGAGCAGGTGGAGACAGACAAGGTGACGGCCAACGCCCCCAACGCCTGGGGCCTCTACAACATGCACGGCAACGCGGCGGAGTGGACGCGGTCGCTCTACCGCCCGTATCCTTATAGGACCGGTGACGGCCGCAACGACCCGGAGGCGGAAGGCAAACGTGTGGTGCGCGGGGGCTCGTTCAGCGACCGCCCCAAACGCTGCACCGCCAGCTACCGCCTGGGCTACCACCCCTGGCAGGGCGTCTACAACGTCGGCTTTCGGGTCATCATACGTTCCCAGGAGTGACAACGCACGGAACACCATAAGGAGCAAAGCGTGAAAGCACCAATGACGCGGACGTTGGGACGATCGGGAATCGAGGTTAGCGCGATGGGCCTGGGCTGCTGGGCCATCGGCGGGCCGTTCTGGCGCGGCGAGACCCCGTTGGGCTGGGGCGAGGTGGACGACGAGGAGTCCATCCGCGCCATCCACGCGGCGCTGGACAAGGGCGTGACGTTCTTCGACACCGCCGATGTCTACGGCGCCGGCCGTAGCGAGCGCGTGCTGGCCCGTGCGCTGGAGGGCAAGAGAGAAGATGTCGTTATCGCCAGCAAGTTTGGCCACGCCTTCGAGGAAGAGACCAGGCAGGTGACCGGGGGAGAAGCCTCTCCTGAATACATCCGGAGCGCTTGCGAGGATTCGCTCCGGCGGCTGAACACCGACTACATAGACCTGTACCAATTCCATCTGAACGAATACGATCCGGAGCGGGCCATCGAGGTGCGCGAGACGCTGGAGTATCTGGTCGCCGACGGCAAGATACGAGCCTACGGCTGGAGCACGGAACACCCCGAGCGGGCCGCCGTCTTCGCGGAGGGCGAGCGCTGCGCCAGCGTCCAGTTCCCGATGAACGTGCTGGAGGACGCCCCGGAGATGGTGGCCCTGTGCGAGGAGCAGAACCTGGCCGGCATCAGTCGGGCACCGCTGGCCATGGGGGCGCTCGCTGGCAAATACACCCCGGACAAAGAGGTCAAGGGCGCCGACGTGCGCAGTGCGTCCGGCCCGGACCAGTGGAAGTACTTCAGGGGCGGCAAGATTGCCCCCGAGTGGCACGAGCGCCGCGAGGCCATCCGCGAGGTACTCACCAGCGGCGGCCGGAGCCTGGTCCAGGGCGCGCTCTGCTGGCTCTGGGCGCGCAGCCCGGTGACGGTTCCCATCCCCGGCTTCCGCACCGTCGAACAGGTGAGCGAGAACGCCCGTGCCATGCAATACGGCCCGCTGACGCCCGACCAGATGGCAGAGATTGACGAGCTCCTGGAAAGGTAATAGTCAACATGCGCAAAAGGTTGATCATGAAAGCCTGCATTCTGAGCGTGGCGCTGCTCCTGTTCGTGGCTTTCGCAGGCAGCGCGGGTGCTCAAGAAGCGAAAGAGCACGAGCCCTGGCAGCGCTTGCTGGTGGCTGGCTACGGCTACGGCAAGATCCAGATCATGCGCCGCGACGGCACCGTCGAGTGGGAGATGGAGAGCGAAGACAGGACCTGCGACGCCTGGATGCTGCAGGACGGCGACATCATCTACTCCTGCGGGCGCAACGGCACCAAGATCGTCAAGCCGGACTACGAGTCCGGCAGTGGCGGCGAGGTCATCTGGCACCGCCCGCTCAGCCGCCCGGACGGCGAAACGCACTCCTGCCAGCCGCTGGGCGACGGCCGCTTCCTCATCGGTGAGAGCTACGCCGACGTCTCCCTCGTGCTGGAGGTGGACACGGAGGGCAACGAATACGAGCGCGTCGAGTTGAAGGGTATCGGCGACCACCGGCACAAGACCTTCCGGGTCATCCGCAAGACGCCGCAGAAGACATATCTCGTTGCCGGCCAGGGTGAGGGCTATGAGGGACGCCGCGCGATGGAGGTGGACAGCGAGGGCAACATCCTGCGGCGCTTTCCCGGCGGCGGATACCTGGCCCTGCGCCTGCCGAATGGCAACACGCTGCTCAGCTCCGGCGATAAACATCTGAGCGACTGCATCGCCCGCGTGTTCGAGGTCGATCCGAAGGGCGAAATCGTCTGGAAGCTGGAGCACGACGAATCGGAGCCGCAGATCACCATAGGTTACAGCGTCGGCGTGCAGCGCCTGCCCAACGGCAACACGCTGATCTGTAACGGCAAATACCACCTGGGCCCCGGCGCCAACCCCGGCCCGACCGTCTTCGAGATCACGCCCGAAAAGGAGGTCGTCTGGACCTGCCCGGAGGACATGGTGAACAAGGTCACCACCGTGATGGTCCTGGGCAGCGATACCGTCCAGTATGGCTCACAGAGGTGATACCGCAAGGGAGACACACGCATGCATCCTTACCAAGACCCCGGCCAACCTGTTGACCGCCGCGTGGAGGACCTGCTGTCCAGGATGACTCTCGAAGAGAAGGTCCACGAGCTGGGCAACGACGCACCAGCTAACGAGCGCCTCGGCATCCCGCTGATGAACCACGGCGAGATCCTCCACGGTGTCA